>CAWCBX010000143.1:0-56520 GCA_963793595.1 uncultured Gammaproteobacteria bacterium | reverse complement strand
CCACCAGAAAATTCAACGACGTTACCGCGCCGAAGCCGAGGCCGAGGCAGCGGTGAAACTGCTGACCCGAATCGATGATCTCGACATTGAGCTCGGTGGGCGTATCGATCTCGTGTTTACCGACGAAACTCCGCTACGCATCGAGGAAATCAAAACCGTGTATGCGCATGGTACCGGCCAGGCGGATGACGCGGTGCACTGGGCACAGCTCAAGTGTTACGGCGCCTGCTATGCCGCACAACACCAGCTCGACGAAGTCAACCTCAGCCTCAACCTGGTGACGTTGTTTTCACAGCATGAACAACGTCACAGCAGGGTTTTCACCCGCGCTGAACTCGAAGCCTTTGTCACCCAGACACTGCAGCATTATCTGCACTGGTATCGCCTGGTAGATCAGCAACGCAGAATCACCCGTGAACAGGCGCAGGCCCTCGAGTTTCCGTTTGCCAGTTTTCGCCACCAGCAGCGCGGCTTTGCCGCTGAAGTCTATCGCGCGATCCTGAATCGACAACGCCTGATCGTGGAAGCGCCAACCGGCTCAGGTAAAACCATTAGCACCCTGTTTCCGGCGTTGAAGGCGATCGGCGAAGATCAATGCGACCAGGTTATTTACCTGTCAGCCAAGGTTTCGGGACAGCAGCAGGCGGTGAAAGCGGTCGAGTTGATGCAAGCCGATGTCAGCTACCTGGTGATCCAGGCCAAGGCGCGCAGTTGTCCGTGTAATTTCGATGCGGACGAAATCGATGACGAAGGACGCTGCCGGCGATGCCTCGGCTTTTTCGAGCGACTACCGGCAGCCCGGGAAAAACTGTTACGCGAGCGCAGACTCGATGTCGCCCACATCCAGGCCAGCGCGACAGAATTCAACCTGTGCCCATTCGAGCTTGGCTTACAAATGCTACCCTGGGTCGATATCGTGATCTGCGATTTTAACTACGTGTTCGACCCGCTGGTGCAACTCAGCTACTTCAGGAACGACCAGCGGCGCAAGTTGCTGCTAATCGACGAGCTACACAACCTGATCGATCGTGCGCGCGGCATGTATTCGGCAAGCCTGACCCGTACACAGATCAAAAAAGCAATCGCGGCCGACAATAGCCGACCGATTGCAGCCGCGCTGAAGTTAATGCAGCAGGCACTTGATCGGGAGCTACGCGCGCAGGCTGAAGACGAGTCGATTGCCGAGCAAATGCCGCAGGATCTGCTGCGAGCCAGCCAGCGTTTCAGCGAGAAACTCGGCTTCGACATTTTATCCAACAAACACGTCGCCAGTGAAACCCTCGAATTATCCAAAGCCATCTTCCGTTTTCGCAACATCAGCCAATTGTATGGCCACCACCATCGCACGCTAGGCTACAAACCACTCAAAACCCGCGAAGTGAAGCTGTTGTGTCTCAACGCATTCGAATATCTGCAGCAGTGTTACCCGCTGTTTCACGCGGTGTGTGGCTTTTCCGCCACGCTGACCCCGACTGCCTATTTCCAGCAGGCGCTCGGGCTCGATCAGGACTGCAGCAGCCGCGTCCTCGAAGCGGTGTTTCCGGCACGGCATCTCGCGGTCCGAATCGGTACCTACGTGGACACGCGTTACCGCCAGCGCGAACAGCATATCGACAACATTTGCGAGTCGATTGCACGCTGTTACCGCGCACACCCGGGTAATTACCTGGTCTTCTTTTCAGCCTACTATTTCATGCAACAGGTTCACGCTCGATTCAGCGAGCTCTATCCTGAAATCGACAGCCTGTTACAACAGCGTGAATTCGACGAATCCGCGCAGCAGCAATTTCTGGCCCGCTTCTTCGATGCCGAGCGTCAACTCGGCTTCGCCATCATGGGCGGACGTTTCGCGGAGGGTATCGATTACCAGGGCGATGCACTCATCGGCGCCATCCTTGTCGGGGTCGGACTACCCCAGGCTAATACCGAGCAACTCTTGATCCAGCAGGATTTTGATGCACTGGGACTCGATGGCTTCGACTACGCGTTTCGCTTCCCCGGGCTGATTCGCGTCAAGCAAAGTGCCGGACGGGTAATTCGCGGCGAACAGGATCGTGGCGTGGTGGTATTGCTCGATCGACGGTTTCAGCAATCCGGCTATGCGCGGCATTTGCCGGCCCACTGGAGCCCTGTACATTGCAAAGATGCAGATTCGCTGGAACAATCGCTAACCGCGTTCTGGCAAGAAATGGAGAAGGCCAATGCCCCAGATTGATATTCAGCAAGTCGACATCACCCAGCTAGACGTCGATGCAATCGTCAACGCAGCCAATGCGAGCCTCGCCGACGGCGCCGGAGTCTGTGGTGCGATCCACCGCGCGGCAGGACCCGGGTTACTCGCCGAGTGCCAGACGCTGGGAGGTTGTGAAACCGGTGAAGCCAGGATAACCGCGGGATACCAGCTGCCGGCGAGGCATGTCATTCATACGGTCGGGCCAGTCTGGCAGGGCGGCACTGCCAATGAAGCCGAGTTACTCGCCAGCTGTTACCGCAATAGCATTCTGCTGGCCGAACAACATGGGCTCCAAAGCATCGCCTTTCCGGCAATCTCATGTGGTATTTACGGTTACCCGATCGCCCAGGCGGCGGTAATCGCTATCGAGTCCACGTTGCAGACACTGCACCAGTGCGACAGTGTTGAGCTGGTAATCTTTGCCTGCTTCTCCGCCGAAATCGAAGCCGAGCTGATACATGTAGCTTCGCATCACGCCCTGTAAAAGGAGTTTCGGCTCAGGCAATACTTTTTAAAAAGTTTTACCCCGACCCGAAACCACCAACCACCGCGTGCGCTGGAGAAGTCTCAGGCGAGTGCGAGACAAGGCGAAAACGGCCGAACGCCGCTCACGCCCATCCCTGGGCTTCGCGGCAGTAGGACGTCCTGTCCAGCAAGCGCAGTGTACACGCGAGTACATGAGCATTTTGAGGCGGTTTTCAACGCCGGATCGCGCCGGCTGAGGCTTTTTCAGCACACGCGGCTAGATTTCCATTTTCTTGTAGACACTATCGATTTTATCGCGCATCGACTGTTCACGATCGTTTCGCGTGCCAACACGTAAGGTACTGCCGCAGCGTGGTGCGCCCATTTCATGCATTTTTTCATGGCATTGCTTGACCGCGGCCATGACCTTGTCCCACTCGCCCTCGACATTGGTGCCATAGGAATGCATTTCATGGTTCAGCCCGGCGGCTTCAAAAATGCGTTGGCATTCGACCACGTACTTTGAAACCGAAACGCCGACACCCATCGGTACCACGCAAATATCGATTAATACTTTCATCGGATTGTCTCCCCGCAAAAGCCGGTGATAATACAACAAACATCCAGCCAATGCCGCGCAAACGGGGCTCTCGGTGACACGGACCTGCGCCGATTCAGCACCGTGTTCTGGCTACGTGATTGCGCTTCCTGTTATTCCTTCTGTCGGGCGCGCTTCGGTTTACCCTTGTTCTTTTGATCCCTGTGCCTGAGCTTGGGTTTGTCCCGACGCGGTTTTGCTGCGCCTGGTTTGTTTTTGTCCTGCTTCTTTTTGCCACTCAACTGCGATATGTTCAGGCGCTGACCCACGACACGAACGTTCTTCAGTTCAGCCAGTAATTCTTTCGGCATATCCTCAGGTAAATCTACCAGGCTATAGTCGTCGAATATGCTGATGCGACCGATGTATTTACTGTCGATATCAGCTTCGTTAGCGATCGCGCCAACGATGTTCGCCGGCTTTACCTTGTGCAGGTGGCCGACTTCGACGCGAAACCGATCCATACCCGCTTCCATTTCCCGACTCTCCGGTTCAGTCTGCAGCCTGGGTGATTTTCTCTCGCCATCCGCGACGTGTCGCGGTTTGTCTCGACGCTGGTTTCTGGCGCTGGTCGAACCATCGCTATCCGCGGCGTTTCGCGGTTTGTCTCGACGCTGGTTCCTGGCGCCAGGCGCATCATCGCGATCCGCGGCGAACGCCGCTTTCGCAACTGCTTTACTCGATAATAGAAATGGCGCACTACCCTGCACCTGTTTTGCCAGTGCCGCGGCAATATCGAGCGTATCGACCCCTTTTTCCTGCTGGTATTGCTCGATGAGGCCTTTGAACAGGCCCAGATCTTCCTCGGCCAGCGTATCGCTGATGCGTTGCTTGAACTTCTCGATACGTCGATTGTTGACCATGTCCGTCGAGGGCAGCTCCATGAGCTCGATTTCCTTGCGGGTCGCCTTTTCGATCGCCTGCAGCATGCGCCTTTCACGCGGTGCCACGAACAGGATCGCGTCACCCTGGCGGCCAGCCCGACCGGTACGACCGATGCGATGCACATAGGCCTCGGTATCGTGCGGAATATCGTAGTTGATCACGTGGCTGATGCGGTCAACGTCGAGACCGCGTGCCGCCACGTCGGTGGCGACCAGGATATCGAGCTTGCCCGCTTTCAACTGGGTGATGATGCGTTCGCGATTTTTCTGCGCGATGTCGCCGTTGAGCGCAACGGCGCGATAGCCCCGCGCCTCGAGCTTATCCGCGACCTCGAGCGTCGATGTTTTGGTACGCACAAACACCAGCATCGCATCGAAAGTTTCGGCTTCGAGGATACGCGTCAGCGCGTCCAGCTTATGCGTACCGGTTACCGGCCAGTAGCGTTGCCGAATCGTTTCCGCGGTAGTGGTTTTGACCTTAATAGTTATTTCCGCAGGATTGCGCAAATAGCGCTGGGTAATCTTGCGTATTTGCGCCGGCATGGTTGCCGAAAACAGCGCTATCTGGCGCTGTTTGGGAATTTGTTCCAGGACCCACTCGACATCGTCGATGAAACCCATGCGCAGCATTTCGTCGGCTTCGTCGAGTACCAGAGTGGTTAATTTGTCGAGTTTTAAATTACCGCGACGCATGTGATCCATCACCCTTCCCGGGGTACCGACGACCACATGCACGCCGCGTTGCAGTGCGCGCAGCTGGGTACCGTATTCCTGGCCGCCGTAGACCGGCAGGACATGAAAACTTTTTATTTGCGAAGCATAGGATTTAAATGCTTCGGCCACCTGCAGCGCCAGTTCGCGGGTCGGCGCGAGCACCAGTACCTGCGGGTCCTTTTGTTTCAGGTCGAGATTCGAAAGAATAGGCAGCGCAAAAGCCGCTGTCTTGCCGGTGCCGGTTTGCGCCTGCCCGAGCACATCCCTGCCCTCCAGCAACAATGGAATAGTTTGTGCCTGGATTGCCGTGGGTAGTTCGTAACCGAGGACATTCAGAGCCTTTAACAGCGGCTGTTTCAGCGCCATATCGGCGAAGCTGGTGATCGGGGAGTCGGTAGACATGGATTAGGGCTGGCTAAAAAGGGTGGCGCAGTGTAGCGGTTTACGCCTTCTAACGCACCATTTGGACGCATACATTGCACCAAATGTAATCAAAACTTTATATTTCAGGCTTAAATTTGCGTGCACGAATCGGCTCGTTAATATTCATGGCACGGAATGCCCGCTGAATACGAAACGGCAAAATCTCAACAGATGGAGGAAATGGACATGCAATGTTATCAACATCTCGCCGCCGTTATCGCGGTCTCACATACACTCGAATCTCTCCCCGGCGTCAGGCACAAACTACCCCCTGGCGTTATTGCGAACTGGATGGATGAAAATGGTATTGAAGTCGAAGACGTGCTATTTGCGTCAACTGATACCATTAAGGCGCTGATTGAACCCCTCGTTGTGCGCAATCAGCCGCTACTGCTGGCGGCTTAGCAAAATATGGCAACCCCGGTTTACACAGGGATAACGGGGTATTGCAGGAAGGCGATGCATATCTTCCATCGATAAGAGGGTCTGATTCTGGCTGTCAGTTCAACCGATCGATGCAACACATGCATTAAATCGCTCTGCTGGTGTCTCGTACCCTGATCTTTCATTACGCAGGCGACCAGCCCAATACCCACCAGTGCTGGTGCAGTGATTATCAAAAGCTTGTTAAATGAATTTCTTCTGACATTACTATTGCCCCTCTGTCCTATTTTTCTTTCGACATCAAAAAAAATGACGCCTGTCGTCACAGCGTTTTCATATACTCGATCAGCTGGTAACGTTCCTCATCGGTGAAGTTTCGCCACTGCCCGTCTGCAGCGCGGGTGGCGGTATGCAAATTGCCGCTGTGCCCGTAATTGCCGTTTCCTGGAATCGGCTTGCCGGCTGAGTCTAGCGTATTGAATCTGAAACGATTGCCCGTCTCACTGGACAAAAACCCGACATTTTTAACATCGAAATCTTTGCCGCCGACATCGAAAGACTTTTCCCGCTCAGTGTCGGGTAGCAAGAGTTGGTAAAGGCTGGAGACTGATCCATTGTGCAGAAAAGGCGCTGTCGCCCAGACGCCGTTTAATGGTCGAGCTTTGTAGGCAACCAGGTTCGGCGGCGCGGGTCCGCCCTTGTCTTCTGGCAGGTGGTATCCCGCCAATTCCAGCAACTGTTGCTGATCAAGCGGTGGGCTAAAAGCGGCCACTTGCTTACCGATGACATTCTTGACCACGGCCGACAACATCTCGGCGCGCGGCACCTTTGCTGCATTTTGGTATTTGTCCGGGAGAAAACTCCGTACTACACCCGGATCGACATTCAGAGCCGGGTTTACAAAATTCATCGCCATCAGAGGATCGGTGCCGATGCTGTTGAGCGCTATCATATTGACCTCGATGAACTGTTTACCGAGCAGGTTCGGATCGGTCATCGGAAATTGTCCATCCTCATCCCGAATGCCATGACAAAAAACACAATTTTCGGCAAACAAGGCTTTACCTTCGGCCGCCTTGTCCTGATCGATTGGCGGCAATGGCACTTGCCATTTGGGAGAATCCAGCTGGCTCATTAAGTTTTCCAGCCGATCCAGGTTCATGATTTTTGCCGAGGACCGAAACATTTCAGCCGGAGCGGAAGTTTTAACCACGGTATCCGCGAACACACCCGATACCTCACCAACGTTACGACCTATATGATTATTGGCGGAACCGTTCCATTGCACCCAGCTTAACTGGGAGGTATTCCAGAGAAAGGGATAACTAACCGGCGCGTTGGCCGGTGTCGCATTGCCCGCAATACCGGTAAAACTTGAGGTCACCCGGTTGAGGATCGCACCGAAGGCGTCCAGCCGGCCATAGCCATAGGCTGTCACAAGCCCACCGTAGTTAATTTCGATGTAATTATCGAGCCAGGCAATAAATGGGGTTAGCTCCTGTCGCAAACGCTTCTTTTCGCCTTCACTGTAACCTCCTTGTGCCAGCACTTTTTTCGCAAAACGAGTCAGTTTGTCGTCATTTTCCACGGTAGCCTGCAACGCCCTGGAGAGATCCTCGATTAAAGACTGAAAGTCGGATAGCGGCGGGCCGCCATCGATTCGCAGCACGTGTTTGTCTAGCTCAATCTCCGAGATATGACAGGCGGCGCAGGTCAGGCCCAGCCACTCCTGGTATTCCGACTGGAGAGCCCCCGCCCCGGGGGACAAGCGAGATGCCGAAATTTTTGTAAGCAGGAACGGTTCTATATTGTCGTCCTTGACGAAGCCGATGGGCAGGCCATCCGAATTACGACCCGCGATCGGTTGCTGCGGGATGTATCCCAGTCGCCGGATATTATCGTCAGCGCGGAACAACGCTTCGCTGTCGGCTTGTTCCAGCGCGAGAAACCAGGCATAAGGAATTAGCTGCGAGCCCTGCGAAGTATTGTAAAAATCCAGGCGCTCATCATTATTCCAGCCTTGCTCGAGGGTGACTAGCTCACGTTTTTCGGCCGGGGCTGCCGTGCCACCGTTATCACCGGTTTTGAGGCATCCACTTAATAAGATTATCTGAACCGCCAGGACAGCTACGCTAGCCATGTTTCGAAAAATACCCATATATTGCGACTCCCCAGGTAACAAATACGTTTATTAAATTGCCCTAACAGATAACAGAATGGAAAAGATTTCGTTTCGAAGGTTTTGACAACGAAACTAAACAGTGTAGATGTGGCAACGTGCGGGTGAGCTAGCACCCAATTGCAAGCCCAAATATTTCTTGTTGCTTACCTTCCTTGTTAATGGCTACGCAAAATACTAATCCGAACAGGATTATAAAAGCGAATAAGTAATTTTTATATTCGAGGATTATCAAGGGCGGTTTAGGCCACTGCTGAATCGTTCATGCACCATCCCGCGAATGAACGCTCCTGGCCGAAGATTGCCTCTGGGCTCTCCTTTTTGAGTGTCAGTTAGGGGAAAACTGCTCTGGCTATGTAGGGAAAGATTCTCAAACTTTGGAATTAGCCGTAGTCATCGACAATAATTTCGCCAAAGTAGACCCTCAGAATCCGTTCACCAGGGACAACTCTACGATCCCAAGCGGACCATTGACGTTACAAGTAACCTGAACATTTGTAGTGAGCAGCGCGAACGAAAAATGTGTCAGGTTGATTCGATTTATTATGTGTCGCCAGTTGTTGTCTCTTTATCGACCTTGCCTGATACAGGTTGAACGTCCTGCGACTGATCATCAGCTACTCCTGTTTTTTGCAGGAGCTTCTCTTCCTTCTTTTTCTTTTTGGCGATTTCTTTCTGGCGCTTTTGAAAAGCATAATTGGGTTTAGCCATTCGTACTCTCTTTTATATAATTCCAGGATTGGTGGGGTTAGAATACGGCATTTTCCATCCGATTGCGCTCTTCATAGCATTTACAAGATCAAAGTCTCGAGAAACCACTGGGTCGATAGCGAACGTTCAACTCAGACACGTAACATTTAGCTAATACACGCCGATTTTATGGTTTCGCATTGAGCGCCTGGTTAACTTTTTTACAAATGAAGATTCCGTGTCAAAACCTCCGCTGATGTAATAATACGCTTTGTGCGATAAAGTTCCGGATGTTTTTCGTCGTCAGTGTACCCTGCCGGGTCTCCGGTTCCCGAGTTAACAAGCCAGGAGATTTCAGGCCTGCGCTCACCCAGCAGTTTCTTTAAAGCCTGTGGTGTAATACCTAACGCTTTAGCCGCCGCATTGTAGGTACAACGAGTCTTAACCTGGTTTAGGTAATCAAGTACGATGGTAATTTTATCCTGCATTAAAAGGCCTCCCTTAAAAAGTTAACGCTGCGTATCCGCGGTGAAATGGGCGCGTGGAGGGCACTTTGTCCGCCTGCATGCGCTTGTGAGGAATACTTTTTATCTTTTCGATGCATCCAATAAAAATTTCTCATTAATCAGGATATATTTAAATGCTGAACTAGCTAGTGAAGTAGACGTAAATTCAGGTACGCCGCAGGCCTCTACTAACGCATTTAGATACTTCCGGATTTTAGCAACCAGCAAATCAAAACCCCCATCACCGGATGCTAACACATCTGCATACCTGGCATACTCTATAGCATCGAGAGTTATACCCGTATCCCGATCGCCTTTTGCTGATCCATCCACCCTTTGGATGAATGGTTTAAGTTTTACTTCAAAACTAATCGCTCTAAGTATATTTTGAAACTGTCTTTGTTTTTCGTCATCGCAATCTATGACGTAAGCAATCGCTTTTATTATCTTCCTGTTTGAAGTGACCTTCGAGCAAAACTTTATTGTAATCAAAATTATACTCATAAGACTGCTTATTGGTGTAATTAATATTCTGCACATTAACTAGTACAACTATTTTTTCCACAAGCTGGGTGGCTCGAGTTCCTATCAGCAGAACTATAAGGTTTTTAATCTAATAACACATTATCGACTCTTTACTGAGTGACCGCTAATGGTCAAAATACGAAGCTCATAACATTCGTTTCAAGGCTCGCTATCGGGAAGAAAGCCGAGATTGAGGCACAGGATGATATGATCAATTTCCGGGAATCAACACAACATAGAAGTAATAGCCCGAGGTGATGAATGAGTTATGTGGTAGCTAACAGGGTGTTCGTGAAGCGACAATACAGCCAGGAATTTGAACAGCGATTTAGAAACCGCGCAGGTCAGATTAACCAGCAACCAGGGTTTGTTCTAATGGAGGTATTAAAACCTCAATCAGAGAAGACCCCCTATGTGGTTTTGACACATTGGGAGAGTGAAAAAGCCTTCCAGAACTGGGTCAGCAGTGAAGACTTTAAACTAGCGCATCAAAAACCAATGGAAAAAGACGCGTTTTATGATGGTGGCGGTATCGAACAGTACGAAGTCATAATTTCGTCAACCGGCGATAAATAAACGCCACTCATAGCTGTTCGGCACAGCACTGATAGACTGGTTGGATTCAGCAAACGAAGGAAAGCCGTTTTGGCTGCGATATTCTTTACCTGCCTATATGAAGGTTGCCACTATCAGGGAGCCTGTCAGCGTCTTCTATGAAGACAGCCAACTTGCGTCACCTTACTATCGACGGCTAGCAACTGGCTTTGCTTACCCTTATACCTTTGAAATAAGTAAACCATCTCCGTGATAGACCGGAATGGCAGAATTAGGATATCTTTTAACCCTGGCCAAACCAGAGTACCCAAAAATGACTGAGCCCACACAAATCAAGATCCCCCAGGAAGCCTTTGACTGGTATGACGAATACGCTCATGGCGACATCGACCGGCGCACTTTTATGTCCAGGTTAGCTTCCCTCGCTGGTGCCGGCATTAGTATGAGCCTGCTTACCGGCGCACTGATACCTAACTATGCCCTGGCAGAACAGGTGTCATTTAATGACCCCGACATCTATGCCAGTTACGCAACATTTGAGTCCCCGGATGGTTATCTTGAAGGTCGAGGCTACCTGGTAAGACCGAGCAAACTTAACGGCAAGACTGCCACCGTGCTGGTTGTGCACGAGAATCGCGGCTTGAATCCCTACATCAAGGATGTGGCTCGCCGCCTCGCAAAACAGGGTTATATTGCCTTCGCCCCGGATGCGCTGCATCCATTGGGCGGCTATCCCGGTAACGACGACGAAGGTAAGGCCATGCAAAAATCGTTGGACCGATCGAAGATCGAACAGGATTTCATTGCCGCGGCGAAGTTTTTGAAAGCTCACAAATTGAGCAATGGCAAGTTGGGTGTCGTGGGCTTCTGTTTTGGCGGCTACGTTACCAACATGCTGGCGGCAACGTTACCCGGTACCGTCAACGCCGCCGTTCCTTTTTACGGTACGCCGGCAAAGGACCCGGTCGTTGACAATATAAAGGGTCCTCTAATGCTGCAATTTGCCGAACTGGACCCACGCGTCAATGCTACCTGGCCAGCCTACGAAACATTGCTCAAGAAAAAGGGCGTGGATTACCAGGCTTTTATCTACCCAGGCGTCAATCATGGTTTCCACAACGATTCTACCGGGCGTTATAACAAAGAAGCAGCAGAATTAGCCTGGTCGCGCACACTGGCATTTTTTGACCAGCACCTGTCTTGACTGGCTCGATGTATTCAAAAATGTAAAGAATCCCGTGCCTCTCTTTACCCGCTGTACATCGAAGATATCGAATAATAGTATTCAGGCCCTGTATAAATATTTGAGAATGAATTAATGCGACGCCTGAAAAACATACTTGACGCTGGCGATACCGTCCTTTCGGGATGGTGTGGTATTACCGATACGCGCTACCTGGAAACCATTGCTGACCACGATTTTGATGCGGTCGTTCTTGATATGCAGCATGGTTTTTTTGATGAAACCAGTATTCAGGATGGTATCGCTACGCTGATAGCCCGAGGTAAGGCAGTTTTGGTCCGGATTCCGCTGGCGCGCTGGGATACGGCCTCACGGGTGATGGATTTTGGCGCGCTTGCCGTGATCGCGCCAATGATTAACACAGCCGATGACGCCAGGGCATTCGTTTCAGCTACGCGATTTGTCCCCGTGGGCAACCGTTCTTTCGGGCCACGCCATGCAGCTTCTCTGTACGGTATCGACACTAACGAATACCTCAATGAATTCGATCAGTGCTCCCTTGCACTGGCTATGATCGAAACCCGTGAAGCCTACGATAACCTGGATGAAATCATTGAAGTCGAAGGCATCGATGGCGTACTTATCGGCCCCGGTGATCTTTCTATTTCATTTCGACAGAATCCGGTACCGGACGCCTACGGGGTTGATACCATCGATGTCGTTAAAGACATAGTTAAAAGGTGTAAACGCGCTGGTAAAAAGACAGCGGCATTTTCGTTCAATACGGAAGCTGCAAATATGCTCAATGGATTGGCAGTTGATATCATTTCTGTAGGACTCGACGTTTCATATATTTCTGACGGCGTAAAGTCCCACCTGGCGGGGCTCGATTTCAGGTAAGAGCAGCCGAGTTAGACCCAACTGAAGCGTTCAACGATGATCCGGACTTCACTGGTAAATCGATTCGTTTGCAGCATGTCACAGTCTTATTGAATTTCGATGACCTGTTACTGCGGGGATATTCGCGCATCATCCAAATAGTTATCTGAAGCGTATACAGCTTAATCTTTTACTTCGCGATCCGTTAGCCTGCTGTAGTAACCGAACAGGCAGCCACAAAATGAAACCGCCAAAGTTAATGTCGCCGTGGAACGAACCCGCTCATGATCGCGTGCGGCTTGTAAACCGTATCCTGGTAAAGACAGCGCCCGGTCCTCGGTATCGGAGGCTGTCAAAGCTTCCGGCAAGCAAACTTTTTGTCACCCTGTCGTTACTGCTGGTTAGCCTGTTTCACACGGTTTTAGTTGCCGCCAGCGATGATAACCGGGGAGAAGCGCGAGAACGTATCGAACCCGAAGGATTCCTGTATGGTATTGGGCTGGCGGTCAAAAGTGAAATTTACAAGGATTACGACCAGCGGGTAACTCTCTTACCCATACTTGGCTACCGCGGAGAAAAGTTAAGCATATTCGGCCCTTTTGTTAGCTACGCGATGTTGCAATCGGGGGACGTGGCATTTTCGATTCAGGCAAAACCCAGGTTTGAGGGATATGACGAATCTGATAGCGATGTATTCGACGGTATGGATGAACGCAAGTCTTCCCTGGACCTCGGCTTTGGCATCGAGTATGCGAGAGATGACTGGAAGCTTAAACTGTCAAGCCTGCATGACGTGCTAGGTCGTTCCAATGGCAGCGAACTGAGCGCCGGACTAAGCAAAGTGTTTCGCAGCGGGTCCTTTTTTATCGAACCGGGTATCGGACTCAGTTACCTGGATAGTCGCTATGTCGATTACTACTACGGAGTTAAAAACAGTGAAGTGACCAGTTTCAGACCCAGCTACGAGGGCGACGACGCCATCAACAAAAACCTGGGAATCACTGTTACGACGCCAGCATTTTTTGACGGACTGACCCGATTCGGTTTTGAGCATACCTGGTACGATCCGGATATTTCAGATAGCCCGCTCACCGACGAGGACACCAGTCTGAGCTTCTTTTTTTCCTATTCCCGGTTTTTCTAGATGCACTCAGGCAAGGCAGTGGCTAACTCAACTGTCGACTTGATTCAGCCTGAAGCTCACGACCTGCAATAGCAGCATTACGAAAGCTGATATTTTTCATTTCATTTTCTTTGTGCTGGGCTAATCCCCGGGTCGAGCCTGCAAAGCAAAAATGTGTTTGCCAATTCGATCGATAACTCTAGCCATAATTTCGTCGACTGAATCTGACAAAATCATAAATTCATAATCTGGGCCCAGTCCTGATTCATAGTAACTGTATACCGAATCGTGACGTGGTCTTATATAGCAATTGATGTGATTGTGGCGTGTTTTTGAGACTATCATCACCGCCTCACTATACTTATAAGGAAATATCGCAAGACCCTCAACCTCACCAAGCTCGTCATTTAAAGCGTTAATTAGTTTTACTAAAGGCTTCATTTTCTCTATGTTTGCTGCGAGCCTGATATCATTTTCTGCTTTTTTAGCCATGCCTTCCGCTTCGGCTGCTTTTATCGCCTCATCCAGTGCCTGTCTAAAGTAATTTCTGATTTTGTTGTCTGACATGGATTTCAGGGCCTTGATAAGTAATGCCCCCTCACAGTGAGTCGGATTAGAAGTGGAATTCGATATACGTTATATAGGATAAGTGACCAAACCCGATTATCCTGTCGCGCCAATCGATGATCCCTTCTGCGGTGCAGTGAGTTGCGTTCAATAGTGAAATTGCTGCGGCCGAGCTATTACGGCCACTTATCACCGAAACCCCGACCTCGTGTCAGGCCGGTTATCAGGATCTCTCCAGGCTGCAGGTTTTCTGTTTGTAATTTATCGAATCCGAGGGTGCGCAAACGGGATGCACGATTATCTTCACGCTACCGGTGCAACCGGACCGCGAAGCTTGAGCAAACCTGTAACTGCTGTCTCCCGGGTATCGGTCTATTTCATAACCAGTAGATCATCAATGGAAATTTGTCCGGGATGATCAAACAGCTGCCATTTATGCCTGGCGATATGCTTAAAAGCTTCTTTGAAGCGTAAATCTTCAGCCTTACTGCTATCGGCATTTCGAATCAATATGCGGTGGATCTGGGCCGGGTAACGGCGAGCAATATCGCCGTAGACCTCGGGGTCCTGCTCGCCGCTATCGCCAACTAAAATAAATTGACGTTCAGCATGGCGTTGCAGAATCGGCTCAATCTGACCAGGTTTGGTCTCGGTACCCTTTTTAAATAAATTGAACAGGGTCTCGTCGCGGAAGCGCACATCCTTCAAGTCCAGCGTTGCCCAGGGGAATCCCGCGCGACGTATAAAATCATACAACGGGTCATATAACTGCCAGGGACTGGAAGAAACATAGTGTATCGTGACACCGTGTTCAGCCAGGCGATGAAACAACCTCGGCATCCCCGAAACTTCCCGGAAATCCTTAAGCAGGCTGTTATCAAGTAATCGCTTGTGGTCGGTGACATCGGAGATCTTTATGGTGTCGTCGATATCACTGATAACACTAATGCCATGACGGGGCACCAATTTCACCTGCCCCTTGAATTGTCGTTTATCGTTATCCTGCAATACTGCAAAAAAATCCAGGCGGTCCCGGTTGGAGAATGCTTTTACCATCTCCGCCGGGAGCTTCAGTATGGTGAAAGTTTTACCGTTTGCTGCTGACGCCGGCAGCGTAATATCCTGACCGGCAACTCGAATGACAATGGTTTTGTCCCGCTCGTTATCTGCGATCAGCAAGTTAGTACGCTGGCGAAAATTCGGTTCATTTTCCGGGGTCACTGTCAGGTCGTACCCGGAATTCAACAGGCTCTCTATCGCGCCATTTCTCACCACACTGTTTTGCGGTTCGTAAATCCAGGCATGTATGGGGATGTGCCAATACGCGTTGTCACTATCAAGCCAGGCAGCGGTGTTAAAAAACGTAATATGCTCATCGTACTTAAGGTTTGAAACTTTTTCGGAGATATCGCCAATGCTCGCAAACGCACAGTTGTCCCAGCCATAACCCCATCGCCATGGCAATAAGGAACAAGGCTGTCCACCTAGACGCACCGCCTGGTACATCAGATCGGCCGCGAGCGAAAACGCCTCTCGAACCTTCTCTTCCGGTAACCCGTACCTGCTGCTAATTTTCGGGGTAAATTCGACCCCGGTCGCTACAACACACTGCCTGAGCTCCTCATCTGCGAGTTTACGTTTAGTGTAGCCATCCGCAGTGCTACCACGCCAATACACTTTATCGTGCGCCACACAACAGGATTCCCAGGGTGGTTTATCGCCAAAATGGCTGGTGAATCCCGGTAATGTTTGCGCTAACAGCTCCCAGCTTTTCGATTGACCACCACTGCAACCGTCGCTGACAAAGTCCGTTATGTCGCTATCGCCCTGTACAGTCTGCAGTTGCCGTAAGCGTAACTCTTCGAATTCACGAGCGCCTTCATCTGTCCAGGACTGTGCGTTCACAAGGGAAGTCATCAATAGCCCGGCCAGGAAAAGACCGTATCGGGGAATAATAGTTGGCTTCATTTATTGCTTGTTATCATAGGCGCAGATCATCTGCGAAACAGAACCGCAGAAAATGGGGCACCTCGGATTCGGGCCTCAAATCCATGTTTCGAGCGGCATTCGAGCAAAGAATAACATCGTAGCGGCGAAGTTGACATTCTATGACTGCGCGCGGGCGCGCGATCGTCTCCGAGCCGCTGTCTGATCTGCCCGAAGCCTGAGTGCCAGTGCCAGAATCCAGTTTCCTTACGGTGAGGTTCGGCGAAATCGAGTGCCCGGATTTCGCTCCCCGAGCAGCGTTAGAAGTTGCCCGATTAACCAGTGAAATCTACCAGCACCGAACTATCGAGCGTCGGTCGGCGTTAACCGGCCGAAACTTGTGACAATTTTAACAATTCGGCGGTACTAACGGCCTAAGTTGATGTATATCAAGATATGTCGAAATAGCCGCCTGTATTGCCTGTGGTAATTCTGACTAAAACTAGACTACAGGGATGGTAGATACAAATCGACCCTGCCAACTCGGTAACGCCGACGACATGACAACATCAATCAATAAGACATTTAGCCTCATTTTCTTCGTCTCCACCATGCTACTCGCGAACTGCGGTGGCAGCAGCGGCGGCAGCGGCGGCGATGATGACGCCAACGGATCCGGCGCCAGCATGCGCTCGGTCGGTAAAAAACTGTTCTTCGACGAAGACCTGTCGAGCAACGGCAACCAATCCTGCGCCAGCTGCCACGACCCGGCGGCCGGTTTCGCCGATCCCAACGTTAGCGCCGCGGCGCCGGTATCGGAAGGATCCGTGCCCAACCAATTCGGTAACCGCAATGCGCCCACCGCGGCCTACGCATCTTTGATACCGCAATTCGTTGCGCAGGTGACGCAAACCGCCGATCTTACCGTGTCCAACTTTCACGGCGGACAGTTTCTCGACGGGCGCGCCAGCACGCTGGTCGATCAGGCTAAGGCCCCATTTCTGAATACGCTGGAAATGAATAATGCCGACAAAGCAACCGTGGTGAGCAAGGTTCAGAACGCCAGCTATGCTGACGAATTCACCGAGGTTTTCGGGGCCGACGCCTTCAGCAACGTCGACCAGGCTTACGACAATATTGCCGCCGCCATCGCGGTGTTTGAAACCTCCAGCGAAATGAATCCCTTCACCTCGAAATTCGACGCCGTCATGGCCGGCAACGCCAGCTTTAGCGCGTCGGAACAGAGGGGCTTCGATCTGTTCAAGGGCACCGCAGCCAAGTGTGGCAACTGCCATACGGTTAATTCGCCGGATGCCACCGGCTCGCTGTTCACCGACTTCAATTACTACAACATTGCGATCCCGGTGAATACCGACAATCCCGCCTATGTCGCCAATAATACGTTCAGGGACGGCGGGCTCGGCGACAGCCCTGTGATCACGCTGCCCGCCGAACGAGCCGCCGAGCAGGGGAAATTCAGAACGCCAACGCTACGCAACGTCGAGCTGACCAACGCCCTATATGCACAATGGGGTTTACGCGACGCTCAACGACGTCATCCGGCATTACGACATTACCGCGACGGATTCCTTGATCTTCGAACCTGAAGTGGAAAACGATATCGCCAACGAGCTCAACTACCATACCGACATGGGGCTCGGCCTGTCGATGCAGGATTACGCCGATCTTGAAAATTTTATGCTGACCCTGACCGACGGTTATTTCTGAATTCACATAGATACTTTGTGCAGAGAATTATGTCGTGTTTTACTCGAAGAATTTCACCACATAGTAGCGAAATATTTTTTGTTATACTTTTATTTCGAACCCAATAATAAGGAGGGAGAAGCATGGAACCTGCAACTATTGAAATCCTGCGTATTATTATGGGAGTACTTGGTGTCGCTATTATGGCAGCCTTTATGCCGGGGACTGCATATTCTTTTTTCACGTTTCGACTAAAAAGAAAGAGAACCGAATACAGCGAAATGTTGAAACAGCTAGGTTATTCAAAGGACGAAGGTCCTGCCTACCTCCCATCATTAGAAGATGAATATGAACCCCATGATTATTACCTTCCGGTTACATTTGCCACAATTATTACAATCCTTTGCGCAATCGTATTAATCTTTGGCTCAAGAATAGCCGGGGAGCCTGGGCTAGATCTAATTCTTCGTGGCCCGTCAATCGCCTATATAGATACACTAGCGCCAGATGTTAAAAACTCCATGTTTGGAATGTTAATCATAGCTTTCGCATTTATGGGATCCTACATCTGGTCTATCCAGGCTTTGTTTAGAAGGCTCGCAACTGTAGATTTAACACCCGGAGTTTATTATTCAGTCGGCATACGAATCATCTTTTCCGTATTCATGGGCTTGTTAATTTACTATTTCCTCACCGATGGCGACATCGAAACAGTTATCAAGTCAGGTAACCCCCTAAACTCGCCATCCAGTTTGACGTTATATGCATTCTTTGCTGGCATGTTCCCACAAAGAGCCTTGCAATATATGCAAGACAAGGTTCACTTTATGAACTCAAACGATAAGATGAAAGCCGACCCTTTACCGCTTCAAATGATAGAAGGAATTGACCTGTACGAAAGAACTCGCTTCGTCGAGGTCGGCGTCGACAATGCGCAAAACCTGGCAAAATCGAACTTTATCGAGCTGATCATCAGAACGCCTTTTAATCCCAGGGAAATCATAGACTGGATTGGACAGGCCAGATTGTACCTGTACTTTAAAAACGATATCGTGCACCTGCGAAACGCCGGTGTCAGGACTATCTTCAACCTGAAAACCCTGGGGGAAGATGAAGAACAACTTGAAAGAATTGCCCTGCTAGCCAAGGAAGTCCCGATAGAAAAACTTAAGTTAGTTTATGCGATTATTAAAGATGATACGGATATCGAGGAGTTAAACAGCGCGCACGATCGATTAATATTAACCCGGGATAAATTATCAAAAAAGAATAAAACGGCTAATAACTGATAGGAGGTCTGGTTATCGTGTCCTGGTCAGGTTATGGCTGATAGATCGAGTATGATGATGTGAGAGCGCGCGGGAGGCACCCGTCACCGCGCTATCTTGATTGGAGCATGCCTGAAGGCAGGGTTAACCTGATGGCGATTTGAATGCGGTTTTATCGAGGCTTTACAGCAGACGCTACAAAACTCTTTTCCGTAACTCTTTGCCGGGTTTAAAGTGCGGAACATACTTGCCTGAAATATCAACTGGTTCCCCGGTTCGTGGATTTTTTCCGCTTCGAGCCTGGTGATAATGCAGATTAAAACTACCAAATCCCCTGATTTCTATACGCTCACCCGAAGACAAGCTATTGCTCAATATGTTTATCAAACTTTTGACCGCGACCTCAACGTCTTTGGAGGCTAGATACCTCTGGTTTTTAGACAGAACTTTGACCAGGTCTGACCTGGTCATTGAGGGCGTAAATTCTTTCGCAACAGGTCGATTCATATATCAGAGTTTGCAGTCCTGGCTTTATTGTCAGACCAGCTTAGCCAAATCTATGAATTTACAGCGAGAAGCTGATCACACTATACCCAAAACTCTGATCCCGATTTAACCGACATGCCTTATGGCATAACAGCCCGCTGCAGAAATGTGCAGCAAGCAGCTTTCTCGATTTGGTAGTATCCCAGGCAGAGTAAAATTATCTCGACCTACTCTATCCGATCTCCCAAAGCAGGCCCCAAAAAAAACCAGGTTAGGAGACGAGCTTCGGCCATAATCGGACATCAGGATAAATGGCCAGGTATGCTTAGGGAATTGAATAAATCTATCCCCAGCTTAACATGCGTATCCCGAATTAAATTGCCGCCCTCTGTGACAGCAACTGAAAGATTTTCATTTCTTTAACCACTGACCTTGCTGGTTTTGAATCCAGGTGCCAGCCGGGACTTTCTTGAATATCTCCTTCGCATAAACCTTGCCAACCTGATCGATGCTTACGCCCTGAGCAGCCGCCTTTTTCGCATAGACTGCCTTGCGTTTCTCGTTGATGGAGGCAACCTCGGCCTTTGCGCTGGGGTCACGTGCCACCGCATAGCCGCTAGCGCTTTCACCGAGCGCGCCGGAAGCACGCAAGTCCTGAAGAGTACCGGCCCAGGCTGTAATTCCACCCGCCAATAGAAATACCACGATAGTCATCATGATGGATCTGTAGAAACTTGAACTGAAATTTCGCAGCATACTGCCCTCCCGAAAAGTATATTTACTGGTAAATGCTTTCATTAAAAAACATCCGGATTGGATTCAATATCTTCTTTTGCCTGCTCTTCCAGTTTCACGCGTACATCAGCATCCAGTTTGATATTGAGGTTAATCGTGATCGGTTCTGTTGGCGCTTCAACTTTGACAGTTGGTGTACAGGCCGTCATGAGCATCAGCACTGCGACAACTGAGACAATATTTATATGGTAGTTCCTGCGCATAGATCGTACTCACTCCGGGTTATTTTCACATTACCTTAGCGGATGAATGCTTGCCAATTACAAAGTCAGCTTAGCAGTAAACCAAATGCCACTCTACCCCCGTCATCAACGATGGACAGTATGCCTAGTGTAATCTGAACGCTCGCTGAAGGGCTTTACTGGATACTCCATAAGCCTGGCTGAGGGTCTTCAGGATATCGCCGATATTACTTTCCAGATTAATATTCAACCGAAATAGCCGTCCTTCCAGGACATTCGGATTATTGCCAAGCAAAGAAAGTGTGGTCAGCAGGTCATTGTTCGCAGAATTATTCAATTTAAATGTCAGTTCGGTGTAGTGAAACTCCGTCAGTGCCTGCAACAGCAGATCAACATCTTCAGCGCTGCCAGCCAGTAATTTCGACACCTTTTCTGATTTAAAGCGAAGTATCCCGGGCTTTGTTGCGGCAAGCACGCCGTCTTGAATCGAAACAGATTCATCTCTCAAAGTCAGTGGAATACTGCCGTCAAGACGCCCGTCCCCTGCAAGCCCCTCAACATCTATCAGCTTGAACAGCGCGTCAAGGTCGAGATCAGCCACTTGCAACACCACGCTGGTAGAGCTGGATAAAGGGTCAATCACAGTATGGCCTGTTGACAGCGTACCGCCGATCATAGACAGCTGGGCCTTGTCGATGGCGAGCTGAGCTGAGTCTGTTCCCTGAATTTTGTATACGATTTCCATATTCTCCATGGGAACACCAGGATCGATACGCTGAACTGTTATTTTTTGCTGCGGAAGACTCCTGGGTGATAACAGGTCAGTCAGTTGTAACGCGGCTGACAGGCCGCTGACGGTGGTTCCATTCTGAGTAAAAGACAGATTCTGTAAATTAATCTCGGCACCGCTTTTAATACCCTGTTTCAACCAACTGATGTGGTTACTGGCGCTGGCAGAGCCACTGACGGACTCCAGCATGGCCAGATCAGGGAAAAGCGCGACGGGCTGCAGTGCACCGGGTGAGAATGTCAACGGAGTAACATCCAGTTTCAGGTTACCCTCGCCCGTATCAAGTCCATGCACGGCAGCTAATTTTAAATATTGTTTGCCGGGTATGCCGCCAAGGGCATCGATGAACAAGCGCTTGCGCCTCAGCTTCACGTTGCCGGCCAGGCTGATAGGAGCAAAATAAGGTTTTAGCGCCAGATGCTGCAGCCGACCAATTCTGAAATCGGCGAGTTGACGCTTGCCTGACTCACCGTGGTGTATCGTAGTTGTGATTTTTTCCAGTTGCATCTGGTATTGCGGCAAAGTGATACCTGCTGCACTGATAGTGCTGTTGCCATTCAACTGACCTGTACTTTCCATCCTGCCCGTGTGCAAAATCTTTCCGGGACGAATTTCCATTTCCAGTGCCGGCGCGTCATCACGGTTAACAAGCAATGTGAAGCTGCCAGGTTGTAGCGTAATCTGATGTTCCAACGACAGGCCCCGGGATCCCCACGCAAACCGGATGTCAGACCCGGGAAGGTTCAATTTCAAAGGTCCATTGACTCGAAACGCCTCGAACGGCGCCAGTTCTGCAACCGTCATTTGCCCCGGCTTGCGCAGTGACAGTTGCCCGCCCTGTTGTTTGAAGTTGACCCGCATTGGCAAAGTAACGCTTGTCTTACGCGCATCCAGTTGTTCGAGCTGAAATCGTTCTGCATCTGCGGCAAGGTCCAGCTCCCCTGCCCATGTATCGGGTGACCCCTGCAAGTTACCGCTCAAAGTCAATTTATCGATCGTGTTACCGGCGTATTTGAATCCTGAAGAGATAATATTGACCTCGCCAAGTTTGAATGCTGTCACCTGGTTTTGCCCGCTAATGGTGACCTCTGCCTGTGCGCTGATGTCGGCTCGCGCTTTATCAACGATAAACTCCAGATCAGTTGCAAGCGCCATCTGAATTTCATCGTCTGTCATGCTAATGGCTACGTTTGCGCTATTTTCACCTTTGCTCTTAAGGCGCAGCTTTGTATCCTGTTTTAGCTCAGTGAGCAGCGTCGGGGGGATTCCAAGACGCTCGATCCAATCAGGATCCAGGCCGGAGGCTTCGATGCTGCTGTCTTCTGCAAGCGAAAATTTTCCGAGGCCATTAGCCAATTCAGCATTAATCTCGATATCACCGTTGAGATCAGCAACTTTTTGGGCAAATTCGAGTTTGTCCAGTTTGAGAATAGACTGGCCCTGCAGTGTGCTGTGCTGCAGCCAGTTGCGCCAGTTGTCAGCGGCTGTTCGCAATGCAGGTACTTTCCCCTCAGCCCTCACTGTCAGGCTGGCAGAGCCTTTGCCGGGCTGAGATAGCCGGGATAAACCCCAGATAACACTGTCGGCATTAACCGCTGCCGAGGCATCGACTACGATATCGGGTTGATGTCGGTAATCATTCAACGCCGCAGTAAAGGCAATTCCGGTCGCATTTTCTGCCGCCAGCAATTCACCTTTGATGCGCACATCTGTCGCGTCCATTTGCAAACTGATTGCGCCCTGTTCGAAGGTTTCGTCCTCCAGTCCGGCGACTGCAAGACCGATATGCGATAAAACGAAATCAGCGTTGATGGCCTGCGGCTGGTTATCTTTCAATTCGAAAGTGCTTTTACCCCGTATCCCGGAAATATTTAAATCGGGTAATGACAGCGCAGCTTCCGCTATCGTTAGTTCTCCCTGCAGGTTTCCGTCAGCTTCCAGTGTTGCAGTGAGATCAGCAATCACATGGCCTGGCTCTGCGCTGGTCTCAATATTAACGGCTATTAGTTTTTTGCCTGACGGCCCTGGTTTAACGTCGCCACGTAGATTGACTGTAAAATTACCTGATGTGGTGTGTAGATCGACTTTTGCATCGAGCAGCGATACCTGTGGAAATTTATTACTTTCGCTATCGCCTTCATTCCCAATCAGTTTCTGTAACGATCCGAGAGGAGGATTTTTTCCAGTCAGGTCGAGCAATAACTGCAGACCGCTAATCTCCACCGTTTGCAGTTCTCCCTCAAACAAGCCTGGCAACGTCCATGTGGCTTTTATTTTATCTGCCCGCAATTCGTTTGCAGCACCTAGTGAAAGTTTGCCTAATTCAAGTTCGTTCAGTGAAACATCTTTGACTGTGACGGAGTTCATTGGCACACCGAGCCGCGTTAACTGACCAATCAGCAGACTGTCCATAAGTGGTATACGGAATATATACAAGCCGAGTACGGCCAGGAACAACAGCCCTGGCAGTAGTTTCAAAAAAGTGAGAACGTATTTACCCATCGCCTCCAATTACCACGGCGAAAAACGATTATTCTCAGTCTAACGCAGGCTCAGCGATGTCCCAATGAGTAAAAGAAGAATAAACACCTGTTTGCAACGAACCCGTGCAAATCGTTTAACGGCCCTGCTGACATCAAGCTCGATCTGGAGCCACTTTCGTGGTTGATTCTTGAGACAATTCCATGGTCACGAGTGAAAATTCAGCCTTTCGATCATCCATGCCAGTTACCGGTCGCTTATCGCCGCTGATTCATCGAGTTTGAGGGTCAGTTTTCTCGTGAGTGGACCCCCAGGGAACCCTGGCAGGAGGCAATCTTCGGCCAGGAACGGCCGGTCAAGCTGGGAAACATGACAATAACATAGAAGACCGTATGTACCGTCCTCGATTTAAACCTACTTGATATGCGTCAGAAAGGCGAATCATCTTTCATGATCTGATTAAAAATAAGAAAGGTGAACCCTTGCGCCAATCAATCATTGTTATTTTTATATTTGGCATCGCTGCGGTGATGATTGGCTGTGCGGCCAATCCGGCGTTGCCCCCGGTCAAGGATAAGGGCGTCGAGCCGGAGACCCTGCCAATGATCGCGTTGGAAGTTTACCGGGACGAGTCGAATTTCTTCGTAAAGTATCGTTACGGTAGCAAGGCTCTGTATGCGGGTAGCAACGCAAGACAGGGTAGAGTTGATCGATAGCCCTGCACCTGCGTCACCGAATTACATAACCCCCAGCCTGGTACCGATGCAATATCACCAGGAAACTCCCTGGGAGTCGTTGCCCAATGGTGCTATTAGTATGCCGGTCCTGGGTATCGAAAAATGGTACCTGCTGCGCGACCGCTTACTGCGCTCTGTAGTACCCGGCAACGGAACGGGCCTGGTGATAGATTTCGTGTACGACGAGTACTTCCTGTTCTACGACAGAGAGGGGAAGTTCCAGGCGACACGGCTACTGGACAAGCCCGCCGATTACCGCGTGCACGCTAACTTGCGCTTCGACGAGTTCATGCATCGCGGGCGGCCGATTCTGGATGAGTTCCTGGAAGAGCAGGGCATCGCGCAAACCGAGCTCGTATTCAATACCGGGGACGCCGGTTCGTATTCGCTACCGTTTCTCTATCTGAACACCGAACGGCACTTGCTGGTTTTCGTCAGGAACGTGCCAATGAGAACGGCTACAGTAAATACCGTGCCTGGATTGAAGCGTATCCAGGCATTTGGACACGTATTGCAAAGTCATCTTATCAACCTGATTCAGCGTCCGGTTTCTTCGTTGTATCGGTTGTTCTTTGTGGTCACGGATACGGCAGTCTCGACCTTAACCCTCGATTGGACTACCGGGCTGAGCAAAAAACCGGTGCCGGCGCTGAGCGACTTGCCGCCAATGGATCTACAATTGTGGGAACGTGATCTCGATAAGATTTCCCGCAGTCCGCTCTCCTCCGGTAGTGTTGATATTCTGGTCGATGGCGAGGCCTTCTTCACACGTTTTATCGATACGGTTACCTCAGCTGAGAATTCGGTGCAGCTACAGACCTACATTTTCGACAATGACGACTATGCAGTAAAGATTGCGGAGCTGTTGAAGCGCCGCTCCAATGAAGGTGTCGATGTAAAAGTACTGCTCGACGGGATGGGTACAATTTCGAGCACAATGACAGATCCCCAATCATTACCCGAGCACCATACACCTCCCGGCTCGGTACGTTTTCTTCTGGAGTCGGATTCGCAAGTCAACGTTCGCCAGAAAGCCAACCCATGGTTCACCGGAAATCATGTCAAGTCCACCATCATTGATCACAAGATAGGTTTCGTTGGCGGGATGAATATAGGCCGCGAGTATCGTTACGACTGGCACGACCTGATGATGGAAATACAGGGGCCAGTGGTCGACATCCTCGGCCGGGAGTTCCAGTTAGCCTGGGCGCATGCTGGGCCACTCGGTGACCTGGGTTACTTTATCTCGCGGGTTAAACCGATCGAACGGCGCACATCTGATCAGGGTTACCCTCTGCGGGTGCTACTCACCTCAACCGGTAACTACGAGATTTACAATGCACAGTTCGAAGCGATACGACGTGCACAACGCTACATTTATATTCAGAACGCCTACTTCACTGACGATACACTGTTACGCGAGTTGGTACTGGCGCGTCGCCGCGGTGTCGACGTCCGTGTCATTGTTCCCATGGAAACTGATCATGGCCCTATCAATCGCAGCAATGTGCTGGCAGCCAACCTGATGCTAAAGCACGGCATTCGCGTGTTCATATACCCCGGATTCTCTCACGTGAAGGCTTCAATTTACGACGGTTGGGTGTGTGTAGGTTCAGCAAATTTCGATCGCCTGAGCTTGCGTCTCAATCGGGAGTTAAACATTTCGAGCTCGGAACCTGAGGTCGCAGAACAATTACTCGAACGCGTGTTTGAACCGGATTTTCGTAGTTCGCCGGAGTTAACCGAACCCATTCCGGATCGCTGGATCGATCATCTGGTGGAAATCGTCGGCGACTATATATACTGATCGGGCTGAAAGTTACTGCTCGATTACAACCCCCAGGGACTGGGCCACAAGGCTCCACCCAGGAAAGCTAATCTCTATCCTGTTAATGTCCGTTGTGTGGGTCGATCTCGGAATCTGGCCCCCAGACTTCTGAGCGCCTGTTAACTGGAAACACCAACGCTGCGGTTCTGCAGAAAACCAATGAGCGAAGGGATCAGTGTCGATCGAAAGCTCAGTGGTATCAATCAACCCCTTAAATTCGGCCGTTATTCTTTATTGATTAGCCAGGGTCCATCTTTTTTTCTCTCTACTTTGTAGAAAAAAACCTCATCCTTTAACGCAACACGATACTTGTGCAAAGTATCGGACTCTTTAAATATAGTTATCTCCGCATCTTCTAGTTTAAAGTTCGCATCTCGCGATAGCTTGGCTTGCAGGACTAGATAAGTTTCATTTAAATGGTCCTGGATTGGGGAAAAAGTTTCGAATTTCTGACCGGTTAAATTTTCATAAGAATTTAGCACTATATTTTTCCCATCCCCGGAAATAATGGCTAACCCCAAGATCACCAATGATATTGCAGACAAGACCAGGAATTTTGTATTCTTTATAAGACCCAACAATGAAACTTAGCTTGTCACCGGTTGATTTATGTCTCCCTTCTTCCATTGAGAATTTACCAGAATTGCGTCTCGAGACAGTATATCCAGTAATAATATAAATGTCCTTTCAGGGTCGAACTGAAATACCTATACGAAGGATTTCATGATTTTTATTCCCATGTGCTGACACTCAAAATCGCAACCCTGGAGGTGGGGATCGGCCAACAGCAGGCATCCAACACCACGGGAGACAACTCGGAATAGCAACCCTAAAACGGAGGCTTGATAGTGACGCCCGATTAAAAGGAGCAGACATTTAGCCATTGCCAGGATAAATTCGTTTCATCCGGTTGATGTATATTAGATACCAGGCTTCGGTAGGGTAAATGACAGCTTACATCCAAGACCCAAACCTTCCGACTCAACCCAAACTTCTCCGCCGTGTACCTCGATGATCCGCTTCACCAACGACAGTCCTACTCCGGTACCCTCAACATCTACACTCAACCGCTCAAACAATCCAAAGATCTGCTCATGATACTCCGCAGCTATTCCGACGCCATTGTCTTGCACGAAGCAATATACCATCCCGTCTTTCTCTACCGCTCCGATTTGTATGCGCGGTGATTTTTGCTCACCCATGAACTTGATCGCATTTTCGATCAGATTCACATAAACCTCTACAAGTCTTTTTTCGTCACCTTGTACTTTCAGCATATCTTCGATAACGATTTCGACACCTAGATCGTCAATTTTAACGCCAATCAAATCGATTGCCTGCCTTGATATCTCGGTGAGATCACAGATTACAGGTTTACCCATTACCCGACCGATTCGACTAAGTTCCAGCAAATCGTTTAAGAGCACGCCCATCGTATCGGCAGCACTATTTATTTTTTCCATATCCGATTTCACTAGATTCATATCCTTTTCGACAATATCTTTGCCAAGTAGTCCAACAAAGCCTTTAATTGTGACCAGAGGAGTTTTCAAATCATGTGATACCGTATATGCAAAGCGCTCCAATTCTGCATTTCGCATTTCAAGCTCCGTAGAGATATTTTTACGCTCTTTAATTTCCTGCTTGAGTTGTTCTACCGTACTAGCCAGTTT
Source organism: uncultured Gammaproteobacteria bacterium (assembly GCA_963793595.1). GTDB lineage: Bacteria > Pseudomonadota > Gammaproteobacteria. The sequence continues at coordinate 28,739 of CAWCBX010000143.1, read as the reverse complement.
TTGTGTACGGTCGGCTACTATTGATTCGAGAGAATCTTTGGCCTCTCGTAAGTTCTGCTCTACAATTTTTTGCTCGGTTACATCTTGAACAGCGCCAAAAGATCGGATAAGCACACCATTTTCTTCGACAATACCGTATTCAAGCTCGCGTACATGGCTTACTTCACTACTAGGCAAAATGATGCGGTAGTCAAAAACATGCGCCGCCCCTCGAACTTGAGTGTGTCTGATATGAGCATTTATATGCCGCTTGTAATGTTCGAGATCTTCAGGATGGATGAATGGGAATAAATCTTCCTCGCTCTGATAAAGCTCGTATAGTTCGTTCTGCTTAAATCCAAAGATAGCAGCGAACTGTTCGGAGAGGTAAATGGGTTTGTCTTTTATGTCATCCCATTCCCAGAAACCGAGCTTAATTTCGCGACACAGAATTTTCTCTCGCTCTATTGCATGTCGGGATTCTTCTTCAAACTCGATGAGCGCTTCGCTCGATAGTCGATTTTTTTCAACCAATTCACGACTCGACTTTACAGAATTATCAGGATTTAATTTTTTGGAGAACAGGATTTTGGCCGAAGGCTTTATTAATACAACTAGTATATATCTGAATCGGTGGAAATCTATCTAGCCCCGTCGATAGATGGGGTCAGTCTTCGTTTAAAGCTGCTTGAATACATTACGAACGGCTGCTATGGATCGATTATCTCCGCTAACTTCTTGGTTTTGAGGATCTGTCTACTCCAAAGGAGACGCTCCGTAAACTGAGGTGGGAGACAATCTCCGGCCAACAACCGCTACTCAGCATTTATTCGTTAACTTCCGCTGCCGACACTTTTTCGCTTCTGGTATCCGATCCACAAACGGTGATTATCGATCAATATCGATTTAATTCGTTTTGAAACTCGCGCTACATAAAAGATGTTCAAAATTCGCGATTCTAGTGATGGTGCTCATTCTTTTTTGAAATAATATAAGTTACATTGCATGCGTCTTTAAGTGTGTAAACAAGCATGGGGAATCTGAGCTTATCGCGGCAGTGGAAACTAGTATGCAACTCTGCAAATTACTGGATTATATTTTGTACTCCCTTGATTGTTGCAGTTTGTATAACCCAGCTGATACTGCTTCATAAATACCCAATCGATAAATATGTATTGGAAGTAGCTGCATTGTTCGTAACCGCTGGATTTTGCGGGTTGTGTTTTACACGCTTTGTATTTAGTAAAGACAGGTTTTTCCTTTGGGCTGCTGGAGTGATGTTGGTATTGCTTGTGCGTGAAATACATCCGCCGGGAAGTTCCGAGGGTGTTTATCTTGGCCTTCTAACACTTTTTTATATTGCCTATAAACAACACCATTTGTTTGTGGACTATATTCGAAGTAATCATCTTGTAACGATGCTCGGAATGGGGTTCTTTAGCTATTTTTTAAGCGTAACAACAGACCAACGTTTTTGGCAATTTATCCCAGAAGAAAAATTATTTCATACAAAACTGGAGGAATCACTTGAAATGCTGGGGCACGGACAGTATACTAGTTGGCCAAGCCAACTATTTAGCATTGGCATAAAAGGTATACTGTTCCCTGGTTACCAAAGGCACTCCTATTTGACTCCGCCGCGCTTACCTGTCGAAGATATTTTAGACACCCTCAAGCAAACCCTGTTTGCGCATCACGAGGTTGTACTCGAAGCGCCGCCCGGGGCGGGTAAAACCACCTTGATTCCGCTGGCGCTGATGAATGAGCCATGGCTCGCTGGCCAGAAAATCCTGATGCTGGAACCGCGACGAATTGCCACCAGGTCTGCTGCGCATCGAATGGCAAGTCTGATCAACGAGCGCCCCGGCCAAACCGTTGGTTATCGTATGCGCCTGGATACCCGGATTAGCAAACAGACCAGGATTGAAATCATTACCGAGGGGATTCTGACCAGAATGTTACAACAGGATCCCTCGCTGGAAGATGTGGGCCTGGTAATCTTTGACGAATTCCATGAACGCAACCTGGATTCGGATCTGGCCCTGAGCCTGTGCCTGAAAGGACGCTCGCTGTTTAGAAATAGTCAGGGGCAAGAAAACAATCCGTTAAAAATCCTCGTCATGTCTGCGACCCTCGACAGCAGCGCGATAGCGCAGCTGTTAGGCGATGCGCCCATTGTGCAAAGTGAAGGCAGGGCATATCCCGTAGAGGTCATCTACGGCCGCGCCAGCCAGTCGCGGGAGCGGATAGTCGAACGCATGGTAACAACGATCAAACAGGCGCTCGGGGATAACCCGGACAGTAGCGTGCTCGCTTTCCTGCCGGGCCAGGGGGAAATACATCGCATCAACGATGAACTTTCATCCTGGCTACTCGAGCGTCAGATCAAAAGCGTCCATCTGCGCCCACTGTTCGGTAACCTGTCGATTGACGATCAACAGCAAGCCATCGCCCCCCTTTCAGGTAATCAGTCAAACGACCAGAAAGTGGTGCTCGCGACTAACATTGCCGAAACCAGTCTCACCATCGAGGGGATCGACGTCGTCGTTGATTCCGGCCTGGCGCGTGAACCCCGGTTTGATCCGGCGACGGGCATGACCGGCTTGCATACGGTAAAGATATCCAATGCATCCAGCGTTCAGCGCATGGGGCGTGCCGGCAGACTGAAAGCGGGCAAATGTTATCGGCTATGGTCAGCCGCCCAACAACAGCAACTGGCGCCACATGGTAGCGCAGAAATTTTAACTGCCGACCTTGCTCCACTGGCACTGCAGTTACTGCAATGGGGAGTGGATGATCCAACCGAAATGAGCTGGCTGGACCCACCTCCCAGGGGTCCCTGGCAACAGGCAATGGACTTACTGAAATCATTGGGAGCAATAGAAACCAAAGCTAGCGCTGCAGTCCTTACTGCGCACGGTCACGCCATGACCTCGCTACCCGTACACCCGAGGCTCGCGCATCTACTCCTGTGCGGCGCAGAAATCGGTTTTGTTAACACCGCCGCCCTGCTAGCCAGCCTGCTATCCGAGCGCGACCCGTTTAACCAGGACAATCCCGATATCAGCTATCGTCTGGATATCTTGACAGGCGAAACCAGCTGCCCTCCCGCGCAGCAGGGTTGGTTAAGACGGACCCGGCAACTGGCCCGGCAATTTGAGGAGCAGGTAGATAAACTCAGTTCCATCGAGCGCCAGCCATCAGACTCGGTCGGTTACGATCAGGCGCCTGGTTATCTACTGGCCTGCGCTTACCCGGATAGAATCGCGCGACGCCGACACTCCGGCGGTTACCAGCTCGCCAATGGTCGCAGTGCCAACCTCGTGGGCGAGCATCATCTTGGTAACAGCCGTTGGCTTGCAGTCGCCGAAGTCAGCAGCAGCGCCGGCGGCAAAGGCGACTCGATTCGTTCTGCCGCTTCGCTCGATGAAAATCTCTTCTCCACGGTACTGGGTGATTTGGTTGATTTGGCAACCATTGCGGAATGGGACAAGAAAACAAACCGCTTTGTCGCCGAAGAGCAGCTAAGAATCGGCGCATTAATCTTGAAAAGAACCTCGTTAAACTCGGTGCCCCCGGCGGCAAAAATAACCGCGCTAGTGCAGCACATCCAGAAACAGGGACTCGAGCTGCTACCCTGGACGGCTGATTTACAGCAGTGGTGCGCCAGGGTATCCCTGCTGCGCTCGGTTGAGGAGGATGCAGACTGGCCCGATGTCAGCCAGCAAAACTTGCTCGCCACTGTCGAAGACTGGCTAGCGCCTTATCTGCACGAGGTTAACCTGTTGCAGGATTTCAAAAAGCTTAATTTGAAAGACATCCTGGAAGCGTTGTTGCCCTGGGAAAAACAGCAGCGTTTGAAGCAGCTCGCACCACTACGCCTGAAGGTAGCTTCAGGCTCATCAATCGCCATCGACTATACCGAGACGCCGCCGGTGCTGGCGGTAAAGCTGCAGGAGATGTTCGGCTGCGAACAAACCCCGACGGTGGCGGCTGGCAAGGTTCCTCTGCTGGTGCATTTATTGTCCCCAGCGGGCAGGCCGTTGCAAATCACCCAGGACCTCGCCGGTTTCTGGCGTTCGTCCTATCATGAAGTAAAAAAGGAAATGAAAGGTCGTTACCCGAAACACCCCTGGCCCGATGATCCGCTGGTCGCGGTCGCAACGCGAAAAACCAAACGCTACAATTGACTGACTCGCTACATGGATGTGAGCGCAGCAGAAAAACCAGTATCCCGCTGCAAACCCGGTTGGCTTAGACTGGATTCCGGTATATCAGACAGATAGAAATCAACCTGAATCGAATCGAAATAGGAAAATGTAAGAGGTTTCGAAATTTTACCCTCAGCCGCACCCTCGAAATCTGCCGCGGCAATCCTTTGATTAAAACTTTCCTCTTTTATCACTGCGCCCGAGGTATCCAGAAACCTAACGCGTGCGTTAAACTTTGCCCCGTCCAACCGACTACCGTTGGAGAACATGACGCTGATCGTCCCTGCGCCATCAGCGTCAGTCGCCACGTAAACATATCCATAGGTTTCGTCGATACGGCCAAAGCTTTCATGCGCCATCCTGGCGAACTCATGAAATTCAGTGGTACGGGATGCGGCCTGCGCCGGGTGCAACACAAAAGCGGATAGCGTAATCATTAATGCTGTTGCCATGTATAAGGTGTATTCACTCATCGTTTTTCCCCTGATAAAAAAAGTCTCTGCTGGCTGAGGTCTCTTTATACAAACTGGCTGTGAAAAATCGGTGAATTAAAGTAAGTCGTTTTTTCCTGGCATGTCTTATTGACAAAACCGGGACAGAGCTACTGGTAACCGGTGAGTTCCATGTAGCCGATGCCGGAGCGGGTGCCCTGCTCGTCTTCAACCAGCACCACCCCTTCCCAGTAGGGAATTCGCGTGCCCATCCATTGCTGGTCATAGAGTGGCCGAATTCGCCAACGGCGGTTTTGCTCGCCCAGGGTCAGTTGCCACTCCAGCGGTAGCTGTCGCGACTGATTTTCGCCGGTAGTAATTTCACGGGTTCGCAGTGAGCTTAAATCGATCGCGTTACGATCCAGTAACATGGAGCGACCCTGAGGGTTGATCCAGTTACCACTGAGCCAGTGTTCACCATCGTCATGACGTAACTGGTAAACCATCAGCTTGTGACCATCGTCCAGGTGCAGGGAGAACCAGTCCCAACCCTGTTGATTGTCTGCCAGCGCCTGTGAACTCCACTCACGATCGAGCCAACCCACGCCGCTCAAAAAAGTTTTAGCGGAACCCTGATTTACGACACCGCGCACCCGGATATGCGGTTGACTATAGTAGTAACTTGCCTGCCCCTGGGCCGATTTCTGGCTGTAGCCATCGACACCATTCACTACCTGCTCACCGCCAGCTTCGAGCGTCAAGCTGACCTCGCGTTCGCCGACATTGAAATCAAGCCTGGCCGGAAACAGCGCTGCGCTGTTCGAAAGCCACTGCCAGTCATCTATCCAGGCATTGAAATAACCGTCACGGCTGATACGGGTGACGCCGGCCTGGCCAATACCACCACGTGCGAAACGCTGTTCATAAAAATGTCCATCCGGTGTCGTGATGGCGGCGTGAGCCATCCATATCTGGTTACTGTGCCAGCCGCTTTCGACCTGTTCAGGACTTAAAGCCTGGCGAAACAGAGTCCACTGCAAGCCCCAGTCGCGACCCTCGCCATCCGTTAAATTCGCGGTCAGGTACCACCACTCGATGCGGTAATCAGGATGCGCAGCATGGTCGCGTGGAAACTGCAGGGTCTTACCCGGAACTACCTGGGCAAATCCGAGCCCCTGGTCACGCAGGTCACCAAGCAAATCCTGGGCCTGCAGTGCAAAGCTGATCAGGGCAAAACAAAACAGGGGAATTAAACGCATCAAACAGTTTCCCCGAGTTGTGCCAACGCGAGGGGCATCTGGCGCCGCCACTGAAAAGAAACCAGCAGCAGGGTAAACGCACAAATCAGGCCTATAACCATGGCCAGCTGCAGCGCCGGCCCGATGTCCCAGAGCAACGGCATGCTCCAGCCAAAACTGATGATGTTGAGCTTGTGGATTAATATCCAGCTTAACAAGGCGCCGAGTGGTATCGACAGCAACCAGACAATCGCGCAAAAGATAAATAGTGGAGTCGCTACCAGCAATAGCTGCTCAAGCTGGCGCAATCCGAGCGCACGCCATTGTGCAAACTGCGGCAAACGTTCCTGTAAAATGGCGAGCAATGAAGCCTGCAGAGCAATAGCAGCGACAATCATGGTCAGTAAACTCATCGCTGCGGTAATCGCGAAGGTACGGTCAAATATACCCACCGATAAATTTCGGATCTGTGCCTGGGAAATCCAGTCACCCGGTTGTGCCCCCAGTGCTTTCATACTTGCTTCGGCTCGCTGCATCGCCGCACTATTGTCCTGCTGTAACCACAATGCGATGCCACGCGAGTAATAGTGATCCCAGTTACTCGCAACCACGTGATCGGGCAGGTAGAACTGGAAGTAAGGATTTCCATAGTCATAAAAAACGCCAACCACCTGGTATTCCTGCAGGCCCCGATCGGCAGGCAGGGCGACTATTTCGCCGACCTCGACCCCGGCGAGGAAATGCACCTGCTCATTAACAAGTATCTTGCCCGGCTCTTCGCGCCAGGATTTCAAGGCTGCAGCAGCGCCATCACCCTGCCATTTCGATAGTGGCAAGTTTCGACTGTCGGGCGCCCCGGTATCGACCCCGCGGATCAGGCTCGGGCGATCACGCCAACGCGTACTGACGCCGATGCGATGATGACTGGCGGCGAGCCAGTCAGCATTATCGGGCGACACCTGCAATTGTTGATAACTCAGATTGGGTGCACGCAGGTAGATATCGGCACTCTGACGGATTTCCAGCCAGCCGACAAAAGCACCACGAAAACTATCCACCAGACTGCCGACGCCAAGATTCGCCGTTAAAGCCAGCAGCAATGCCATCATGGCACTGCGCAACGCGGGCAATTGGGACCAGCCATCGCTGACCATCCAGCGGGTAAGTAAAAAACGACCCGGCAACAACCTGCCTAGCAGACGCAAAGCCCAGGCCAGTAAAATCGGCAGTATCCAGGCCGCGGCAAACAGAATCATGCCGAGTACCACGAAACCCTGGGTTGCGGTTTCGATCTGTGCATAAGCAATCCAGGCAAACAGGGCCAGCAACAGCGCACCGAGTGCGAGACGCCGCCGCGCGATTGCCTCGTCGCTGAGCATCATCTCGCTGCTTCCAGCCTCGAAGCTGGCGCGCTGAAGCTGCCGGTAAAGCGGCCACGCGAGCGCCCAGATCAGACCTGCCAGGCTTATGCCCCAGGCCTGCAACAGCGTCCATGGACTTAGCCCGAGATCGGCCTCGACCGTGGCGTCGTAGAGACTTTGCAGGCTGGCGCCGAGCCCGGGTAACAATACATGGGCCAGTACGACGCCGAGTGCAAATCCGAGCGCGGTACCGAGCAGGCTCCACAACAGGGTTTCTAACAAAATCGCGCCAACCAGATGCCGCAGGTCGCAACCCATCAAGCGCAGATCGAGCAGGGTTGCACGGCGGTACCAGAGCGAAAAGCGTACCGCGTTAAAAACGATAAACAGTCCAACCGCAAACGACAACAGGCTCATCGCCGTTAAATGACTGTGCAGGCTTGCAGTTAGTTGTTGCAGGTCGATATGTTGCTGATTCTCGATCAGCTCGAGATGGTCGGGCAGGCTCGCGGCGAGGCGGGCATGCTCGCGCGGTGTAATCGTACCCACTGCCAGGTAACTGAGCCGGTCCAAACCCGACAGCGACAACGCCGCACCAATATCGACCAGTACCCGCCGTCCCTGCTGTTGACGCGCCTGGATCAACGCCGGCGGCAACAGTCGCCCATCGCGCAACTGGAGTTGCTCACCCTGTTCGAGGCCAAGTTCGGCAGCAAGCACCGCGGGCACCCAGGCACGAAAAGGTGGCTGTACAAATTCCAGCCAGGTTTCGGCAAAATCCTGCGTGGATTGATCGCTTTCAAATACATCTTCAGGCAGGGCCAGTAAATCGGTGGCGACAATACTGACCGAGATGCCCTGCGCTGTGCTGACTTCAAGTTCGACCAGCGGAATCACCTGGCGAAAGCCGTCACGGCGCAACTTTATATAGAGCGACTGCTCGATACCCGCATCACGGCGACTGCGGATCCAGTAATTAGCCTGTGCGCCGAGCAGACTTTGCGCCTGTTGGTAACTCGCCTCGGCATGCTGGTTGATAATTTGCACCGCGGACCACAGACCAACCCCCGCGACCAGACCGATGCACAGGAACAGGGTCTGCCAGGGATGTCGCCAGTAATGGCTCAGCAGGGCCTTGAGTATCCATGAAAAGCCGGAGTTCATTCGATCTCGGCCAGCTTGCCATTGTGCAGCCACACGCGTCGATCCATAAATTCTGCCATTGCCTGGCTATGGGTGACCATTAACAGGCTGCTGCCCGCCTGTTTGACCAGGTTACTGAACAGGCCCATGACTTCGAGGCTGGAATTTTCATCGAGATTGCCGGTCGGTTCATCCGCCAGCACCAGTTGCGGTTTGTGCAGCAATGCGCGCGCGATGGCGACGCGTTGCTGTTGACCGCGCGATAACTGGTGTGGAAACTTTTTGAGCTGATTGCCCAGATCCAGGCGATCGATCAATTCAGCCTCGTAGAGCGGGTCAAGACGCTGGCACAGGGCTGCCTGAAATTTAATGTTATCAAGGATAGTCAGGGTCGATATCAGGTGGAATTGCTGAAACACCAGGCTTAATTTCGAACGCCGTACTGCGGCCAGGGTTGACTCCGTATCCGCATGCATCCGGTGGCCGGCGAATAGTATCTCACCGCTATCGGGCCGTTCTAGCCCGGCGATTAAATGTAACAGGGTCGACTTGCCGCTACCGCTGTCACCGAGCAAGGCTACCGAAGAAGACGCCGCCATCGCAAAATCGAGCTGCTGCAGCACATCCTGCCGGGCTTCGGCATACAGGTAAGACTTACAAAGATTATTGATCTCAAGCATGGTAAATAGATGCTAACCGAAATTCCGCCGACAGTTTACTTAAATCAATTTCGCGGACTGTCACCAATGACACTTGTTTAAATCGGTCATCCCCGCGAAAGCGGATATATGTCGGTTTTACTGTCATCCCCGCGAAAGCGGGGATCTTCCAATGGAGGCGCGTTACAAGATCCCCGCTTTCGCGGGGATGACTGATAATTCCCAAATTAAGTGCCATTGGTTACTGTCCCCGGGTTGCGATGGATTTAGCGGGTGAATTAAGTAAACTGTCCCCGCTAAGGGGGTAATTATGACGACGATTTGTGATATCAGGGATCTGCAGAAACTGGCGCGTAAACGCGTGCCGCGCATGTTTTACGAGTACGCCGATTCAGGTTCCTGGACCGAGTCAACCTACCGTTCGAATGAAGCCGATTTCCAGGCCATCAAACTGCGCCAGAGGGTTGCCGTAGACATAACCGACCGCTCGGTAGAAACCGAAATGATCGGCCAGAAAGTCGCCATGCCAGTCGCGTTGGCACCGGTCGGATTAACCGGCATGCAACATCCCGATGGCGAGATCAAGGCCGCGCGCGCCGCGGAAAAGTTCGGCGTACCCTTTACCCTGTCGACGATGAGCATATGTTCGATCGAGGATGTTGCCGAGCACACCAGTAAACCCTTCTGGTTTCAGCTCTACGTGATGAAGGACCGTGACTTTATCGGTCGCCTGATCGATCGCGCCAAAGATGCCGGCTGCAGCGCACTGATGCTAACCCTCGACCTGCAAATCCTCGGCCAACGACACAATGACCTGCGCAACGGGCTGAGCGCACCGCCGAAACCCTCGCTTAACGCGGCTTTGCAAATCATGACCCGGCCGCGCTGGTGCCTGAATATGCTCACCACCAAACGCCACTCTTTCAGGAATATTGTCGGTCACGCCAAGGGCGTTGGCGACCTGTCATCGCTTTCCTCCTGGACCGCGGAACAGTTTGATCCAAAGCTGTCCTGGCAGGATATAGACTGGATCAAGGAACGCTGGGGCGGCAAGTTGATTATCAAGGGAATCCTTGACCCGGAAGATGCGACGGATGGCAGCCAAGGCTGGCGCAGATGCCATTATCGTCTCGAACCACGGCGGACGGCAGCTTGACGGTGCGCGTTCATCGATTAGCGCGCTACCCGGCATTGTTGCCGAAGTCGGCAATGACATCGAAGTGCATTTCGACGGCGGCATTCGTTCCGGGCAGGATGTGCTCAAGGCAATTTGCCTGGGTGCGAAGAGTACTTACATCGGGCGCGCCTTTATCTATGGTCTCGGCGCCAGGGGTGAAGCCGGCGTGGACCAGGCCCTCGATATCATTTACCGGGAGCTGGATACCACCATGGCGCTGTGCGGCGAACGCCTGCTGCAGAACCTGGGCCATCACAACCTGCTAAACCCGCCTGCCTAAGCCTCATCCCGGTCGGCCGCGTTCATCCCAGAAACTTGCTCCGCAGCCAGCATGGGGGACTGCTTCAGGGAAATCGCGGTTCGACGTATCGACTGGAAGTGATGGGCTATCTGGATTCACGCGCGCGCAGATCGAGACGCCTGACCTTGCCAGTGGTCGTCATCGGCAGGCTATCGATAAATTCGACCTCGCGCGGATACTCGTGCGCGGAGAGTCGCTCGCGCACCGACTGCTGAATTTCATGGGCAAGCTCGGGGGTCGCCTGGTAGCCTTTACTCAATACAACGAAGGCCTTGACGATCTGTCCACGCAGTTCATCCGGTTTGCCGATTACAGCGGCCTGCATCACGGCAGGATGCTTTAACAACGAATCTTCAATCTCACCAGGGCCGATGCGATAACCGGCACTGGAAATAACGTCATCCTTGCGCCCGACAAACCACAGATAACCGTCTTCGTCACGGTAACCCACGTCGCCAGTGCGAAACCAGTTGGCGGTAATCTTGTCGCGGGTGGCCTGTTCGTTGTTCCAGTACCCCAGAAACATAACCGGATCATCACACCAGGCCGCGAGCTCGCCCTCTTCACCATCCCCCACAACATTGCCGGCTGCATCGATCACATCGACGCGATGACCCGGATAAGGCTTACCCATCGATCCTGGCTTCGGCGTCATGATCGCCGAACAATTACCAACAATATAGTTAAACTCGGTCTGCCCCCACATTTCATTTATCGTCAGACCCAGGGCGTCGCGTCCCCAGTGGATCAATTCTTCACCCACCTGCTCACCGGCACTCATAACCGCGCGTAATTTGAGATTAAAGCTCGATTTCAAATCCGGCAAAGCACGTAACATCTTTAATGCGGTCGGTGGAATAAAGGTATTGGTTACCGCATAGTCTTCCATCAACCTGCACACCCGCCCGGCATCGAAGCCTGCGCCCTCATACGCCACAATCGGCATGCCATAGTTCAGCGCCGGCAGCAGGGCATCCCACAGCCCACCGGTCCAGGCCCAGTCGGCCGGTGTCCAGAAGACATCGCCTTTTTGTGGAAAGAAGTTTTGTGACATTTCGAAACCGGTGAAATTACCCACTACCGCCCGATGTGCCACCAACGCCCCCTTCGGAGGGCCTGTGGTGCCGGAGGTATAGATCAGGCAGGCGGGATCGTCTGCCCGGGTTTGAACCATGGTGAAATCATCCGCTCCCTGCGCCAACAGGGTCCAGAATTCATCCTGCGCCAGCCCGCAGCCGCAGCCTATGACGGACTGCAAATCGGGTAGCTCGGGTTGCAGGGACTTGATATCGTCGTAGCGGCTGGCATGCACAACAGCAGCGCGCGCACCACTATCGCGTAACCGATATTCAAGCGCCTCGGGACCGAACAGGATGGCTAGCGGTAGTGACACTGCGCCGAGTTTGTGAATAGCAAGATGCGCGACAATGGTTTCGATCGTTTGCGGCAATACGATCGCCACCCGATCACCCGGCCCGATACCGAGCGCGCGTAGTGCGTTGGCGAACTGATCGGAGTAGCTTTTTAAATCGGCGAAACTATAACTCGCACGTTGGCCGGCAGCGTTCTCATAGTAAACGGCTACCTGCTGTGCGCGCGATTGATGCCGCTCGCAAACCTGGTAAGCAACGTTGAGTTTTTCAGGTATCGACCAGCGGAATTGGCTTCGAATTGCATCAAAATCTGTTGCCGAAGGGTCGATTAATCGCATTAATTCACGAAAATGTAAAAAATTCATAATACCCCAACAATATGCAAAACACAGTTGAGATAATCGAATATCGGGTCTATAACCTAGGATTATTCTGCAAATTTGTACTAAAGTATTGATAATAATGTAGAACTTTCCTTCCATTCTGCTAAAAATGATCTGAGAGAAACGCTTTCAAGCGGTAGGTATCATGAACAATTACGAAGACTGGGCACAACTTGTTGCAAAAAGACTAAAAGGCGAAGCCGATTTAATCGCAGCAATCGAAAGAGATGAACTGAACGACACGGCCGCAAACGAAGCGTTTGTGCGGGCTGTACTCGAACCTTTTTTACCGGAAAACTTCGGGGTCGGCTCAGGCCGCATCGTCGATGCTTTCGGTAACCAATCCGAACATATAGATATCGTGGTTTATAATCGTGACTTTCCCCGCATCGGCATGCTTGGAGCCAGTGACGCCTATCTTTACGAATCTGTACTCGCAGTATTTTCAGTCAGAGCCAAGTTTATCCGTAAAACCTTTTTCGACTCTCTCAACGCCTGTGCATCGCTAGCTCAACTCGAAACCAATATCGATAAAGCCGTGCTGGTCAAACTGGCCAAGAAAAATGGATTAAAACCCGCTCCGAATAAGAAGTTTGTGCATAAAGATCCATTGCGCACGGCACGCTTCGAACTGATCGGTAGACCGCCAGCCTTCGTGTTCGGCTTTAACGGAATAAAACACAGCTACCGACAGTTACAGGAAAATATCGAGCTGTGGTTTAACAATCGCCGGGAAGACGCAATCGAAACTCCGATGAAGGCATTACCTGCAGTAATCGCGACCCAGGGCTGTTTCGCCTGGCGTAACGCGGCACCGCTGGCCTTGAGCAATCGTGAATTGCTCGGTATCGGTAACGACGATGCGCCGATCCGCCTGATCGTACTGCAGCTATTGTACCTGCTCAATCGGCGTTTGAATGTGACCGCCGACGGCTACGGACTGAAACCGAGTCTGAATGCTTACCTGAGTCAGTTCTCTGCGCCAAAATTTGAAATTGGCGTCGGTAACGTAGCCGAGTTAATCAATCTCAAGAAAACAGAGAGCGCAGCCACTGATACTGGAACCATATCTGCGCGTTACGAACCTGCCAGAGATCACACCCCGGTCGTCGAGGCCGCAGCCCAGGCCGCACCAGAACTACCGGGAGAGATAGCTGCACCTGCAGACGATTTGCAAGCCGCAGACCAGGCTGGCGTTTTTGACAAACCGTCACCATTTGCGTCAGCACCGGTACCACCGGCAGCAGATCCGACCCCAGTTACCCCTGATAGCGGTTCGCAAGTCGCGGGCGAGGCAGCCGTATTTGACAAGCCATCCCCGTTCGCATCAGCACCTGTGAAGCCGGTTGAAGATTCCGCTCCCGCAGCGGCAGCACAACGCTCACCGGCCCCGGCAGCACCACTTGGGTCTGCACCCATTCCGCCGATGGGAGACTCTACCGCCGCCGGTGCGGCAGCGGAAAATACGCCACCGAGAACACCGTTGGGATCTGCACCGATCCCGCCGATGCAGGACCCTGTTCCAGCAGCAGCTCCATTAGGGTCTGCACCTATCCCGTCAATGAAACCAGCAGCGAGCGCAGCAGAATCTAATCCTGCCGCCGCCATCATTCCGCCCAAACCCCCGGTCGATTTCGACCTCGGCTCAGCGGAAGATGACGCAAAAGAAGATAAAGCCGAGGCGGAAGAAGACCAGTTTATCAATACGGTCGTAATCCCGCCGAACGCCGCGGCATCGAGCAAGAAGGCTGCGAATAGCTCAACCGATGCTTTTATCGCCCGCGTCAAGGAGCAGTTATCGACTCCTGAGCAAATTCCCGCAAATAATAAAGACTTTTCCTCGACCATCCCACAATAATTACTACCGCCTGCCAGAACCCTGGCAGGCGGGCATCGCCGCGATATATAAAAAACACTTTTTCCAGTTAAAAGCCCTCAAGGCCTTGCCGGCAAACTGATCAGCATGGCAGATCTGTATTTACCTGCTGCATTGATTTGACTACCATGATATAAATCAAGGCGGCAGATAAACGAACAATCTAGTATCTGCCCTGATCTTAAACTCAATTCAAAAGGCGAAATCATGAGAAAGAAAATTGCACTAATCGCGCTGACCGCGTTCTGCCTGAATTCCTCCATAGGATTCGCGGGAGATGCAGCCGCAGGTAAGACCAAGGCTGCGACCTGTGGAGCCTGTCACGGCGTAAACGGAATAAGCCCAAATGATATCTGGCCCAACCTGGCAGGACAAAAAGCGGGCTACCTGGTAGCCCAGATGAAAGCATTCCGTGATGGCCAACGCAGTAACCCGATGATGGCGCCTATGGCCGCCCCGCTTTCCGATACTGACATCGACAATCTTGCCGCCTACTACGCGAGTCTCGGCCAGTAAACCCGGTCATCCCGTGATCAACCAGGGAAGTCGAAGTCTGGCCCTGGTTGATCACCATGCCGCATCTGTAGTTCCTTTCTCACTAACGCTCTTGTGGCCAGTAAAGGCCGGCTCATAACCTGGATCCAACTTTAAATTCAGGCATCAGGCTGCGCACCAAAACCCTCTCGATATCGTTCCGCCCGATTTGACAATAATCAAGGAGGCATGGTTTTACCTGCAGATATACTGCCCTCACTTTCAAAAACAGCAAGGTGAGCGCAGTGATATCGCAGACAAGTAAACATCTGAAACACCATCTTTCCTTATTACTGGTAACGATGCTTTTCGCAAGCTCATACGCGTTGGCGAAAACGGAAGATGAAGCCGAAACTCGTTACGAGGGCGCCGCGTCGGGAATCGATCCGTCGACAACTATTGACATGATTACCTCCGAGGGTCCGCCCATGACTACGGATGAGTTCAAGGCGGCGAAACAGATTTATTTTGAGCGCTGTGCCGGCTGTCACGGCGTGTTGCGCAAGGGTGCTACCGGAAAACCCCTGACCACCGAAATTACGCGCGCCCGGGGTGCCGTTTATCTGAAAACTTTCATTACCTACGGATCGCCAGCGGGTATGCCCAACTGGGGATCCTCAGGTGAAATGTCCGAGGCCGAGGTCGAAATGATGTCGCGCTACCTGCAGCACGAGCCACCCACTCCGCCCGAATGGGGCATGGCTGAAATGCGTGGTAGCTGGAAACTGGTTACGCCTCCCGCCGAGCGCGTTACCCGGAAAATGAACAAGTATAATATCGAGAATCTGTTTTCGGTGACCCTGCGCGACAGCGGCCAGGTGGCACTGATCGACGGTGACAGCAAGGAAATCATCAATATCGTTAAAACCGGCTACGCGGTTCATATCTCACGTATGTCCGCTTCAGGACGTTACCTGTTGGTGGTCGGACGCGATGCCCGCGTCAACCTCATTGATATGTGGATGGAAAAGCCGGACACGGTCGCCGAAATCAAGATCGGGCTGGAGGCTCGCTCGGTCGAAACCTCGAAGTACAAGGGTTACGAGGACAAGTACGCGATCGGTGGATCCTACTGGCCACCCCAGTACGTGATCATGGATGGCGACACCCTGGAACCCAAAACTATCGTATCGACTCGTGGCATGACCTCGGATACCAAGGAATACCATCCGGAACCACGAGTTGCGGCGATCGTCGCCTCGCACGAGCACCCGGAGTTTATCGTCAACGTCAAGGAAACCGGCAAGGTTCTACTGGTTAACTACGAAGATATCGACAATCTCTCGGTCACCACGATTCCGACGGCTCGCTTCCTGCATGACGGCGGCTGGGACAGCACGCACCGTTACTTCCTGACTGCGGCCAACAAGTCCGACAAGGTAGTCGTTATCGATTCCAGGGAGCGCAAGCTGACCGCGATGATCGATGTCGACAAGATCCCGCATCCGGGTCGCGGCGCTAATTTCATCCACCCCAAGTATGGCCCGGTCTGGGGAACCAGCGCGCTGGGTAACGACAAGATCACCCTGATCGGCACCGATCCCGCTGGCCACCCCAAAAATGCCTGGAAGGTAGTTGAAGTGCTCAAGGGTCAGGGTGGCGGCTCGCTGTTCATCAAAACTCATCCCAAATCAAAGCATCTGTACGTGGATACCCCGCTCAATCCGAGTGAGAAAATCAGCCAGTCGATTGCGGTGTTTGACGTTGACAACCTCGACAAGGGTTTCAAGACACTGCCAATTGCCGATTGGGCTGATCTAGGTGAAGGTCCGAAACGCGTAGTTCAGCCCGAGTACAACCAGGCGGGTGACGAAGTCTGGTTCTCTGTATGGAGCGGCAAGGAACAGGAGTCCGCCCTGGTGATCATCGATGATAAGACTCTCAAGCTAAAAAAGGTCATCAAAGACGCGCGTCTGGTTACGCCGACGGGCAAATTTAATGTCCACAACACGGTTCACGACGTTTACTAGGCAGGCTGCAGGTGTGGGTAACATGGAAGTTACCCGCTCCATTTCATCATCCTGCATTCAACCTGCGCGATAAAAATCAGGCGCCACAGGCAACTCGGTCGACCCATGAACGCGGATAACAGGTCACCCCGTTGTGACCCACCGCAGTCTCCGCGCAACATCCTGGCAGTCCATGTTCTCAACTCCCTTCATACTTAAAGATAGCCAATGCCGAAGTTAAGCCTTCAGGCACTACTCCTGCTGGTGATTGCTGCGGGCGCCGCCACAGTTCACGCCGACACCGCAGAGCAACTGTTCCAGCAGCATTGCGCTGCCTGTCATGGCGCCGAACGGCTCGGCCTGACCGGCCCGGCGCTGTTGCCCGGTAATCTGAAACGACTCGGCCGTCCACAGGCAAAGACCGCGATTCACACCGGTCTCCCGGCAACCCAGATGCCTGCTTTCGGCGAGACCTTGTCGACCCACGAAATCGATACCCTGGTGGACTATATCTATACCCCGCCGGCGCAGTTGCCGAACTGGGATGTTGCGGAGATCGAGGCTAGCCACCGCATACTGAACCCCGACCTGGTTAAACCTGAGGCAGCCGAACTAGGACCGGTCTATGACGCCGATCGGCTCAATTTGTTTCTCGTCGTCGAGGCAGGCGACCATCACGTATCGGTACTGGATGGTGATACTTTCGAGCCAATCCATCGCTTCAAATCACGGCATGCGTTACACGGCGGGCCAAAATACTCTTCCAGCGGCCGCTATGTCTACTTCGCCTCGCGCGACGGCTGGATTACCAAGTTCGACATGTATCGTCTGCAAAAAGTGGCCGAGGTACGCGCTGGAATCAACACGCGCAACGCCGCAATCTCCGCCGACGACCGCTACGTCCTGGTGGGTAACTACCTGCCGCATACGCTGGTAATGCTCGACGCGTTCGACCTGAGCCTGGTAAAGGTTATCGAGGTCAGCGATGGTAACCAGGAAATCACGTCACGCGTCAGCGCGGTCTACACCGCAGCGCCCCGGGACAGCTTCATCGTCGCGCTCAAAGACCTGAAGGAAGTCTGGGAAATCAGTTACCTCGACGACCCCCCGGTGGTTTTCAACGGCTACGTTCACGACTATCGCATGGGCGAGGGGGTCGCCGAACAGGGACGCTTCCCGGTACGTCGCATCCAGCTCGACGATTATCTCGACGACTTCTTTTTCGACCAGAGTTACCATCACCTGATCGGCGCCTCACGCAGCGATCGCAAGGGACAGGTGGTTAACCTGCTGGTCGGGCGCAAGATAGCAACCATCGATTTGAATGGCATGCCGCATCTCGGCTCGGGTATCAGCTGGCTTTACCAGGGGCGACAGGTGATGGCGTCACCAAACTTACGCAGCGGCACGGTAACTGTTATCGACATGCAAAACTGGCAGGTGATCCGCAAGATCGATACCCTCGGGCCCGGCTTCTTCATGCGCAGTCATGAACAGTCGCGCTATGCCTGGGTTGACGTCTTCTTCGGGCCCAACAAGGACGCGGTGCACGTTATCGACAAGCAAAGCCTCGAAATCGTCAAAACTCTGCGCCCGGTACCCGGAAAAACCTCGGGCCACGTAGAATTCACGCGTGATGGTAAATACGCCCTGCTGAGTATCTGGGAGCACGATGGTGCGGTGATAGTCTATGATGCTGAAACTCTCGAAGAGGTCAGGCGAATACCCATGAACAAGCCGGTCGGCAAATATAATGTTTACAACAAAATCTCGCGTTCGGAAGGCACCAGTCACTGATATCATGCCAGCAACCCGTTCCATTGAACTCTGCAAATCATGACCCTGGACGAAATCATCCCGTGGCTGCCGCATTTCCAGGCCATACTGAATACCCTGGCGACCCTGCTGCTCTGTGCCGGATACCGCTTTATTCGCACTGCCAGGCGCGAACTGCATCGACTGTGCATGACGGCGGCACTGCTGGTATCGAGCCTGTTCATGATCTCCTACCTGGCCTATCATGCCAGGGTCGGATATATGCCGTTCGCCGGCCAGGGTATCATCCGCCCGTTTTACTTCACGCTGCTCGCTTCACACGTAATACTGGCGGCAGTTATCGTTCCGCTGGTATTGACGACAGTATTTTTTGCCATCAGGGGCAACTTCGACAGGCACCCGCGCATCGCGCGCTGGACCTTGCCATTGTGGCTCTACGTATCGGTTTCCGGGGTGGCGATTTATATCCTCGGATTCCATATCTACACACTCGAAATGTAACCATGGATTAGCGATGCAGTTTGTTTACTACACCCTGGCAGCCATCGTGCTTTACTTTTTATCTGACTGGATCCTGCTAAGAATCGAGGGATTTCGTGGCGAGCCCTTCAAGCAACAACGTTCGACAGTATTCCTGCTCATCATCATGGTGCTGGCGGTTTCGTCGTTCAAAGCGGTTGAACTGCTATTAAACAGCTAGCAAACCGCGGGGGCAGACCAGGTTTTTCGCCACACTTTTCTACCCAGGCTCCGATAGGCTCGAAAAACGTGGCCTGTCCCCCTTTAAGCAAGATTTACTGCCTGCTTTTACCCCGGATCATGATAGTTTTACAACCTGCTACTTATTCCTGACCCTTTCATGTCCAAACCTGAGCTACCAACCGTAAGTCGCCGCCAGGCGACCATCGCTTTCGCGCTGGGAACCCTGTTTTTCGGCTATGCCTTCGTGCAGCGCGTATCGCCAAGCGTGATGACCAACGAGTTGATGAGCGACTTCGCGGTGGGTGGTGCCGCGCTGGGTTCGCTGTCGGCGTTTTACTTTTACGCCTATGCATCGATTCAATTACCAGTGGGTATGCTGACCGACCATTTCGGGCCACGTAAACTGATGAGCTTTGCCGCGGCATTATGCGCTCTTGCGTCGGTTGGATTTGCATTCAGCGATTCGGTGTTCACGGCGTCTCTCGGCCGTGCCCTCATTGGCGGTACGGTCGCGTTCGGTTTTGTCGGTACCCTCGCCATTGCGGGCTATTGGTTCAAGTCGACCCAATACGCCCTGCTCGCGGGACTGCTACAAACGGTAGGCATGTGCGGCGCTATTTTCGGGCAGGCGCCGTTACGCCAGATGGTCGAGTCGATTGGCTGGCGTGGCACAATTCTGGCCCTGGCACTGGCCGCGCTGGTACTCGCAGTGTTACTGTTTTTCCTGGTTCCGCTGCGCTCCAGTGAACAAAAACGACATGGCCCGGGGCCCGGAATTTTACAAGGCCTGCACGCGGTCACCACTAACCCGCAGACCTGGATCTGTTCGATCATCGGTTTCGGTATGGCGGCAACCATGCTCGCCTTTGGTGGCTTGTGGGGCGTACCCTGGCTGGTTAGCGTGCAAGGCTATACAACCACCGAGGCAGCAGCGGTGACGTCGATGATTTTTGTCGGCTGGGCGATTTTTTCACCGCTGGCCGGCTGGACCTCGGATCGAATGGGTCGGCGTAATATTATCCTGCTGGCTGGCTCGATGATCGCATTGCTAGCCCTGGCTGTCCTGGTTTACTACACCCCGAGCAAAACCCCGTTGCTGATGATGCTAATTTTTCTCATCGGCGCGGGCGGCAGCGCGATGACGGTTTGCTTTGGTTCGGTGAAGGAGTTGAACGATGTAAACTACAGCAGTACGTCGCTGGGCTTGATGAACATGTGCATCGTTGGTTCGGGCGCAGTGATGCAACCGCTCATCGGCTGGTTGCTGGATCTGAACTGGACAGGTGAGATGCTGGATGGTGCACGCGTTTATGCGGCGAGTAACTACAGCCTGGCGTTCAACAGTTTACTGATACTGAACTTCACTGCGTTTATCGCCGGGCTGTTTTTGCGCGAAACGCATTGCCGGCAGCTTGGCTGACAGACGCTAATGCCTGCTTCAACCGGGTAGCGTAAACAAAAACCTGGAGCCCTGGCCCGAACCATCAGACTCAACCTGGATTTCCCCACCGTGCACTTCAATGATGCGCTTTACCAACGCCAGTCCGACCCCGGTTCCATCGACCTTGGCGTCCAGTCGCTCAAACAAGCCAAATACATGGTCGTGATAATCCCTGTCTATGCCGATACCGTTATCCTGTACGAAACAGCAAACCATGCCGTCCCTCTCCTGCGCGCCTATACATATACGGGGCTGCGCTTGCCCGCCCATAAACTTTATCGCGTTTTCAAGCAAATTCAGGAACACCTCCAGTAACCGGGTCGGGTCCCCCATTACGCTCGGCAAATCCTCTACTACAATTTCTACATGCCTGGCGCGAAGCTCCGACTCCACCAGATCAATTGCCTTCGCCGCGATCTCGGCAAGATCACAATTTTCCGCTTCACCCATAATTCGACCCACTCGCCCGAGCTCGAGTAAATCGCTTAAAAGCTTGTCCATCGTGTCGGCAGCGCATTGATTTTCTCAAAATCGTAAGCTATCCGTGTCATATCGTTTGCGGCAATATCCTTGCCTAACAGGCCCACAAATCCCTTGATCGTGACCAGAGGAGTTTTCAGGTCATGCGACACGGTGTAGGCGAATCGCTCCAGTTCCGCATTCTGATTTTCAAGCTCAGCAGATATCTTTTTCCCGCTTTGTCATTTCCGTTTCAAGCCTGGCTATCGTATCGGCAAGTTCGCGGGTTCGATCCGCAACAATCGCCTCCAGGGAATTCTTCGCGTCTCTCAGGCTCTGCTCTACATTCTTTTGCTCGGTTATGTCCTGCAGGATACCGATAGACTGACTCGTCCTGCCGCTAGCATTTTGCACCACTGCACCTTGTTCGCGTAGCCACCGAAGCTGGCCATTCGGGCGGGTAATACGATATTCGGCAAAAAAATCCTTTTTATCATTTAGTCGACGCCGGTAGGCATCCCGCAGAAACTCAAGGTCTTCTTCGTGAACATCGGCAAGATCATCTTCGATGGATTCAACCCGCTGCAGATACTCATCTACTGTCAGGCCATGAAGCCTGGCGAAACCGGGACTTATGTAGGTATAGTTCTCTGCCTGCAGATCCCAGATAAAATATCCGACGTCGGTCATAGTCTCGATTTTCTGAACCATCGCATCCCGATACTCGAGTTCCTGCTCGCGTTCCCTGCGCTCGGTAAAGTCCTGCAGTAATCCGACCGAGCCGGTTATCTCGCCCGCATCGTCGTAAACCACGACCCCGATTTCCTTGATGTGTCGAATCTCTCCGTCTCTGCGTACAATCCGATACTCGACTTCATGCGACCCGGCACCTAGATCCTGCCTGTATGAGTCTGTGTACAATTGCCGGTCATCCGGATGTATCTGCAGTAGCACCTTCTCCCAGCTATCCTGGCTTTCAATAACCTCATCGATGGTCATCAGAAAAATCTGCGCATACTCCCGGGTACAGGTTTTGATACAATCGTTTGCGTAGTCCCATTCGCAGTATCCAAACCGCGCAATCCGCTGCGTCGCGTCAAAGAATGCCTCGCGATGCCACAGCCTGGTCAGTTCGGCCTGCAGGTTCTCGGGATTTAGTTTTACCGGAAGTATGGACATGGTTGAATGAGGATAGCCTGTCGCATTAATCAGGGATACTATGTCCCCATTTAGGCTGGTACACAATACCTTTCATGTTACCTGTTTAGAGAGTTATTATAGATGCAACGATTCATTAATCCATTGCTTGATGACCGTTGGAGTAATTTATGACTTTTACCAGTGAAGCCGCGATATTAAGCGAATTCGGTGCGCCCGATGTTCTTGCCATAGATGAAATAGAATTACCCTGGCCCGGCAAGACTGACGAGGTACTGGTTCGCATGGAAGCGGCGGGGGTCAATCCCGCCGACACATTTTTCCGTGCTTTAGGCACCTATATCGGCGAAGGGCCCGGCACCGTGCTGGGTCATGATGGCGCCGGCGTGGTGGAGGCCGTTGGTGACAACGTCACCTCGGTCAAAGTGGGCGACCGGGTCTGCTTTTGCAATGGTGGTGTGGGCGGAGACCATGGCACCTATTCCCGCCATGCCGTGGTACCGGAGTGGTTGCTGGCGAAAATACCCGACGCGATTGATTTTATTACCGCTGCGAGCTTGCCGCTGGTATTTATTACCGCCTGGGAGGCTCTGGTCGAACGTGCGCAATTGCAGGCAGGTGAATCCATCCTTGTCCATGGGGGCGCGGGCGGTACCGGGCATGTTGCGCTGCAAATTGCCAGCGGACTGGGGGCACGGGTCGCGACAACGGCCAGCAGCAGCGCAAAAGCGGAGCTAGTGACTTCATACGGTGCCCAACTCGTCGTCAATTACCGGGATGAAGATTTTGTCACCGCAGTTCGGCAATGGACCGATGGCAAGGGCGTTAACGTGGCTTTCGATAATGCCGGTGTGGAAGTATTTCAGAAAACGCTAACTGCGATGGCGCCTTACGGACGAATCGTGACCCTGATGGGTACACCGGGTGACCTCGAAGATGAAACCGCATACAACAATAACCTCAGTATTCACAACGTGATGATGCTGACCCCCATGTGGTTTGGCCTGGAAGCAGAACGTCGGCGTCAGGGAGAGATTGTGCGTCGGGCGATGCTATGGCTGGCAGAAGATCGTATCAGGCCTAACGTGGTCGCAACCTACCCCCTGGAAGAAGTGGCGGCGGCTCATACCCAGCTGGAAAAAGGCAGTATGGCAGGCAAGATCGTGCTCACCATGAACTGATTTCAGCAGGCCAACTACTTTTCGCTGAGGATTATGTTGACACCGGTTTCGCCCGCCAGGGTTCGCCTGAGGTGATAGGTGGCCAGCGGATCACCAGCATATTCTCCAACCACCGCGGCAAAAGCCTGGCTGGCTGACGGGTCTCCGGCTTCCAGCTTTGCAAATGCTGCCTGGTAGGCCTGGATCGCGGATGATTCCATGCGCTCTGCGGGGAGCGGTTCGAATAATTTCAGCGGCTCGGTTTTTCCGGGCAGCAAAGCGGTCCCGACAGGCCGCCCGGTGAAAGCAGGTATATGCTCAACCACCTGTTCACTGACACATATACGAGTTCCCAGGTACTTGTTTGCAGCTTCAAGACGCGCGGCCGTATTAATCGCATCGCCATGCGCGGTGTAATCGAAATACTGTTCGCCACCGAAATTTCCGACCATGGCCAGGCCGGTATGTACGCCTATACGCGTAACGCCAAGCGGGATGTTCTCGGCATTCTTTTGCCGTCTGAATGACTCGGCGAACTGGTCCATCTCCATGGCACAGGCGATCGCCCTGGTGGCATGATCTGACTGCTCCTGTGGGGCACCAAATATGGCATGCACGGCGTCCCCAACCACTTTATCGACGGTACCGTGCCAGCGAAAGACAATTCTTGTCATTTCATCCAGGTACTCGTTGAGCAAGGATACGATGACAGCAGGCGCAAGCGATTCAACCAGAGGAGTAAAATCAGCCAGGTCGGTAAACACAAAGGTCAGCTCTCTACGCTCACCATCCAGATTTAACGAGTCTGGTGAATCAATGAGTTGCTGCACCAGGTTAGGTGAAAAATATCGCGCCAGACTGAGCTTCGCTTTTTCTGCCGTTTCGCGCAAACGATGCACCTCTCGAAGCGACTGAAGATCAGTGATCGTTTTACCCAGTGTAATTTCCAGATCAGAAAAATCGATCGGCTTGGTCAGAAAATCAAAAGCACCAAGATTCATCGCGGTGCGAATATTTCTCATATCGCCGTAGGCGGAGACGATAACAGTCTTCAATCGATTATCCAGGTCCTGTATGTGACGGAGCAGCGTCAGTCCATCCATTTTCGGCATGTTGATGTCGCTGATAACAATGTCGACATCGCTATTTTTATCCAGCTGGGACAGGGCGTCTTCGCCGTCGCAGGCGAACAGGAAATCCATGTCACCCTGGCGTATTTCACGCCGAAAGTTTTGTAAAACCATGGACTCGAGATCCGGTTCATCATCGACAACAAGAATCCTCGACATCATCAGGATTGCCTTCCATTGTCGAGGATTCGCGACAGTTCGTCCTTCAAGGCTTCGAAATCAACCGGCTTGGTCAGAAAATGTACCGCCCCGAGTTCACGAACTTTGGTCTCGGTGCTGTTGTCGCCATAAGCGGTGATCATGAACACGCCGACATCGGGCCACTTCTTGCGCACCTCGGCGAGAAGCTCGAATCCCGACATGCCCGGCATGTTGATGTCGGAAAGTACCATAACCACCCTGGGTGGCGTTCGCCCGCCCAGCAACTCCAGCGCCGCCTCACCGGACAGCGCGAAATCAAAGCTGTAAGTTCCTTCGCGAATCTCGCGGCGGAAGTTCTGCCGGAACAGCTCCTGCGCATCCGGCTCGTCGTCGACCATCAGAATACGCACCGTCATTGGCCGTTTACCCCGTCGGAAGCACGACGTAATTTTAGAGGGTCGGCAATGGAAGGTTCAGCCGCAGAAATGTTCAGGGTCCGGGGAAGCGTCACGCGGAACACGGTAAATTCCCCCGGCTGGCTATCCACGGTCATTTCGCCACCATGCTGCTTGACCACGATATCGTAGCTCAGCGACAGGCCCAGCCCGGTTCCCTCGCCGGCGGGCTTGGTGGTAAAGAAGGGCATGAAGATCTTGTCGCGCACTTCAGGCGCTATGCCGACGCCGTTGTCGCGCACCTCGATCTCGACCTTGTCGCCTTTGCTACGGGTGGTAACAGATAGAGTCGGCGAGAATTCCTCGTCCGCCTGTACGCTGCGCTGGTTGGCAGCATACATTCCGTTTGCAATCAGGTTCAGCAACACCCGCATCAGGTCCTGCGGGATGCATTCGACCTCGCCGGCTTCCGGCGCCAGCGACTTGACCATGTCGATGTTAAAGCCCGGATGCTCGGCACGCATGCCGTGATAGGCCAGGTTTAGCGCCTCGTCGACGACACTGTTGAGATTTACATTCTGCGGCTCGCTAGGCCCCTCACGCGAGTGCAGCAGCATGTTCCTGACGATGGAGTCTGCCCGTTTACCATGCTCGGCAATCTTATCCAGGTTCTCGCGCACGGTGCGCAACAGGTACTCGGCTTCGTCACGGCTCTCCTCGTCCAGGGCCGCTATCTGTGTTTGCAGAATATCGGCCAGCTCCGTCATCAGTTCGTCTGACAGCTTGGCGAAGTTATTGACGAAGTTCAGCGGGTTCTTGATCTCGTGCGCGATACCCGCGGTAAGCTGGCCGAGGCTGGCCATCTTCTCCGCCTGGATCAGTCGCTGCTTATTCCGCTCAGACTCGATTTCCAGTCGCTCACGCTCGATTGCATGTTCACGGAAAAGATTTAGTGTCCTCGCCATTGCGCCGAATTCGTGTCCTTCCTCGGCAGGAATTTCCAGATCATAGCGCTCCTGCATAAGCGCGGTGATGGCATCGTTGAGCCGCTGTAACGGTTGTACGATCGAGCGCAGCACCATGACCGTGAGACCCAGGCCAATCAAAGACAGGGCGATGACCAGATACAATGCAAATCGAGCAGATGCATCGGCGCGCCGTACTACACTCTGGCGCTCATCGATCGCGACGGCGCTAACCCTTTCCACGAGTGCATCCAGTGCCTCGTCGACCTTGCCGCTGTGCGCACGCGCACTGCCCAGCAAGGTATTTCCGATGACTCGATTACCATCGGTATAGGCGTCAGCAGCATCCATCGCCTGCGAGAAATAGGCTCTGACCTCTTTACGGATCGCAGCAACGGTATCGGCGTCATAGCTGACGAGCTGCTCGAGGTGAGTATCCAGTTTTTCCCGCGCCGCCACC
The DNA here is from genome assembly GCA_963793595.1 of uncultured Gammaproteobacteria bacterium. Taxonomy (GTDB): domain Bacteria; phylum Pseudomonadota; class Gammaproteobacteria. Next base: position 2,337 of record CAWCBX010000143.1, on the reverse strand, counting down.
GCGTTGCGCTCCGAGAGGACCAGCTGGCTCACCGACAGGTCCGTCAGCCAGTAGCGCAATTCGCCGAAGGTCACATGTGCTTTCCCGGCAGCCCCAACAACGTCGAATAGTTGTTTCATCCGGGTGGTCCGGTCTGCCGTCTGATGCAAAGCCGTCGACAAGTACAAAGAGGATCCGATCAGGCTGAGTAACCCGGCGGCAGTCAGTATTACCAGGCGAGCCCAGAGCGGCATGGACCCGAGTCGTCCCAGGCCGGGCTGCGCTCCATGATGAGTTTGCACTGCGATAGAGCCCGTCGCAGACGCATTCATCGGAAGATTACGATGCTTATCGCGCCGCCAAGATCTCCCACCTTGCCACCTTCCTTCGGATAGCTGGTGATGTCCGGTTCTCCCATGGGCTCGCCATGACAGGCGAGACATGACTCACGATAGTATTCGGGCAGGAGCATGCGAAACGCGGGGCGACCCTCGAACTCAACCTCTTCAGTGAAAGACTTTCCGCTCGGCCAGTCGGCGGCCAGCAAGCTGGTCTCGATGACATTCTTTTCCCAGGGGTCGGGGCGCGACTTGCGGTTACGCACCAGGTTCGTTGGCGCTGTTACCCTGATTCGTGCTTCCGTGCCGGCAAGCGCCACGAATTCCTCGTTCGCGAGGCGCGCAAATACCGCTGGTATAAACCCCTTGAAACCGACGCCGAGCCGGTTGATCTCATCCTGGTGGCTGTCGACAACCTGGCGCATTGCCTGTCTTTGCGCGTCGAGCAGGCGCCGGTCACGCGCGGAAAGACCATCACCAATCAGCTCGGTACCGACGCGCTCCGCGTAAATGACCTCGGCCTCGCGCACGAGCTTTTCACCGGTGAACCACTTGTCACCGAGAGCCGCATCATTAATCAGGGGTTGACTGGCGGAGACGACACTCCGACTCGCGCGCAACATATCTGCCAGCATGTTGCCAATCGCAGCATCCGCATCCGCGGCAACTGCAGGCTGCATGATCGCGGAGCCGAGGCCAAACGCAACCAGGAATGCGAGCTTCAACAGACCACTTCGACCGAATGAAGCCGAAACCGCGTTGCGCCCGGATCTCCCGCTAGCGTGGAAATGGTATCGCGTCAAACTGACCCCCCCAGGAATTTTGACTCCACCCGAGTATGCCGCTGATTGACCGGCGCCGCAACTTCGGCCGGCATCCCGGCTGGCGTCTGCCTGGTTTTATTGTTCCTTTTCCTTACTGCTGGCGACTCAAGACACGCAATACCCGTCTAGTTCTTCGCTTCCTTGATGACAAAGCCACGCCTCGGCTCGAAGCCTACCAGCAAGATCTGGGCGGGGTCCACGCTAACCTGCTGTTCGAAATTGTGATTGAAACCCTCGACGCGGACACTATCGTTCATCTTCAGGTTTAAATAGTGTTCTCCGGCAGCGATCTTGCCGCTGTAAAAAACGTCGACGCCGCCATCGCCGAATAAACCCGGCGGTTGCAATATTGCGCTGTACAACGGCTCGCCATCGAGCCGGGCTTCGATAGTGACCGGAGAGCGCTCGCGTGGACAGTCGTCTATCTTACGCATGTTAGGTGGAAGTTCGTTCAATTCTTCCTGGCTTAGCCTGCGACAGGCTTCCCGTAGCTGCCCGGCGTGGGCAAACGCAATGGTGATTTTGGCCTCGTTAGCGCCGATTAAACGTACCGAAGGCGCCGTGGCGAAATACCAGATAATGGCCATGAAGACGCCGTAATTAACAGCCTGCAGCAGGTAGCGGATCGGCTTGTTGTTAATTTCAGCCATCACGGTCCGTTTTCATTCCGACGCCGCCGCAGCGGCCTGGTTGAGTTCACGCAGGCGTTGGCGAAACTCATCCAGGTCCTGTTCGATGGCACGCCTGTCCGGCTCGGCGCCACCATGGATGCGAATGCGCTCACGCTCGGCGCGGCCGCGTAGACCCGGTTTACGCTCCCCGGCAAAACGCATCCGCGTCCAGCGATTGCCGAAGCGGAAATAACAGTCATTGTGACGGCAACCAGTCACCATGACTCCATCGGCGCCCTGCTTCAACGCATACTCGACCAGGGTCGGCGGCAACATGCCGCTACAGATCAATTTAATACCCCGGGTATCACCGCCATCCATGCGCATGACATCCAGACCATGTTCGCAGCCGAAGACGATGACTTTCAAATCTCCCGATATCTCTTCGATGGCCTGCCGGGTGAGCCGGCGCATTTCATCGACTGGTAATTGCGGCATGTCGATACCGGTCTTCAACTGTGCACGCGAACTCCTGAATGGATTGGAAGCGGGACAGGAACCGGCGCAAATACCACAGGCGCCACA
>CAWCBX010000142.1:0-7514 GCA_963793595.1 uncultured Gammaproteobacteria bacterium | reverse complement strand
GGTCAACACCTGCGCAGGACTCATTCGCTCGCCGTCAATCGAGACAATATCGCCATGTTCAAAGCCGAGTTCGAGATAGCATGGTTTATCCGGTGCATTTGCGGGAGATACCGAGCGCAGCCACATACCGTCGTTTGCCTCGAACCACGGATCTTCCAGTTCCCCGCCTTCGTAGGAAATATGCAACAGGTTCGCATCCATCGAGTATGGCGAGCCACCACCCTTTTTCTTTTCGATCGAGATTCCGGCCGCGTCGGCATAGGCAAGCAGGTTCTCACGCGAACTCAAATCCCACTCGCGCCAGGGGGCGATGACCCGGATATCAGGATTGAGCGCATAGGCGCCGAGTTCGAATCTTACCTGGTCATTGCCTTTGCCGGTGGCGCCATGCGAGACCGCATCAGCACCGGTCTCGGCGGCTATTTCAATCAGTCGCTTGGCGATTAACGGACGCGCAATCGACGTTCCAAGCAGGTATTCGCCCTCATAAACGGTATTGGCGCGAAACATCGGGTAGACGAAATCACGGACGAATTCTTCCTGCAGGTTCTCGATATAAATTTCCTTGACCCCGTACTTCTCCGCCTTGGCGCGCGCCGGTTCGAGCTCTTCTCCCTGGCCAATATCAGCAGTAAAGGTAACCACTTCGCATTCGTATTCATCTTCCAGCCATTTAAGGATTACCGAGGTATCGAGACCTCCCGAATAGGCCAGAACTACTTTGTTTACCGATGTTTTACTCATTTTATGCCTGCCACAATTTACCCGGAAACTCCGAGTCTGAAAAAAGGTGGCTATTGTCATTAGAAATGGCGAAAAAATCCAGCATAAGCGTATAATGCATACCTCAAAACGAGGGGAAATCATGTCAGAATCTGCATTCAGGGTGCACGCCCTGGAATTAGGCCCGATGGAAAATTTCGTTTACCTGATCGAGGATATCACCAGTCGTCGCTGCGCAGTAGTTGATCCGGCCTGGCAAGTCGATAAGATCCTGGCTACGGCTAATCAGTATGAGCTGAACATCACCGATATACTGTTAACGCACAGCCATCATGACCACATTAATGGCATCGAGGAACTACTCAATCACGCCAATGCCGAAGTGCATTTACTCAAGCCCGAGTACGAGTTCTGGCAGCACGAACTGGACAAACCCAGCTTGCATCATGGTGGCGATGAACTCGAGCTGGGTACAACCATGATCAAGATCCTGCATACTCCTGGCCATACTCCTGGCTCGGCCTGTTATCAACTCGGCAATGAGATCATTACCGGGGATACCCTGTTTGTCTTCGGCTGCGGGCGTTGTGATTTGCATGGCGGCAGTCCGGAAGACATGTTCGTAACCCTGAAAAACATGAAGCGGCGACTGCCGCAGGATATGCTGATTCACCCGGGACACAATTATTCGGTCAAGCCGACCAGTACCTTCGGCGAACAGGTCGATGGCAATCCATTCATGCATTACGAGGACAGCGAGTCATTTATCCATTATCGAATGCAGGTGCATGATAAAACCCGTGATGAACCCTACGCCGCTGTCAGCAAACAGCAACTAAAAATCGCTAATCTACTTTAACCAGGTCACCATGAATAAAAAATTCTACCTCGCGCTTGCCTCCCTAACGTTCGCCTTACTGCTTTCCGCATGTGCCGGGAATAAAATACTGGATGCGCCTGACACCTTACCCGGAGACCAGTTAAAAAAGGATTACATGGTCGGCAACTGGTGTACCAATCGAGAGCTCACCGGGCAAACCAACAAGGATGCCGGGCATAGTGCTCTGTCAAACACAAGGCCACTTTACTGGAGTTTTAAACAAGATGGCAGCTGGCAGGTTTCGACCTCGGGCTGGCTATATGAAAATAACGGTAAATGGCGGCTCAAGGGACTGAATACGATGGTCCTCGAGCGCTCAGAAGGGAAACCCATGAACTACCAGGCAAGTTTCAAGGACTCAGACCTGTACCTCAAAGACGACGAGGAGAAATTCCTGGTTTTATCTGAATGTGAGTAGATTTATATCCGATCGCTCTGTTTTCAATATTAAAGTTCGAGCGGACGCCTTTCTATCATCTTAGACTTGAGTTGCTCGAGGTTTTGCTCCAGCAGCTCGAGTATCACTTCTGATTGTTTGGCAATCGCTTCCGTGACCAGTCCGTGCAGCGCATGGAAATGATGCTCACCGATCGCTTCTCGCAGGTCTCCATCCAGCAATTCCTTAAATGACTCGACCACCTCTTTCGCAAGTGCTTGCGGATCACTATTCATGGTATTTCCCCTGCCTGGCATCGAAATATAGTCGCCACTATTAGCCATGTAGAAGCTTCCAACATTGATCAGGATCAACATTCCCAAATTTATTGCGTAGAAAATGAACTAATCACCAGACACCAGGAAAATAAGGGATGAATGATATTTTCGCACTTGCCGATGATCTGGGTCCACTAAAGGTAATCCATGTTCACGAACCCAATATCGGTCTGAGAGGGGTTTTGGTGATCGACAATGTTGCCAGGGGACCTTCGCTGGGCGGCCTGCGCATGGCGGCTGATGTTACTACCGAGGAATGTGCACGACTCGCGCGGGCGATGACCTTCAAAAATGCCGCGGCAGGTCTACCGCATGGAGGGGGCAAGGCTGTTCTGGTAGGTGACCCGAAAATGCCCAAAGCGCAGAAGGATACCCTGATTCGGGGTTTCTGCTGTGCGCTTCGCGATGAGGAGCAATACATTTTCGCTCCCGATATGGGCACCAACGAGGAATACATGGCGTCGATCAAGGATGAAATAGGTCGAGTTGTCGGGGTGCCGCGCGAGTTTGGCGGAATCCCGCTCGATGAAATTGGTGCAACTGGTTTTGGTTTAAGCCATGTTGTCATCGTCGCCCAGGATTTCTGTCAACTTCGTATCGGGGACGCCCGTTTCGTCATACAGGGTTTCGGTGCCGTTGGTAAACACGCTGCGAAGTTTTTATGCGCGGCAGGTGCGAGTCCGGTTGCCGTTTCTGATAGTGCAGGCACCATCTATAATCCCGACGGGCTCGATATCGATGCCCTGATAGCGCTGAAATCTGCCGGCAAGAGCGTTATCGAGTATGAAGAAGGTGAAAAACTCGATGGCGACGCAATCATCGATATCGAGTGCGATATCTGGATCCCGGCAGCCCGACCGGATGTGATTCACGAGGGCAATGTGCATCGACTCAATACCAAAATGATAGTGCAAGGTGCGAATATTCCAATTACCTACGCCGCGGAAAAGATCCTGCATGAAAAGGGTATTCTCAATATTCCCGATTTCATTGCCAACGCTGGCGGTGTCATCTGTGCCGCGATCGAGTACCAGGGGGGCGGTGAAGCGGCTGTATTCGCATCAATCGAAGAAAAACTTTGCCGTAATACGCGCGAAGTGCTCGAAACTGCACAGCGGGAACAGATTCTACCCCGCGATGCCGCGCTGGCGATGGCGCGCCGACGAGTTGATCAGGCAATGAGTCATCGTCGCTGGCATATTTTTTAAGCGAGATCGAAATCATGTTTCGTATTCGTTTTCATGGTCGCGGGGGTCAGGGGATGAAGACCGCTAGTCGGATTCTCGGCACGGCATTCTTCAAGGCTGGTTACGAAGTGCAGGATGCGCCGCGCTATGGCGCCGAACGACGCGGCGCCCCTATTTTCGCCTATGTTCGTGCCGACAAGTGCGCTATAAACGAGCGCGGAATCATCAGTCACCCGGACCTGGTGGTCGTTGCTGACGACAGCCTGGTCGGCATGCCCGCGGCAGGGGTTACCCAGGGTATGGATGCGCACACCGTCCTGTTGATCAATAGTCATGCAAGCCCCTCGACCTGGCAGCAAAGACTTAACACCGACGCAAGCATTCTGACACTCGCAGCGCGGGAAGATGCCGAGGATCGCGCCACCCTGCCTTTTATCGGCAGTCGTTGTGCAGCCGCCGCAGCCGCGCTAACAGGTGTTATTTCTCGCGCTGTGTTAATAGAGGCCTTAGGTGAGGAACTCGGTCACCTGAACGAAGATATTATCAACCAGAACCGTGACATTGCAGTCAGTGAATTCGATGATATGGTCAGGCATGCGGACCTGGTCAAGCAAAGTGGACGACCATCAGCCAGCGACTACGTCAAACCGGACTGGATTGAGCTACCCTTTGAAAATGCCGAGATTTCCAATCTCGCAATTCACGCAGGCGCTACCAGCGTAAAGGTCCGCACCGGCTTATGGCGCACCATGCGACCGGTTATCAATTACGACAACTGCAGTGGCTGCGCCTGGATTTGCAGTACCTACTGCCCCGATGGGGCGATCAACGTACGCACAGATGGTTACCCGGAGATCGATTACGAACATTGCAAGGGTTGCCTGATCTGTGTCGCTCAATGTCCACCCCATGCAATCGAATCGATTCCAGAACACATCGCAATTGAACAGGAAGCAGGAGAGACCGCATGACGCGTAAACTGCTGACCGGCAATAGCGCCGCCGCCTGGGGCGCTCGACTCGCCCGGGTTGATTATATCCCGGCTTTCCCGATCACCCCGCAGACCGAAATTATCGAAGACCTCGCCGCCTGGATAGATCGGGGCGATATGGATGCGCGACTGGTAACGCTCGAATCCGAGCATTCCATGATCACTGCTGCCGGCGCCGCGGCGTCGTCCGGGGTGCGCGCATTTACGGCAACCTCGAGCCAGGGACTACTCTACGGCATGGAAATGATTTATACCGTCGCTGGCTGGCGCACCCCATTCGTCATGGTCAATGTTTCCCGCGGCCTGGCTTCTCCGATTACGCTTGAATCTGACCACAATGACATCATGGCTGCACGTGACAGCGGTTTTCTGCAAATTCATTGTGCCACCTGCCAGGAAATTGCCGACAGCATTCTGATCGCTTACCGTCTGGCTGAGCATGCGGATGTGCGCATGCCCGCGATCGTCAACCTCGACGGATTTTACCTTTCCTTCACCCGCGAACCGGTTGATCTGGCTAACCCTTCGAAAGCGCAGGCATTTGTCGGTGATTATGATCCTGAAAATCTCCAGTTCAGGGGTAATTCACCCCTGAGCCAGGCGATGGCCGTGCTCGGAGGCGGCCCCTATTCTTATTTTCGCTATGAAGCACACCTGGCTGTACAACAGGCTCTGTCAGTCTACGACGAGATTACCGACGAGTTCGACGATATCTTCGGGCGACGTTACGATATGATCGATTGCTACCATATGGATGATGCCGAGTACGTGTTCGTTATGCTGGGATCCTTCTCCACCAAGGCGCGTGATGCAGTCGATAGCCTGCGTGCCGCGGGCTGGAAAGCCGGCTTGTTACGTCCGCGACTGTTCCGCCCCTTCCCGCAGCAACGCATCAGGCAATTGTTACAGGGACGCCGTGCGGTGGGTGTCATTGATCAAAATATCTCGATGGGTATGGGAGGTGTCCTGCATAGTGAATTCGCGACTGCACTTTACGGTCTCAAGAATGCTCCGTTGCTGGGAAGCTACATTGGCGGCCTGGGGGGTCGTGATATCAACCAGCAAGAATTCTTTGCCATCGCGGATGAGCTGAAACAGGCATATGAGAGTGGCGAGTCACTACCCCCTCGCCTGCTTTACACCCAGAACGAATTAACTGAAATGCGCAAACTGCAGGCGATTGCGCGGGCGGAACACGCCGAAATTCACCAGCGCTGAGGCAGTCGTTATGATCAAGCAATCACCCGTGCACTTCCACCGTATGAAGGACATGCCTTCCACCCACCTGCTTGGAACCGGCACCCCGATGTGTGCGGGTTGTGGTGGTCTCGAAACCCTGCATACGATGTACGATATTCTCGGTCACAAGACGGTATTCGTGAACGCGGCCGGTTGTATGACACTCCTGTCAGTTTATCCATTCACTCCGTTTCATGGGGGCTGGTTATATACCTCGATGGCGTCGGCACCTGCCGGCGCACAAGGCGTGCGCGACGCCGTCGATATACTGTTGCAGAAGAAAAAACTGCCTGCGGAGGAAGACGTCGAAGTAGTCGTAGTAACCGGTGACGGTGCCGCTTACGGCATGGGAATGTCAGCCACTTCAGGAGCCATGGATCGGAATCTCGATTTTATCTATCTGTGTTACGACAATGAGGGTTACGGCAACACAGGCCAGCAATACTCCGCCGCCACCCCCCATGCCGCCCTGACCTCGACCAGTAAGGGATCGCATGGTTACCCCGGTTACAAGAAAGACCTGTTCTCGATATGGGCGGCACACGATCCCGCCTACGTGGCTACCGTCATCGCCGCTGAACCGCTCGACCTGGCAAAAAAGATCGAGAAATTACAAGCCATGTCGGGACCCCGAATGTTGATTTCACTGGCGCCTTGCCCGACCGGCTGGGACTATGACCCCGAACTCAGTGTTCAAATCGGCCGGCTCGCAGTACAGACCGGCGTCTGGCCGTTAAAGGAATATATCGACGGAGAAGTACGGCATACCAGGGTTCCGCAGCAACGTAAACCTGTCGACGAGTACCTGAAGCTGCAGGGTCGCTTCAAACACCTGTTCGAACCGCATCGTGACGAGCAAGGCATCGCTGAAATACAGGCACGCGTGGATGCTTACTGGGATAAAACCGGCGCGAGATAAGCATCAGCGGCAAGCTGAAACGTTCAGAATTCGACAAGCATTGCAAAAACTGCTGCCCTGAAGTCGCGTAACTGAAATCCCGGAGCAGAGCGATTATTAGTGGATGCGAAATCATGAATCGGCATAACTGTTGATATCGATCAGGTTACGCAGATGGTTTATCTGTAATGCTTTAGAGGTCGAATTCGAGTGAGATTTAGTCAGATGCCTGCGCAAAAACTGAAACAAATGCTGGACCAACAGCATATCAAATATATCAGCATTAACCATTCCCCGACGTATACCGCGCGTGAAACCGCAGCTTCGACTTTCGTGCCGCGACGCGAATTTGCTAAAACAATCATCGTGGATCTGGGTGACGAGAAAGTCATGGCCGTAGTACCCGCATCGCGCCACGTGGATTTGGCAGCACTAAGAAGTCTGGCAGGTGCAAACGAAGCTCGCCTCGTGAACGAGGATGAATTCAAAGCCTCGTTTCCAGACTGCGAACCTGGCGCCATGCCGCCGGTTGGATCGCTCTACGATATGCGGGTGTTCGTCGATGAGATGATAACCGAGATTGACGATCTCTGTTTTAACGCCGGTTCCCACGAACAAATACTGCGCATGGATTGCGGCGATTACCTGAAACTGGAGCAGCCGGTTGTCGGCAAGATAGCGATCAAGGAATAAGCATACTATTTACCGCGGCAATCGAACCGTCACCGTCTAACTTTTGCGAATCGAACGCGAATCCAGACTGCCGAACAAGCCGACTACAACAACATTATTGCAATCAGTATCAGGCGCATTGTTTTGCCTATAGGTACTCGATTATTTCACCCAGGCCTTCGACCCTGATATCGGTGAATTCGGACCAGT
>CAWCBX010000141.1:0-4478 GCA_963793595.1 uncultured Gammaproteobacteria bacterium | reverse complement strand
AAATCCGGCGGCGAAAATGCCGATCAGCACTGGCGAAGCGGCGACACCAACCAGGCTGAGTAACAACAGGATTAAACCCAGTGTGCCGGCAACCCGATTTATCAGGTCCCGGGTCTGCGCGGCTGAGTAGTTGCTGCGATACTCGGTAAGCACCGGCACGAAGGCCAGTGAAAAAGCGCCTTCGGCGAATAGTCGGCGCAGAAAATTTGGAATCTTGAAGGCGACAAAAAAAGCGTCCGCAGCATCGCTGGCGGAAAAGAATCGCGCAATAACGATATCCCGGGCAAGCCCCAGCACGCGCGACAGTAATGTCATCGAGCCTACCGCGGCAGTTGATTTGATCAGCGCGCTCATTCAGGGGTTCAGACTGTTTTGTTTCGGCTCAGTAAAAGCGGCGAATTCTAGCATTTAAGTGGTTGTATGGCAGTCATTTTTAGGTTGACAGCGCCGGGCGCAGTGAAGATAATGCGCGCCTCATTTTTTAAGCCCGACCCCAGGAGTAGACCTTGGCAAATTCAGCATCCGCGCGCAAGCGTGCAAACCAGGCCGAACAGCGTCGTCAGAACAATGCCAGTCGTCGTTCAATGATGCGGACCCATCTCAAGGCAGCTGTTGCCGCGATTGCCAGCGCCGACAAAAAAGCCGCTGAAGAAGCTTATAAAAAAGTTGTGCCGGTGCTCGATAGCTCGGCGACTCACGGGCTGATCAGCCACAACAAGGCCGCGCGCCATAAAAGCCGCATGAACGCGCAGATCAAGGCGCTGTAAGAAGCCAACGTAATTTATAAAAAAGGCCGGAATGTCCGGCCTTTTTTGTGCCTGTCATACTGCCAGCCATTCCTGGCTGACCAGTATTCGCCCATCGGATATGATCCTGCCGACAAAACGATCGCCTGCCTGTACCTGCCCGACCCCCTTGGGAGTGCCGGTCATGATGATGTCACCATCTTCGAGTTCCATGAAGTCCTGGATCCCGGCCAGTATCTGCCCGGGTTTGTTCATCATCAGGTCATAACCACCGTCCTGGCGCAGCTCATCGTTGATTTCGAGTTGCAGCGAAAGGCTCTCCAGTGCTATGTCACCGAGCGTAACAAAATCGCTAAAGCAGGCGGCGCCATTGAAAGCCTTGGCGCGTTCCCAGGGCAGACCCCTGGCTTTCAGTTTCGATTGTAATTCACGTCGAGTCAGGTCGAGACCAAAGCCGAGCGCATGCAGTTTGTTGGCGCGCACCATGAAACAAATTTCGCCCTCATAATGCAACGGTTCGCCACTTGTCGCATGGAGCTTTTCTGAAATCGCCGAGTTGGGCTTGTTAAAAATCACCATCTCGTCCGGGGTTTCGTTGCCCAGTTCTTTTATATGCTCAAGATAATTGCGTCCGATGCAGACAATCTTGGACGGCGTAAAGTTACCAGATTCTAATTTTATGCTGTTCATGGGCGCGAGTATAAGTCAGTAATTATTTCATACGAATACTTTTTTGATTCAGCCTGGATTAAGTCTGCTGGCGTTACATTGCCGCCATCGTTGATATGAACTGGAGGTTGAAATGAAAAAGCTACAATCCAACAAGTTTCGAGTCATGGCGGTTGGTAGCCTGGTCGCCCTGGCCCTGGCGAGCACACCAGTCAGTGCAGATCATGATCATAGCATTGTTGCGCCGGCGGTCGCGTTTATCGCACTGGGCTCGATTCTTTATCACAACCACCATCGCCACCACTACCAGCACCATCACAAGCGACACCATTACGGGCACCGGCCCCGTCATAGTAGTAGTTACGGCGGATACCATAACTCGAAGCGGAATCATGGTGGTCACGGTGGATACCATAAACCAAAGCGCAATCAGTCCAGCCACAATGGATCCCGCAACTCGAAGCGCAACCACTACAGTCAGTATTAACCTGCTATGAAGGCATTTGCATTCATATTGATGTTACTGCCGGGTCTGAACCTGCCTGCGTTTGCCGCCGGGGAAATACAGTCGAGTCGGTCGGTGGGCAAGCTGAAGCTTGATCAGGACACCGATCTGTCGCAACTGATACAGCAGCTTGAACCGCAGAGCAGGGCCAGGCTCGCCGATTCGGAGAATTATGCGGCTTCGACTGTGACGCAGCAGTATGCAGGTGTTGCCAACCGATACGATCAGTTGTTCGAGATCTATGATGCCAATGTGCAGACAATTTCCGACCTCGATGGCGATGGTTACCATCACGCGATCAATATCTATTTCGATGTCGATGTCAGTTACGACAGTGCCACGGTATACGCGAAATTATACCTGAGTCGCGAAGGCGGGCCCTGGAACCAGTATTTCACTACCGATCTGTTTTCAATTCATATCGATGATGTCGGCGACGCTTATGAAGTGCAAACCGAGTTGCTCGAGGGTTATGAGCCGGGCTATTACTCGGTGCTGGTCGAAATTTACAGTCTGGATCATGCCTACATGGTGACCAGCGAAGTGCTCGATTATCAATATCTTGGCAGGGACGTCATGATTGAAGCGCGTAATTGGGACCTGCCTTACGCAGAGCTCTATTACGAGGAGGACCATTCCCACGGTGGCGGCAGTATGACCACGCTACTGGTTTTTTTTCTGATCATCCAGGTTGTGATCGCAGCCAGGGGGGCCCTCGTCTTATCCCCCTGTAAAAATAAGCGATAACAATAAAAACAAGAATCGGCTTCCCTGAGCTGCGATCCTTTAACCCCCTGTTTACCCCGCGCAAGCGGGGTTCTTTTTGTGGTCTGGAAAAAGCGCTATTTGCACAGTGCTCTGCCTATGTTCCTGAAACCATAGTATTTCTGGAATGAAGAACAAAATCCCTGATAACAGACGTTCATACCCTAAGGATTAAGGGTAGCAGCCTGTCGGGCGCGTCTCAGCGTCTCCTTTGTAGAAAACCGATGCCCAAACTCGGCGAAGCAGCGGCGATCTACAACCCAAAGCGATCCTTTACCTGGTTTTTCAGCTACGATGAATTGTAGCCTGCCATTGCCTCAGCGAGGCCATGGATGGTCACCACGCCTTTGTATTTCCCCTCGTCGACGACAAAGATGTAACTGGTATCTTCTCGCTCCATCATGGCTAGTGCCTTGACCGCCGAGGAGGCGGATGTGATCGATAAATGTGGTTGCTGAGTATACTGATCAACGGGGCTGCCGAGTAACTGCTCTGCCTCGGCCTTCATATCCTGCAGGTTGGATAGCTGCTCTCCCAGAACATGGGCCATTTCCACGAGGTATTCTGGAAGACAGCCACGCTTGAGGACGTTCTTCAACGTAACTCGCCCGGTTATCTGGCCGCTAGCATCACAAAAGGGGAGGCCGGGTGTATTGACTCGAGTACATTCCTCAAAAAACTCCCGCACAGTCATCCCTGCTTTTGCGACCATGGTGCAAGTCAACGTCTGTTCTACGTTCATGGAAATTTACCTGCGGTCATTGGTTAGAGATACCGAAAATAAACGTAAAAACTGGCAATACCAATACTCAGCAACATCATCGGGAAGGCCATCAGCATAAAGGGAAGGAAGCGGATGCGGTGGCCAGCGCGTTCGGCGAAACCGGCAACGATAAGATTGGCACTAGCCCCTACGAGGGAACCATTGCCGCCCAGGCAAGCACCCAGCGCCAGCGACCACCACAGCGGCATGAGGTATTCGGTACCGCCGAATGTCGGTGCCATGGATTTGATAACCGGAATCATAGTTGCCACGAACGGTATGTTATCCACGACTGCTGATGCGATAGCCGAAACCCACAGGATGGTCAGGGCCGTAACGGTAAGATCTCCGTCGGTATAGTTGATGACAATGTCCGCGAGAATTCGCAATACACCGGCTTCCTCGATTCCCTTAACCGCGATAAACAGTCCGATGAAGAAGAAAATGGTAATCCACTCGACCCCAGCGAAGATCTTGTTCACCTCCTCCGACTGCTCCTCGGCATCGTTCTTGAAATTGGATAACAGCAGCAACAGGGCTGCACCGAACATGGCGATAGTTGCGGGTTCAAGCCGTAGCGGGTGCGCCAGCACAAAGCCTAAAATCACCAGGGCAAGCACAAACATCGACTGTTTCAACAGCCTCACATCCGTTATCGCATCCTTTTCCTTGAACTTCATAATTCGCTCACGCGCGTCCACGGTGGCGTGCATACCGCGCCCCCAGACCAGGTAAATAATTCCCAGCGTGACGGCGAGGATCAAAGGGATTATGGGCGCGAGGTTGAGCAGAAAATCATTGAATGACAGCCCGACCGCCGAGCCGATCATGATGTTGGGTGGATCACCGATCAGGGTGGCGGTGCCGCCGATATTCGAAGAGAAAATTTCGGCAAAAAGGAAAGGGTAGGGATTGATCTTGAGTTCATCGCTGATCAGGAGCGTAACTGGTGCAATCAGCAGCACGGTTGTAACATTATCGAGCACCGCGGAGAATAACGCCGTAACCAGCGAGAGCATGAACAATATAC
>CAWCBX010000140.1:0-8707 GCA_963793595.1 uncultured Gammaproteobacteria bacterium | reverse complement strand
TACGCAATTCGAATTTAAATTGGGTTAGGCCTTATACTTATACGCATCAAGATAGTTCGGCGAATTTTTCCCATTTCAATCAACCTTTGGCGCACCCACTTGGGGCTAATTTTAGGGAGGTTATTTTTAAAGTTCGCTATCAACCGATTAAAAAGCTGACACTAGACGGACGAATGATGTTTATGAATTATGGTGAAGATGCTGATACGACAAATTGGGGTGGAAATATTCTTTTGCCGTATACGACTCTAGAGATGGATTACGGAAACGAAATTGGACAGGGAATCGGTACAAATACTTTTCTGGTTGGGGTAGATTTAAGCTATGAGCTTTTTCACAACATTTACATTGATCTGCATTATTTCCATCGAAAACAGGACAGCGAGGATAGTCGGCTCGCCACGCAGAATAATTTGATACGGTGGTCTGTTCACCGCTTCGAGCAGGGCCACGAAGCTGGCCGCGTGGAATGGTGTCTGGTTGACATTGTCGGCCACCGATTGCAACGCTTTTTCTGCAGTTCGAGTATAAGCCTGGCGCCCGGTTAACAATCCCAGGCGGTGCAGGGCCAGAGCGGCGACCGCATTGCCGCTTGGCATCGCTTCATCTGGCCAGGATTTCGGTCGCTGGATTAATTTTTCGTGATCGCTGGCAGTAAAAAAGAAACCGCCATGGTCCTGATCGGCAAAGTAATCCAGCAATTGATCGGCCAGTTTGACGGCGAACGCCAGATCGATATCGCTCCATTCGTACTGCAGACAATCGAGAATCGCCTGTAGCAGATGCGCGTAGTCGTCGAGATAAGCTGGCAGCTGCCTATCGTCGCTGGCGCTCAATGCAAGTAATCTTTCATCTCGCCAGCATTCGTTTTTAAGCGCGCGTAGACATCGCTGCGCAATGTCGAAATAGTCCTGACGCATAAAGACCCTGGCCGCAGATGCCAGTCCGCGAATCACCAGTGCGTTCCAGCTGGTCAGTACCTTGTCATCGAGCCCAGGGCGGATGCGAGTTGCCCGCACCGCGAGTAACTGTTCGCGCGTGTCTGTCTTTAACGCCGCATACTCCTGTTCGTCGAAATCAAACTTTTCGCGAACCTGTGGGGTATCGTAATAGCTGTGTAAATGCCATGCGCCCTCGAAATTAGCCGCCTGATCGAGCCCATACTGATAGGCGAAAGCCGGGTAGGCTTCACTGCCGACGATTTGCTCGACTTCGACTGGCGTCCACAGGTAAAACTTGCCTTCGATACCCTCGGAGTCGGCATCGAGCGCCGCGTAAAATGCGCCTGAATCGGTGCGCATTTCGCGTTCCAGCCAGGTCACGATACCATCCACTGCATCGGCAAACAGCGATTTGCCGGTCAAGCGGAAAGCCTGTGCAAACACCTGCAGTAGCTGGCCATTGTCGTAGAGCATTTTTTCGAAATGTGGAATCATCCATTTATCGTCCACCGAGTAGCGGTAGAATCCACCGCCGATATGGTCCTGGATTCCACCCATGGCGATTTTTCGCAGGCTGAATTCGATTGCCGCATAGACGGGATCCCCGGGTGAGCGGTGAAAAGCTCGCTGCAGGGCCTGCAGCAGGATAGCGGGTTGCGGAAACTTCGGCGCTTGCCCAAAGCCGCCAAATTCGGTGTCATACGCTGCAAGTAACTGGCTGTCAAAGGTCTTTAGCGCAGCGAGGTCCGCTGCCCGCTGGTTCTGATTTTCGCGTATCTCGATGTCTATCAGCGCCTGCTGGATAGCCTGGCTCTGCTGTTTTATCGTGTCTGGCTCCTGCTGAAATATCCCGGCAATACGCTCGAGTAAATCGCAAAAACCGATCATGCCGTATTTGGGTTTATCCGGGAAATAGGTGCCACCATAGAAGGGTACGCAGCTATCAGGGGATAAAAACATGGTCAGCGGCCAGCCACCTGGTCGACGGGCGATCAATTGATGTGCAGTCTGGTAAATTCGATCGATGTCGGGACGTTCTTCGCGGTCTACCTTGATATTGACGAAATGCTGGTTCATC
The DNA here is from genome assembly GCA_963793595.1 of uncultured Gammaproteobacteria bacterium. GTDB lineage: Bacteria > Pseudomonadota > Gammaproteobacteria. Next base: position 6,688 of record CAWCBX010000140.1, on the reverse strand, counting down.
AAGGCGGCAGTCGCCTCATCTTCGAAGGATTCATGCGCCATCACGTGACACCAATGGCATGCCGAATATCCTATCGATAACAGGATCGGTTTATTCTGTTCGCGGGCCATATCGAGCGCCCGTTGCGACCAGGGCAGCCAGTTGACGGGATTATCGGCGTGTTGGCGCAGGTAGGGACTGGACTCCCCGGCAAGTTCGTTGGCCATGTTGCTGCACTCTGGTTTATTTCCGTGCGATAATAACACCCTGATCAGGCATACTCATGAGTTTGAATCAGATAATTCTGTAATGATTGCATTTCCATCGATAGATCCCGTCGCGATTGCCCTCGGGCCGGTCAAGGTTCACTGGTACGGGCTCATGTACCTGTTCGCATTTGCCAGTGCCTGGTGGCTGGGCAGGCGCCGCGCTGCGTCAGAAAATTCGGTGGTAAAGCCCGAACAGATCGACGATCTCATCTTTTACGGTGCGCTTGGTGTCGTGCTAGGCGGTCGTATCGGTTCGGTGGTTTTTTACAATTTCGACAGTTTCCTGCAAAACCCGTTGTATTTGTTCAAAATCTGGGAAGGCGGTATGTCTTTCCATGGCGGTTTTATCGGCGTGCTGGTGGCGATGGAAGTTTTTCGGCGAAAACTGGGCTGCAAGTTTTTTGAATTAACCGATTTTATCGCCCCATTGGTGCCCCTTGGACTGGCAGCCGGCCGTTTTGGCAACTTTATGAATGCCGAGTTATGGGGTGCGCCGGGTAATGTACCCTGGGCGATGAAATTGTCCTGTGAACAATTCCCGCCGGATCGATATGTCGATTACGCCGGGCCATTGTGTTTTAGCGCGCGCCATCCAACCCAGCTCTACGAAATGCTGCTCGAAGGAATTCTGTTGTTCCTGGCCCTGTGGCTGATATCGGCGAAACCGCGCCCGGTGATGACGGTTTCCGGGTATTTCCTGTTGCTCTATGGGCTCGCCAGGAGCAGCGTCGAATTCATCCGTTTACCGGATGCCCATATCGGCTATTTGATGAATACCGATTGGTTGACAAGGGGCATTGTATTATCGGTGCCAATGATTATAGTTGGCATTATTCTGCTGATTCTGGCAAAAAAGGGCGGCAATAATGCAGCAATATCTTGACTTGATGCGACATGTGCTCGAACAGGGTATCGAGAAAAAAGATCGCACCGGTACGGGTACCCGGTCGGTGTTTGGTTACCAGATGCGTTTCGATCTAAGTCGGGGATTTCCGCTTGTTACCACCAAGAAGTTACATTTACACTCAATCATTCATGAGCTGTTATGGTTTTTACAGGGTGACACCAACATTGCCTATCTAAGGGAAAATAAGGTGCGCATCTGGGACGAATGGGCTGATGAAAACGGTGATCTGGGACCTGTTTATGGTGCGCAGTGGCGTTCCTGGCGAGCTGCCGATGGCCATGTAGTCGACCAGATTCAGCAACTGGTGAGCGACATCAAGACCAATCCCGACTCGCGCCGACTTATCGTCAGTGCCTGGAATGTCGGTGAGATTGAAAATATGGCGCTACCGCCGTGCCACGCTTTTTTTCAGTTCTATGTTGCCGAGGGGCGCCTCTCCTGCCAGCTTTACCAGCGTAGTGCTGATGTATTTCTGGGGGTTCCGTTTAATATCGCATCCTATGCGTTGTTGTTGATGATGGTAGCCCAGGCAACGGAACTCGAGCCGGGAGACTTTGTGCATACACTTGGCGACGCTCATCTATATTCCAATCATTTACCACAGGCGCGTTTACAGCTGGAGCGTGAACCCTTTACCATGCCGACCATGGTGCTGAACCCGCAGGTGAAGGACTTGTTCGCTTTTCGTTTCGAAGACTTTGAACTGAAGAACTACCAGTGCCATGAGCATATCAAGGCAGCTGTCGCGGTATGATGTGTCGCTGCAATTATAAATGGGAAACCAGACTAGATGAATGAACCAGTACTCAACAACATCAAGGTCGACGTGGAAACTCGATACATCGAGGACCAGTCTAATCCGGAACAGAATTACTATGTGTTTGCCTACACCATTACCATAAAAAATAAAGGCAGGCAAAACGCGCAACTCCTTACCCGTCACTGGGTGATTACTGACTCCAATTCAAAAATACAGGAAGTACGTGGCGATGGGGTTGTCGGTGAACAACCGTTGCTGAAACCCGGAGAGCAGTTTGTATACACGTCGGGCACGATGCTTGAAACCGCGGTGGGCACCATGAAAGGTAGTTATCAAATGCTGGCCGATGACGGTTCGCATTTTGATGCACCGATCGAAGAGTTTGTGCTGTCCACCCCTCGAGTTCTGCATTAGTCGTTTAGCCAGTGGCGATCTATGCGATAGGTGATGTCCAGGGCTGCTACTCCGAGCTCTGTCGATTACTGGAGAAAATCGAATTCGATTCATCCATGGATACGCTCTGGTTTTGTGGGGACCTGGTCAATCGAGGCCCCGAGTCTTTGCAAACCCTGCGTTTCGTCAAATCGCTGGGCGACAGTGCAGTTACGGTACTCGGTAATCATGATCTGCATTTGCTCGCGCTGCATCACGGTGTGAAAAAAGCGCGTGACACCAGCTGCCTGGCAGAAATACTAAAAAGCCCCGATCGTGACGAGTTGCTGGACTGGTTGCAGCAGCGACCGTTGTTACATTATGACGAGATCCACAAAGCCGTGCTGGTGCATGCCGGTATTCACCCCGCCTGGGGACTGAGCAAGGCGCGCAAACTCGCGCGCGAAGTGGAGACGGTATTACGTGGTGAAAAAGCCGCTCAATACTTCAGTAAAATGTATGGTAACAAGCCAACGGTCTGGTCAGATGATCTCGATGGTGCCAGGCGTTTGCGCTTTATCACAAATGTTTTTACGCGCATGCGTTATTTCAGGACGCCGCAAGAACTTGATTTCGACGCCAATGGCAGCCCGCGAAAGTTTTTGCGCAGCGAGCTTACCCCCTGGTATGAGATGAAATCCAGGCTTCGAGATGATATCCGTGTGTTGTTCGGGCACTGGTCTACGCTTCCGGTGGGATGCTACGGACGGTATTTCGCGCTTGACGGGGGCTGTGTCTGGGGTGGGCATATGGTGGCTCTGCGCATTGATTTCGATTCGGAAGACTGGTTTTTTGTCGATTCATATACCAAAAAGCCGATAGAAACCGCAAATTAATACCGCTTAACCTCAAGAATTGAAGTTGTTTCCTGTCAGCAGGAAAACAACCTGCACAGAATCGTGGTTTGCACCGTGAGCCAATCAGGCACTGACTGTCAGGCAATTACCGTTATCGGTTAATCATGAAATTTTACCGTTTAGGTGAGTTAATTAGTTCACTTTAGGTATCCGTTTATCCTTTAAATGCGATGTTTTTCGCTACCTTCGGCCTGTTAACAACTATAATTTGGTCATATCCGGAGCCACTGACGGAGATAAATCGTCGCGATATCTTACAGATGCCAGGACGCGAGAATGATTTACTAAAGGCTCTCGCAAGCAAAAGCTTGATGTCCGATTGACCCGAAATCAGCAGGCGTTGCGTGTATTCAATGCGATCTGGCTTTGATTCGAAAAAGCTGATCAACGACCTTCTTGCCCTTGTCCTGCATGTCTGCGATTTAGAAAATGGCCCGGTATGTCCAGTGGCAAGCTGGATGACAATGACTTCGCGATGTTTTGCCTAAACGCAGGTTTCGTGAGCCAGGCATTTCAGAAAGCCGAGGATATAACTATGATCGAAGGTGAAGAATCTTGAACAAGAAGCAACTGTTTGCCTTATTGCTAGCGCTATTGTCATATACCGTTTTTCAACCGGTGACAAACGCTGCAACTGTGGAGTTAGTGCCATCGTCGCGAGTTATTCTGAAGATTGTTTCAGGTATGACGATCGACGATATCATTCAGCGAGTTTATCCCAAGGATCAGGATCTATGGCCGCAGATCAAGGCAAAACTGATTGAAACGAATCCGTATTCATTTGTGCAATATTCTGATCGACTGATACCCGGTACCCGTCTAAAGCTGGTGGATATCAAGCGAATCCTGGACCAGGAAGAACTGAGCCCAAAAATAAAAGTGGGTTATATCGCACAACTCGATGGTCAAGCCAATGCCAGAGATATCAATGGCCGAGTGCATCAGTTGCAAATCAACTCGCAAATTTTCGAAGGTGACCGGCTCGAAACAGAGCTCGGTGCGCAGCTTTACATACTGATGGATGACGGTGCCGAAGTTCACCTGAAAGAGGACTCGGTGCTCAAGATTAGTGAATATGTAATTACTGCGGGCTATGACGAGAACAGTAGCAGTATTCTTGATCTGCTACGTGGTGGCCTGCGTAAACTTACCGGCTCGATAGGGGCCAGTGCGCTCGCCAATTATCAGGTTCAAACCGGGCTTGCAACTATTGGTATTCGTGGTACCGAGTATGTAATCAAACTATGTAAGCAGGATGATTGTTCACAGACAGTAAGTCGTAATGATCCGGATGCCAAGTTGCACGCAGTGGTACTCAAAGGTGCGATTACGCTGACTACCGATGAGGAAGTGCAAATTCTGATGGCGATGGGTGAGTATGGTACAGCAACGCCGGAAGCATTGATTATCGAGGAAGAAAAGCCGTTGCCTGTGGGTTTCCTCGACGCCGAGGAATCACAAAAATTCAATGTCACAAATTCGCAACCGATAGAGCAACAGGAGGAGGAAACTTCGAGCTCGTGGTTGTGGATTGTGGGTGTGTTACTGCTCGCCGTTGGCCTGTAACTGGCGGCTGGCTCGACAGATAGTGTTAAGCGGCGGTGAGGCGTTAAGAATCGTCGAACTGCGCGGCAAAAGCGCCGGCGATTTCCAGCAGGCTTTGAATCGTATACTGCCGATTGCCTAACACAATCGGCTGATTCAGTTGTACATAGCCCTCGTGAAATGGTACCAGGCGATTGTTTTTGATCAGGAAGGTGCCGTTGGTCGAGCCGAGATCGCGAAGATAAACCTCGCCATTTATGACCTGAATTTCCGCGTGCTGTTTACTGACAGTGGCGTCATTGATATAGATATGACCTTCCCTGCCAATGATATAAGTTCGACTCTCCAGGTGCTTTACTTCTTCATTTTCGTCGTTATCCATTCGGGCTTTCCCTCCTGCATTTGCGCGAAAGAGTCTAACGTAAATAAACTCAAAATTCTCGTACAAATTTCATAAACGAATACGCATAGGGGTTGTCGTGATCCGCGTCATGATCCTCCCGCGCTTCCTGTTTCCAAAGACCCAAATCGATTTCGGGAAACCAGGTATCGCCCTCGAAGCTATGGTGAATTCGAGTGATATACAGCCGCGTTGCCTGGTCGATCGTTTGTTGATAAAGGCTCGCACCGCCGATAAGCATGACTTCTTCGGCTTCGCTGCACAATGACAGTGCAGCCTCGATTCCATTGGCGATTTCACAGCCGGTGGCGCTGAAAGCCGAATCACGGGTAATAACGATATTACGCCGGCCGGGCAGGGGCCTGCCGATCGAGGCGAAGGTTTTACGCCCCATGATTATCGGTTTACCCATGGTAGTGCGCTTAAAAAATGCAAGATCCGCTGGCATCTGCCATGGTAGATCGTTATTGCTTCCTATCAGGCGGTTGTCGTCCATGGCGACAATCAGGGAGAGTTCGGTCATCAATTAAAGGCTCTGCTTAATTTGGCGAAATCGGCGACGCTGAGGTTTTCTGCGCGCGAACCCGGATCGATCTCGCAGGCAAGGATTATTTCACGATCAACGACTGATTTCAGTGAGTTTGAAATGGTCTTTCTGCGCTGGCTAAAGGCTGCTTGCACAATACTGGAAAAACGACTGAAGTCGCCAACATCATACTCAGGATTACTTAACGGAGTTAGCCGAATGACTGCTGAGTCCACTTTAGGTGGTGGCCTGAAACAGCCGGGAGGGACATCCAGGAGGTATTGGCAATCACACCGGTACTGGAGCATGACGGAAAGGCGCCCATAGTTGGTTTCTCCGGGATTGGCGACGATACGCAATGCCACTTCTTTTTGCACCATGAAATGCATATCCTGGATTTGTTGGGCCGATTCAAGCAAGTGAAACATGAGCGGTGTCGATATGTTATACGGAAGATTTCCTACCACGCGGAAAGTTTTATTGCCCGGGATGCTCGATAATTCAAAGTCGAGTATGTCCGCATTGATAATTTCAAGCGCGCCATACTTCGCTGCCTGCCGGGTAAGCACCGGTACCAGGTCGCGATCAAGTTCTATCGCGATTAACTTTTCGCAACGTTGCAGCAGCGGATAAGTCAGCGCACCCTGTCCGGGACCGATCTCGAGCAGGTTTTCGCCTGGTCGTGGATCTATTAGACGCAGCATGGATTCGATGACGTTCTGGTCATGCAGAAAATGCTGACCAAAACGTTTACGCGCCTGGTGCATTGTGGAGTTTATTATGTGCCTGGAAAATTGCCGATTCGATTGCTGCAAACAGGCTGTCGGGACGGGCTTGCGTGGTTCCCGCCAGATCGAGCGCGGTTCCATGATCAACCGAGGTGCGAATAATCGGCAGGCCCAGCGTGGTGTTAACCGCGTTGTGGAAGCCGACATGCTTCAACACCGGTAAGCCCTGGTCGTGGTACATCGCTAGTACGGCATCGGCATCCTTTAGCATATGAGCGGTGAACA
>CAWCBX010000139.1:0-3772 GCA_963793595.1 uncultured Gammaproteobacteria bacterium | reverse complement strand
TCGCGTTCTGCGACAACAGGTCAAATTTCTGATAACCGTAAAACGCCCCAATTAACAGCACAATAATCGGGAAAAGGCTCTTTACAACTTTCATGCAATTGCTTTGCGGCTAGTTAAACATCGGTTCATTAAAATCTCGTCATTTCTCTAAACATTGAGTGTAGTTGCTATTCAGGCTTTATCTCCTTATCTGCGCATGGTTTTGCTCCAGGCCTGGGGGATGGCTGAGTCCAGTTTTCGGACCCTGGCAGGAAAATTCTGTTTTTGAAGCTATACTTGCATTAGTCCGTCTAGAGAATAAAACAATGAAGCATTGCAAAAAATTTACCCTGATGGCCCTGCTCGGGTTAGCGCTGTCACCTGCATACGCTGCGATGGTGCCAACGGCCCAATTTAACGCCGAGCCGGAACGTGCCCAATTGATAATCAATGTCGCTCAACGTCAGCAGGTCGAACTGGAGTTAATTGAGCTAGGCGTTGATCGGGCCGAGGCGATCGAACGTGTCAGTCAAATGACTGACGAGCAGATTGCCAGTTTACAGGGAAAAATCACTGAACTACCCGCCGGCGGACTTGTCGGCACTATCGAATTGTTGTTGATAGTTCTTATCGTGATCCTGCTCGTATAAAACCATTACCCCGGCATCACAGGAGTCAACTCCGGCGCTATTCCGGGCATGCGGGGCAGCGCTGGAGCGACGTTCTCCTGGCGAACCATAACCGGGTTGAAACCTGGTTTTATCAGGGACTCGGATACTGCACGAAAATGGTTTCGAATCCGCCGTGACATTCCGTCAGGTGTCGCGCTTTCTCGAGACGACGAAGGTTTCATCGTTGAACCAGATACCGTTGTGTTTATGTAAAATATCGGCGGTAGCGTCAAGATAGTCACCCGACGATACCACCGGCTCCAGGCGCTCGTCTTCGATCTGGCCGACATAAATAGCCGCATTCCAGGCGGCGAACAGGGTCGAGGTACCGATCGCTTCGCCGATTTCGGTGGGCAGGGTATGCATGTGATAACGCAACAGCGACTTGGCGTCGGAGCCGGCATTAAAGTTGTACTTCTGCGCGCTGCGACCGAGATATTCCTTGAGGGTTTTGATCAATTCGTGACGATCAACCTTGAACGGGTCTTCATCGGGCCAGATTTTGCGTACCAGTTCGAGCCCCGGGTCATTACCGCAGGATTGCGCTGTTAACAGCCGGCCGCCCGGACGCAGACTTTTTACCAGTGGCGCGAGCACGTGCTTGATTTTGAAATCGGCGCTCATGCGTGAACGCCAGGGTTGTGATGCCAGTATCAGGTCATAATCACCACCAGCAGCCTGCCCGCGTTTGGGGATTACATCGTCCAGTAAAAAACGATGGTCCTCACGGAACAGAACCATGACCGATGGTCGCACATACATCGGGTTACCCGATTTTTCGTTCGCCTTTACCTGCCAGCCATCGACCAGTTCCTCGTCCATACCCCGCAACTGCTCGCCAAACTCGTGCGCCGAATCACCCTGCAAGGGGACTTCCATCCAGTTCAACGCGGCCGCCTTGGCGACATCATTCGGCATCAACCAGGGGGCCTCGGCATAGTACAGGTTGGTGATGATAATGACGCTGGACGGATGTTCGATAAATCGATCGGGTAATTTTTCCAGGGTCAGGCGCACGTCTTCAAGACTCACTTCCTTGCCGACGATGAAAAACGGTATCGTCGGAAAGCGGCGGTGCATCGCGCGCATCAGGTGACTCAATACGGTACTGTCACCGACCCCCGCGTCAAACAGACGCAAGGCCGGTGGTGAAGGACGCAGATGCGTGAGTTCCTGCGTGGCCCGTTCCGCCACCCGCCACTTCTCGTTACAGGTATTAACAAAGGCCAGGTACTTCTGCCGATTGTCGTAGAATCGAAACGGGCGATCATCGGTGACATTATGTTTCATTTTTTTATCCCCCTTGCTGCCTGGCCGACTTGCCCCGGCACTGGATTTAGTGGCGTTATCTTCGGCCGGCGACGATTGCTGTCTGATGTAATCCCGAACGCGCTGCGCTGTTTCAAGGGTTACATTTCTTCCGGCGCGGAGGCGCACACAAAGTTTGCCATCGTTAACTGCCTGGCGGCCAAAAGTAGACTCGGCAATGCCGGCGATACGGCAGTGAGCTTCTATTTCATTTAAAAGTGATTCGGTGCTGTCACTCATCCCGGATGATTCACTGCTTCCCAATATCACCAACCCTACTCCCGGGAAGAAGTAATGACAAGTTTTCAGCCCAATAAAATTATAATTGAAATTAGTGGGCAGCTGCCCATAGAGAGATAACTAATCAGTCACCCGTTTCATCAGCTCAAAATTTTCATCGCTGTACCGACAGGTGGCTCCCGAGTCCCATTCGAACAGGGAGCGCTCGATCCTGGTCAGCGCTGCGAGGTAGACGTGAATGCCACAGCATGGCTTGCCATCGGCCGCCTCGACCGAATGGATGCCATCGGGTTTGAGCGCGATTACGTCGCCGGGTCCGACCCGCCTGCTCGACTTGTATACCAGTCGACCTGGTTCATGCAGGTAAAAGTGGTTATCTTCAGCGCCTTCGTAAACACCTATGATCGCCGTGGTCTGATGATCATGAGGCGGCACATGCGTACCAGGTGGAAAGCGCACAAACCAGATCGAGACACTATCGTCTTCGAACAGGACTTCATCGTCATTTTCATACACCGGCATCGCCGCCCTGATCGCCTCCGGATCCAGGAACGCGTCGTGCATTAACTCGCGAACCCTCGTCTTTGCGTCGGCTTCAAGCGCCGCGCTGCGCAATTGCTGAATGAATTTATCAAGATCGAAATCGGCCATTTGCAAGTCTCCTGGTTCTTCAGTCGAGCAATGCTTCTTCGTAGGGATAGGTGGTGAGCAATTCGTAACCATCCTCGGTGATGAGCACCTGTTGTTCAAGTTTCACGCCGTCACGCTCACCGAGCGGACCCATGTAACTTTCGATACATACCACCATGCCTGCCTCGAGGCTGCAGTCGTAGGGGTTTTCCTGGCGAAACAGGTGCTTGACCTGCGGATATTCATCGCACATACCGACCGCGTGCATGATGCAGGGATAGGCGTTTTCGCGGCATTCTTCGGCAACCGGGTAAGCCTGTCGCTGCATTTCCTTCAGGGTCATGCCGGGGTAGACCAGTTTCAGGTTATGCTCGATTTCGTCTACTGCCATGCGATAAATCTGTTTCTGCCGCCGGGTCGGCCTGGCCGGACCGCAATGAAATGTCCGCGACAGATCGACGAAGTAACCGAACGGGCCCACCATGTCGGTGTCGAACCCAACCAGGTCGCCTGATTCGATCTTGCGTGCACTGGCTTCCTGCAGCCAGGGATTGATACGCGAACCCGAAGACAGCATTCGCCCCTCATGCCAGTCGCCGTTATTGGCGATGTTGGTGTAATTCAATAGCCCCCAAAGCTGTAATTCGGTTACTCCGGGGCGCAAGGCCTGCCTGAGCATCCCGGCACCGTGCTGGCCGACCGCAATCGCCCAGCGCATGCAGGCGATTTCGTCTTCAGACTTGATCAGGCGCGCGGTTTCGGCGATGCGTACTCCGTCGATCACCTCGATGCCGCGTGCTTCCAGCGCCTGGGTTACCGAAGGATTGACATACTCGATCGCGACGCGTCGATTGCTGCTGCCAATTTCATCGAGATAAGCAGCCACATCGTCGGCCAGACCCTTTGCGGCTTCATCGATATTAGTGCCGCCATCGAAAAAGGTG
>CAWCBX010000138.1:0-11090 GCA_963793595.1 uncultured Gammaproteobacteria bacterium | reverse complement strand
GACGGCATCGACTATGCGGGCGCAACCACCTTTTTCGAATTTGCCGGGGAATCAGACGTCAACCTGTTTATCTAGCAATGTTTATCTAGCAATAATTATTTTAATAAAACCAAGCGAACACGAGGAGGCATTAATGATTAGGGTTCGACTTAAATTTCTGACCTGTGCACTGGTTGCACTCACATTCCCGGCAACAAGCTGGGCCACCAACGGTTACTTCAGTCACGGTACCAGCATCGCCGAGAAAGGCATGGCTGGCGCCGGTGTCGCCTTTTCACAGGATACACTGGCGGCGGCGAACAACCCCGCCGGCATGGTCTGGCAGGGTGCGCGCTACGATATCGGTGCGGCCGTGTTTGCACCGGACCGCTCATACACAGCTAAAGGTGGTCCAGCCGTGCCAGCAGGCACGCCCTGCGGCGCAAACTGTCCGTTCTACTATCGGTGACGGCGATCAGGACAAGGACAGCGACAACGATATCTTTCTTATCCCGCAATTCGGTTATAACTGGGTTATCGACGACGACAGCACAGTGGGCATTTCGATTTTCGGCAACGGTGGCCTGAATACCGAGTACGACGGTGGAACCGCCACATTAGGGCACACCCAGTGGGACCGAACGCCGTGACGTTGCCCGGCACCTTCGGTGACCGCACCGCCGGCGTCGACCTGGCCCAGCTGTTCCTGGCTGCCACCTATGCCAGGAAAATAACCGAAAACTCCTCCTTTGGCATCAGCGGTATCGGTGTCTACCAGCGCTTCAAGGCCAAGGGACTGGATAATTTTGCCAGCTTTTCCCAGGATGCGGAAAATCTTAGCGACAATGGCTACGACCATTCCACCGGCCTCGGCGTACGCGTCGGAGTGCAGGCCGAAATTGTGCCGGGTTGGCGCATCGGCGCCGCCTACCAACCCAAAATTGATATGGACGAATTCGACGACTACTCCGGACTGTTCGCCGAAGACGGTGATTTCGATATTCCGTCGAATTTTACGGTTGGTCTCGCCGTCGATATCGGTAAAACCGGCGTACTGGTAGTTGATGTACAACAAATCAACTACGAAGACGTCGATGCCGTGTCGAATTCGATTGATGGGCTTACCGACGGCAGCTGTGCTGGCCCGGGCGGTACCGGTGATGGCTGCCTCGGCGGCAGCGACGGCGCTGGATTCGGCTGGGAAGACATGACTGTCGTCAAGGTCGGTTTCCAGTGGGATTATTTTGACACAACCTGGCGGGTCGGCTACAGCACCGGTGATCAGCCCATCCCGGACGACGAGACATCTGTTTAATATTCTCGCGCCCGGCGTCATCGAAGAACACTTTACCGCCGGTTTCACCAAGCAACTGGATGACGACAGCTCGTTCAACTTTGCCGCCATGTACGCACCTAACAAATCGGTCAAGGGCGACAGTCCTTTCGATCCGACGCAGGAAATCGAGATCGAAATGGATCAGTGGGAACTGGCCTGGTCGTATAGTCGCAACATTCGCTAGTCAGTTAACAGTTAGACATATCTGGAAAAGACGAGCAGCAGCCGGAAGGCCGTTGCTCGTCACCACCTCGCTTCCACACCTGATAGCTAAATGAAACTTTTAAATATTTCGCCGCTGATAATCCAGATTCTGGGCCTGATACTATTACTCGCCAGCCCTGTCGTGATTGCCGCAGACGGCCTCAAACCTTTCGTGCTGGCGGCCAGCATCGACCGACAGAATCACTATCCGAAGTCAGCGCCGAAGTCGAAGCAAAACTGCAAAACGCCGGCTTCGACCTTATCGGCCAGTACTCGCCTTATGCAGATACCGTCATACTGGTCTTTTCCAGTTTGGAGCTGCGTGAACTCGCCACCAGGAGCGAGCGTGGTGGTTACGGTGCCACGCTGCGGGTTTCGCTTACCCGTAACAATGACAAAATTGAACTCGCTTATACCAACCCGCTTTACTGGGCCAGTGCCTATCGCATGCAGGCCGATGCCGCGTCGATCGCAACGCAATTGAAATCGGTACTGGAATTCGAACAAAACTTCGGTAGCGGCGACCTGTCACTGACCGCGAGTGATTTACGCAAGTATCACTACACCTTCATGATGGAATATTTTGACGACCCCAGCATGCTTAATTACTTCGATTCGCACGAACAGGCAGTGGCCACCGTACGCGATAACCTGGCCAAACGGGTTTCCGCGTCAAGCCAGGTTTTCGAACTCAGGCTGAGTCCCGATATCAACGAAAAGCCCATGACCCTGTTTGGCGTCGGACTTTCCGGCGTCGATCAGGATGACTGTAGCAGCGATGCTTATATCATGGGTCGTATCGATAGGGATTCGCCCCGGCATAGCGCCCACCTGCCTTACGAAATCCTGGTTTACGGAAACCAGGTTGAAGCACTGTACGGCAGATTCAGGATTGCGTTAAGCTGGCCGCATTTACCGATGATAGCAAGCGATACAGGCGCTACTTTTTTCAGTATCATGTGCGCGCCGGGTGCGATCGAAGACGCCCTCATTGCAATCGCCGGCGGTAGTCAAGAGAAGTCAGGCGCCGAAAAATAGCGCTATAATTTAGCGCTCCAATTCCGCTCAAGGGAAACACTGTAAGATGCAATTCGATCTCTACTCACAATCACTGCTTTGGGCTTTCGGTTTGTCGGTGATCTTTGGCGCGATTGCCAACAAGGCAAATTTTTGCACCATGGGTGCCGTTTCCGACTGGGTCAACATCGGCGATCTGAGTCGCATGCGTGCCTGGTTGCTGGCGATAGCGACCGCGATTATTGGCGTTGGTCTGCTCGAATATGCGGGCAGTATCGATTTATCACTGACCACCAGTAATGAAACCTCCAACCCGCCTTATCGCAGCGCTAATTTTATCTGGCTTCGCCACCTGGTCGGTGGCCTGATGTTTGGTGTCGGCATGACCCTGGCCAGCGGCTGTGGTAACAAGACCCTGGTGCGCCTGGGCGAGGGAAACATGAAGTCGCTCGTGGTGTTGGCGATCATGGGCGTTGCCGCGTGGTGGATGCTGTTTTCCAACTTCGGCTACCTGGTATTTTTACAGTGGATGCTGCCGCTTAGCATCGATTTCGCCAACCATGGCATCCCCAGCCAGGATATCGCAACGGTGTTGTCTGGTATCGTCTGGTGTCGAATGGTCAGCTTCGCTTGGACTGGTTATCGCTCTGCTGGCTGGATTGCCACTGCTTTACTGGATACTGCGCAGCGCGGATTTTCGCAGCAATATCGAATTGATATCGGCGGGCCTGATCATTGGCCTGCTGATCATTATCGGCTGGTATGTCACCGCCGGCCCGAGCGGGGTCACGCTGTTGGACGAACTCGAATTCATGGATGAACGGCCGTTTTTTACCGGCGCGCAATCACTCACTTTTATCGGGCCCACCGGACATATCGTGCAATATCTCAAAGAGGGCTTTTCCGCGATATTTCTAACCTTTGGCGTCGCCACCGTGATTGGAGTCGTAGTCGGTTCACTGCTCTACACAGTGCTGTTTCGCAAGGTTCGCATCGAATGGTTTGTATCCTGGCACGATTTCATGATGCATGTAATCGGTGCGCTGCTGATGGGCATCGGCGGCGTGCTCGCGATGGGTTGCACCATCGGCCAGGGAATTACCGGGGTTTCAACCCTGGCGCTGGGATCGATTCTGACGATCGTCTCGATTATCGCCGGCAGCGCGGCGACGATGAAATACCAGTATTACCTTATGATGCGCGAAGATGACTAGAAGGGATATACCCGCCAAAATACAAATTTGCTAATCTAGGCGCCAATTTACTTAACCTGAAGCAGGAGTTTACGATGAATCAAGCCTATCGTGACGCCATCACCCAGATGGAAGAAATGAAAGTACAGCAGGAATATATTCTTGGCTGGCAAGGTGGTTACCTGGGGCATCCACAACGTGAAGAGCAGCGCCTGACGGAAGCCTATGAAGCGGGCTACGAAGACGGTAGCGCCAAATCCAGCGATAATTTCTCAAACTGGGTAGCTAGCTAGAGCTATCTCAAGGTAGCTAATTACTCATCAAAGTCGCCCTTCGGATACGTCGGTAAGCCGCTTGCGCGCACCGCGGTGCAGAGTAAAAAACACTGATCACAGATTAACTGAAGTGCTAAGGCTACCTCGGGTGAAAGCCCACAAAAGGCGCTCCCAAACGGCAAACTGCGCCGTTTGGCACGTCCATGTGACCGCTTGGAGCTCGGCGTCCTGCCTCGCTACACTTTTGCTGACTTACCCCCGAGGTAGCCACCCACTGTTAGGGGAAACCGGTGAAGTCCCTCGTGCCGTAAAGGCCGGGTGCTGAAAAAGCATCGATTTTAACGGGTCAGGCGGCAGGGACGCCGCCTGTGGCGAGTCGAGACAGGGATGCCGAGTCTCGCCTTGCCCGTTAAAATCGATACTTTTTCAGGAAGCCGCAGGCCCGATGCGTCGGACCGACCCGGTCAGGCGCGTGGGGCTTCACCGGTTTTCCCGTGGGACGCCATCTAAAATTAAGGCTACACGATGCGAAACAGCAGTAGGGTGTAGATTTTTATGACCTACCCCGTGCAGAGGCATTTTATTCCAGACAGTAGTGCGCCTTTGTGGGAATAGCTTGATATAGGTGATCAGGTTCCGAGGCTGACCAGCCCTGCCAGCGAGCGTTTCAGCGCCACTTCAATCTCGGGCGCTTCGCGGCCGACAATGTAGTCGGGTATCCAGCGATTGTCACGCTCACCCATGCTTTCCTGCAGGTGCGTGCCAAGGCGGCAACGCATGGCAAAACTGCCGCCCTCCTCGTCACTGAAACTGAATCCGGCATAATCTTTTGAGCGTTGATTTAGCTTGTCTACGAAGGCGGCCTGGTACTCAGCCTCGCCCTGCACATCGATGCGACTATCTTCGAGCATACGCGCCATGTCTTTGACCAGGGAGGAGATAAATTCGGTACGCTGTTGCTGATCAGCCTGTGGATACATCCAACGATCGCAGAAATGCACCAGGTAGCAGACCACTTCTTCGAGAATATCGACTCGCTGGCCCTGGGTGGTGGTTTCAAAGTTCTCGTTTTCCAGGTTGAGCAAAACATTGGCCGCCAGTTTCCAGATCGTCGCACCGATCGCATTGGCCATTTGAGGCAGCGATCTGTGCGCCGAATCCTGGTTCCAGCTTTTTTTGACTCGTACCATCTGTATCGGTATATCCGTTAATTAATTGCGTTGTGCTTCAAGCCAGTCGATAACCTGCTGCACCAGAGCCTCTTCATGACCCTGGAAAAAATGACCCGCGCCGTCGACTCTTGATTGCTTGAATTCACGGGCGGCACCCTTGTTACCTGCCGCGGCGCGAAGCTCGACTGAATTTAACACAGGCTCGAGATCCTGGCTGCCATACAGATCGAGCACCGGCACTTTTACCTTTGCCAGCGCATCTATGTTTTGCTTACCTGCGATTCCGGGACTCATACCGATGATTACCAACGAGGTTACTGCACTGTTATCACTTTGCGACATGTAGTAGGTGGCCA
Organism: uncultured Gammaproteobacteria bacterium; assembly: GCA_963793595.1. Taxonomy (GTDB): domain Bacteria; phylum Pseudomonadota; class Gammaproteobacteria. Next base: position 5,558 of record CAWCBX010000138.1, on the reverse strand, counting down.
TGCCGGCGCCCATGCTGTGCGCTACCAGCGTGACCTTGCGATAACCGGCGTCATCAAGATAATCCAGCGCCGCATCTATACGTCCAGGGACTTCCGCAAATAAAATGGCATACTCACGTGGATCGGCATCATTTGCCAGAATCGGCATTTGCAGCGATAGCGTGGTAATGTTCTGTTCGAGTAAACCTACTCGCAACGGATATATCACATCGGGCCAATTGGGGTGGACCCCGATACCATGGATTAAAATTACCGCTTCACCCGAACTTCGGTCACCTTCGGTCAGGATGCCCAGGAACTCGTGACCACTGTCATCGATCAACCATGCCTCTTCGCCATCGAGCAAACCGTCGATCACCTGCTCGGCCCAGCGACTTTCCTTGGCGGTATCGGAATTGGTCGCGGCCACAGGCACCAGCGAAGATGCCGTCAGCAGCGCAAGTAACAGTGCAGTTATTTTAAAAGATACTCTTGGTGCCATATGACCTCCCCAGCTAAACTACTGATATATAAACAATTGCAATTCACGATTTCGCGCATGATAACGCTATTTATAGCCTGAATCCCTATCCAATATGGGTACCTGATAACAATTCAGACTAGTCTTACGGGGAGCATCACTCGGCGTCAGTTTCGGTTAGAATTCAATTCATACTGAGTACGAGCCAGGGCATGGAAAAAACCATATTAGAAGTGAAACCGGGCAGTTTTATATTCGCCAGGGCAAACGCCCTGGCACTGGATATCTGTAGCGAAATGATAGATCGTTTTGAAAAATATCATGACGAACAATATCCCGGGCGCATCGGTCAGACCGTGGATCACGATACATCGGTCAAGCGTTCCACCGACCTGGTAATAAGCGGCAAACCCCACTGGCAAGACCTGGATGGTGAGTTGTTTCGATCGCTTAACCTGGCGCTCGCCGAATTCAAGCTGTCCTACCCGTTTTTCGCCGGCCCCTTCAAGGACATGGGATATGCAATTCAACGCACCGATCCGGGCGAGTTTTATCATTGGCATATCGATGGCGGCAGTCATGAATTTGCGCAGCGGCAGCTGGTCGCAATCTGGTACCTGAACACGCTCCACGATCAGGGCGGCGAAACCGAGTTTCAGCACCAGGCAGTCAAAATCACGCCCGAAGCGGGGAAACTGGTACTGTTCCCGCCGTTCTGGACCCATCTGCACCGCGGCAAAACCCTGCAAACCGGGGTCAAGTACATCGCCACCACCTGGGTCGGGTTTGCCTGAATCCTGCCGCTTACTCTTCGAGGAATTCGTTGCCCTGGATTTCTCCATCGGTATTGATGCGAATTCTTCTGGTGGCCGGTTTGCTATGCAGGATGTAAGCACACATCAATAGCGCGAATTCCTCTTCATTGTTTTGCATCGCGGTCAACAGCTTGTCGGCTACAATCTGGCAACGTTGATTTTGATCGGGATCGGGTACCCACCAGCGACTCATCTGCCAGCCACAATTCATATCTGCATCCATCTTTGCGAAAAAATCGACGCCCTCGCAAGCAAGCGACTCTGGCACATCCATGGCATAACTCTTATCATCAAACTCAACGGTGATATTCATGCGGCTTTCTCAAAAACTATGTTAATAAAAATTTCAGATCTGCTAAGCCCGGTGCAACTCGAAGCGATATGCTCGGTCCTGCGGCAAAGCCAGTTCGTCGATGGCAAACTCAGCGCGGGCAAAAACGCGCGGCTGGAAAAGAATAACCAGGAACTGGCCGCAAGCCAGGACGATTACGCTGCACTGAACAACGTGGTCATGACCGAACTGGTGCGCCATCCCGCCTATCTCCAGGCCGCGATGCCGGCCAAAATTTGCGCGCCGATCTACGCGCGCTACGTAACCGGCATGGCCTACGGCGGGCACATCGATGACCCGATTATGGGCCCACCGGATGCACGCTATCGCTCGGATATCTCGATCAGTATTTTCCTCAACGGACCGCAGGAGTATGAAGGCGGCGAGCTCTGCATCGAAACACCCGAGGGTAAGGTCGAAATCAAACTACCCGCCGGGCATGCCATTCTCTATCCATCAACCAGCTATCACTCGGTCAATAAAGTAACTTCGGGTGAACGCCTGGTCGCGGTGTGCTGGGTACAGAGTTATATTCGCCGCGCCGATCAACGCGAAATCCTGCTGCAGCTGGATCGAGCCAGGGAATCGCTTGCCAACGAAGTCAACAGTGCGGCTTATCAGCAGGTTAATCTCAGCTACGTAAACCTGTTTCGCATGTGGGCTGAAACCTGATTCGACCTAGCGATGCGAACCTTTTTCCGCGTGAGCCAGATCGACCAGCTTAGTGGCTAGTTCTTCGTGTTTACGCTTGTTAATCGCCAGCTCGGAATCACCTTCACTGTCGTAATATTGCTCGGCTGAAAATTTTCCGGTTTGCTCAAGATCAATGAACTCGCGTTGTAATTCCATAATCTGTTTGATGATTTCCTGTTTTTCACTCATTGGTATTCCTCGTTTAACTTACAGTTACCCAGTGTTTCGAATTTTCAGTAGCCGCCTTTTCTGCGACTTTCCGGCAGACCAGCAATTCTACCACCCTGTTTGCTCGGATCACCCGGGAATAAATCGTAAAGCGTCTTCGCATTGACCGACTTGTCATCCCAGGTTTTCGACATGGCCTTGACCAGGGTTCTGGTATTGGGCTGATTACCCCCATTGTGCACATACTCGTCGCGCAGATATCGAATCAGGTCCCAGTGTCGATCGCTGAGTTCGAGATGTTCCTCGATCGCGATAACATTGGCAACCTCGTCCGACCAGTCTTCAATATTTTCCAGGAATCCCGTCGCCGTGATGGGAATCTCTTTACCATTTACATTAATACTCATATTTCTAGCCTCAAAGTTTGCTCAAAGCCTGTTTAAACTATTCCTGTATGTCGAATACCGGGTCTATGCCTTTATGTGGCACAAACAGGCCACAGCCCAGCATACGGCCCGGCCCCAGTCCCTGCTGTTGCAGGGCTACCGATTCCTCGGGTTCCAGATCGGCCACCATCAGTGCCCGGGTAAAAATGCTTTCTTCTGCGGTTCGAATTTCGCCACACCTGCCGCAAATCATCTTCGAGACCTTGATGTTCATCTGCCCCATCAAGCCGGCTATTTCAGTCAGAAAGTCGCTTTCAGACTGCTCCCGATCGCAACAAATGGCACGCGCGTAAAGCGTTCCGATGGTCGATAACTTGCGCATCACACTGCTACCAAGCGTCACTTCCTGATGGCCGATCTGCAGTGTTCGATTCATAATCTGCTCAACTTCCTCACTGTCGTCACGATGCACTCTAATTGCCAGGCGAGCCCGGCGCGACAAAGGCAGCGCAGCGTCACTCTGTTCGGGTCGGTTCCAGCCATTTCCAGAGCCCGCCATGCGCACGCCATGCACCCCGATCCTGGCGCAGAGTTCATCGCTTAAATGCGCCTGCAGTGCCGTGGATAAGGCGAAGGCATGGTCTATATCGAGGCTGGTGCCGCGAAGTTTGAACACGAGATCAAATACATCGTCGGGCACCTGGTAGGGTACCGGGGTTTCCTCTGCCTGGTTCCAGAACATCATCCGCTAATCCCGGCTCGAGGCTTCCGCGCCGAGACCTTTTTCAAGATCTATCGCATCATGGTAACGCGCCCGGTATATCAATCGTGCGGGTTGATCGAGCGTATCATGAAACGCCTGTCGACCATGCAGGACGTTGTTACAGACAATTCCCTGGCGTGGTTGCAGGCGCACTTCGACCATCGCACTACCATCCATCAATATCTCGCGCACCAGGTTAAGTGCATCGGTGCTGCGTTTATCGGTTTTCCATACGATGTTTTGCGGGCGCGAGGTATAACGCATGTTCAGCACGCAACTACCTGACTGCAGGGAGAATACCGGACCTGATTCCTCGGCGCGAATAACCTGGTTTTGCTGCACGTTTGCCGGAATGCGCAGCATATCGTTGCGCATCAGCGCTACCAGCGCCGAGGGCGACTGGTCCCGAATCAGCATGTACATCATTTCATGATCGAACAGATAATTACCGCCACCACGCCCGGCCTGATTGACGCAGTAAAGCGCAAATGCGTCGATACGTCGTTCAAACGGATTGTAGTAACCATCGGTATGCCAGTTCATCGCACGATTGGTATAGGGGATATACCGCGCCCGATTATCCGTATCGCCAACCACCTGCAATGAGGTAACCCTGTCTTCGTCCGCGCCCAGGTTGGCATCGAGCGCCACCAGGCCAAACTGGCGATTTAGCGCGAGGAATTCGGCTTTGTCGAGTTCGCCGACCGATTGAAATATAACAAAATTGTAGGCCGCCACCTGTTTGCGCAGTAATGGCAGCATCGACCGCGACAACCGACCCTGTTGATCCAGTTCAAATACCCTGGTGGCAGACACTTCCTGCCGATAATTGAGTTTGCGCGCCCGCCATGCCTGGTACTCGCCCTCATTTTCCAGCAAATATGGAGAATTTTCATCGCAATTGTTGAGTACGGCGGTCATTTGGTCTAATGTTGCGTTCAAATCTGATCCAGGTTGTTACTAATTTCTAAGGCTGATTCAGGGCTTATGTTATTACAGCCTCCACCCGATTGGAGCATCCCATCGGTAGGAGTCTGAAAAATAATCTGGTTGCGATGGCAAGTATCTGATTTCTAATAATATTATTTGTCGGAAATCCGCTATGGCAAAAGCTGGGAACCGGTGCATAAAACGCGCCTATCTCGTTGGGGATAAGTTTCAGATTTGCTGCACCCCAAGCGGGGGATAGCTCATTGCGCGATATTCTAACAAACTAACGCCCATCGCCAGTGTTTGGCCGAGTAAACGATGAGGATGGTACTTGGCTCGGATTCTGATTTTCCGGTCATACTCGGAAATCGTTCATAACAGATAAACGGGAACATAATCACTATGGCTAAAAAAGCACATGTCACCCCAATGCTCGACGAACTCGAGAACGGTCCCTGGCCAAGTTTTATTTCGGGAATCAAGCGCCTCCGTGACGAACACGATGATGGACGCATCAACGGCATGGCCAATTCCCTGCTCGGGCAACTGGAACATTCTTACGAAACCCGCAAAGGTTACTGGAAAGGCGGCACCGTCAGTGTCTATGGATACGGTAGCGGAATAATCCCGCGCTTTTCCGAAGTCGCTCATGCGTTCGAAGAATCGAAAGAATTCCATACCCTGCGCGTGCAACCGCCCGCGGGTAACTACTACACCACCGATATGCTGCGTCAGCTTGGTGATAGCTGGGAAAAGTTTGGTTCCGGGCTGGTCACTTTTCATGGGCAAACCGGCAATATCATGTTTATCGGCACCTCGACTGAAAATACCCAGCATTTCTTCAACGAGATTAACGAGTACGGCTGGGATCTGGGTGGTGCCGGCCCCTGTGTTCGCACCGGCATGTCCTGCGTGGGCGCGGCTCGCTGTGAGCAATCCTGTGCCGACGAAATGCGCATCCACCGCACGCTGTTGAATAATTTTACCGATGACGTACACCGCCCCGCGCTGC
>CAWCBX010000137.1:0-9662 GCA_963793595.1 uncultured Gammaproteobacteria bacterium | reverse complement strand
CATCGAGGATTACCCATTCACCCCGCTCCATAACTTCAGCCATCGCGGGTTGATACCCGGCCCGCCAGGCGAGGGCAAACTGGTCGGGATCGACGCCGAGATTCATCGCGGCTACCTCGCGCGAGACCGAGCCATGCCAGTCGACCACGGTACCGAACACATCGAAGGCGATTACCTTGATCCTGTCTGCTAATTCATGTCATAACTATCCCTTCATTCTTGAGATACTACTATCCGAATTTCGATTGCTGACGCAGATCGCCTGTCTGCCATAAATAATAAACCACGAGGCTTTGCCCGGTGGTGCGAAAACCATGTGGCGTGTTCGATTCGACATAAATAACATCGCCGACGCCATGCGTGTGTTTCCCGGACGCGCCGACCGTGAACTCGGCTGAACCGGCGAGTAAAATATAAACTTCTTCAGCCTCATGTCGATGGCGTGGATAAACGATTTCCGGACCCCAGATAGCGATGCCGGCGCGAATGCGTTCGCTAACGAACGGCCCCTGTCGACCGATTATTTCGGTAAATCCGTAGCCGGCGAGCATTGCATCCGGGACCAGGCCTTCCTCTTTCTTATAACTCTGCTCCCAGCGCAGTCGATTTTTATGACGCTCGAACACAGCCAACAGGGCCTGGGTTCGCGGATGGGCAGATGCGCTGGCAACGCCCAGAAAATCAGCGGCGGGCAGGTAAGCGGGTGTGACCGCCTGCCAGGTTTCTCCCCAGTCACGCATCGACGCCTTGAATCTTTCGATTTCGGGATGCGGGTGGTCAAGCGCAAAATCGCGCACCGCGTCGAGCAATTCCAGATCGTCTAGTTGCACACTCATATTATTCCTGATTGCCCGGGGCTTGCTTGCTACTGTGCGGGCGGAGAGTCGGTAATACCGATACTCTGCTTGACGTCGTCTACCAGGCTGGTGCGACTTTCTTCGGGGGCGAAGTACCAGATCAGGAACCAGCCAACCAGGATGGCCATCGCCATGAACCTGATAAATGAAGAGACCTTTTCATTGGCCTTGAGTCGCGCGATGCGGGTGCGATTGGTCGTATAGGCGCGGTAAAAAAAACCAATGACCCTGAAGAAGGGGCCGTAGAGAAATTCTATCCACCTGGAATAAGGTTCTTGCACGATAACTTTTGTGGTTGCTGGAAAATAGTAAGCTGTAGGATCGACCCGGCATTCTACCTTCGGCACTGCTCTATTCATAGAAGAGTCGGCTTTTTTAGAGCGTTTTGGTATAGGTACTGTGCTTGCTGGTAACGGGTGAGGTCTAGACCCATTGGCCGGCTTTAAATAGCAGCATCAACCCGACAGCGATCATTACGCAGCCGGCGAGGATGTTAATCCCACGGATTGCGCGCGTGTTTTTAAACAGCAGGCTGGCGCGACCGGCCAGCCAGGCGTAAACCAGCTTGGCGCCACCGACGCCGATGATCGCGATAATGATAATGATCAGCGTATCGGTCGGGGTCATCAGCGACAGGTCGATAAAGGCCGGGAAAAAGCCGAGGTAAAACAGGATTGCTTTCTGGTCGCCGAGGGTTATCAGAAATCCGGTCAAAAAACTTGAGCCCAGTGACGACTGTTTAACCGCGTCGGACTTGCGTGCCCTGGCGTCTGCGCGCCATAGTGATATGCCGAGCCAGACCAGGTAAACGCCGCCGATGTATTTGATCAGCGTGAACTGCTCTCCCATTAGCTCGGCCACCAGGGCCAGGCCATAAACCGCAAGTAAAATGAAAATAATATCGGCAATGACAATGCCGAACGCGGTGAACATGCCATGGGTGAAACCGAATGCCGCCGCGCGCGCCGACACCGCGAGTACGCTGACGCTGGGAATAACGGCGAGCACGATCATTGTTCCCAGCAAGGCAAGGACGCTAGCCAGGGAAAGGGAAGATTCAAGCATGCTATACCTGAGGGTGCTGCGCGCCGGGAGTTACCCGGCTGCAGAATTCAGTCGGTGCGGGTCATATCCTGTCCGCAACACATTGGCGATTTGATCATGCCGTGCCCGTCGGGACATTTGGATACCTGGATTTCGTCGCCACTGTCAGTGGTAATACTGCCGTGGTCGAGTTCCTGGTCACAGGTCCCGCAGGTCATCGTGCCGATGCTCATGCCGCAGGCTTCACATTTGTAAACTGCCATTGATCCTTCTCCTTTGTGGGTTACCGGCGCAGTTTAGCAGTTTGCGCTCGGCTGTGCTGCTCCGGGCCGGAGCCGATGGGGCGAGGTCAATGATCCCGTCCCAGCTCCCGCGTCAGTTGCGCCGCAGGAATCTCGCGGCAGCCACTCGGGTTCTGTCCTGACCAAAGGGGTGAAAAATCACCGAGATTTCTTGCCTCCGCAGCGCTGCGCAATGGACCGATCGCGGTTGCGGCAAGGGGGAAGGCCGGAACCTGGCCAAGCGGACCGAGCTCGTGTATTACACGGTTGACAATAGAGCGTGCCGGGCGCCCCGAGAATCGATTGGTAAGTGCTGTGTGCACGGCTCCGGCATCCTTTAACGCGGCACGGTGGACCGGGCTGGTAGTGGCTTCGTCACAGAGCAGGTAGGCGGTGCCGATCTGTGCCGCGGCCGCCCCCAGCGCCAGTACCGCGGAGACTCCATTGGCGTCGGCGATGCCTCCCGCGGCGATAACCGGCAGGCTGACCGCCTTGATGACTTGAGGCAGCAGCGCCAGGGTACTAACCTGGCTGGTGATGTCCGTGCTGAGGAACATGCCGCGATGTCCGCCGGCCTCGACGCCCTGGGCAATGATCGCATCGACTCCCTGCGACTCGAGCCACCTGGCCTCGGCGACAGTCGTTGCACTGCTAAGCACTTTCGCACCCATTGCCCTGACGCCTTCGAGCAAATCCGGCGCGGGTAAACCGAAATGAAAACTCACTACCGGTGGTTCGAATTCTCGAATTACATCAAGTGCTTCGCTACTAAACGGATCACGGCGCGTTCCCGGTGGAATTGCATTCGCGTCGATTTCATACTCTGCATAATAGGGCGAAAGTTCAGCCCGCCAGGCTGTTTCACGTTGTTCGTCGGGTGTCGGCGGAGTATGGCAAAAGAAATTGACGTTATAGGGTTTATCACAGCCAGCCTTGATCGCGGCAAGCTCTGCGCGCAAAGCGTCGAGACTCAGCATCGCGCAGGGCAGCGAACCAAGCCCACCGGCGTTGGAAACCGCGATCGCCAGTGCGCTGTTCTGCACGCCGGCCATCGGTGCCTGAATGATTGGTAATTCGAGTTTGAGCAATTCCTGTAGTGACGCGGTCATTGATTCTACGCTCCGAGATTGTTTGCGTGTTTAACCAGCTGGCCTAACTGGCTGTCACTGCAGGGGGGAATAAAGCGACTCATTTTTTCGGCCTGAGAACTACCCCAGATCGATATTCCCAGCAGCAATAGCATGATCGCAAATAACACCAATGGTTGCACCCTGGCGGCGTTACCGTATTTGTACCTGGTGCGACGTAACACTTTTTCACCGGGTAACGGATTCTGGCCCAGTTTCTCTACTGCGGCGTTAGCTTTACCGCGCTCGGGAGCCGCGCTTACGCGCACGCGTAAACTGTCGCCCAGCCATCCGGCGATAGCGCTGCTCGAGGCTCCGGGCACAACCTTGACGGTCAGCCTGGTAACAGGGGAGCTATCACACAAGTCAGCCATGGCGAGTAATTATTTTATCGAGCTGGTCGGCGAAGGCTTTGCGATCACCGTGGTTCAACGGTGCCTGGCCACCCGAATCAATGCCGCTGGAACGCAACGATTCCATCAGGTCACGCATGGTCAGTCGAGCCTTGATGTTGTCCGTGGTGTAGAGTTCTCCGCGCGGATTTAATGCCTGGCCCTGGTGTTCGATGATTTCCGCTGCCAGTGGAATGTCGCCGGTTATGACCAGGTCGCCTGGAGCGAGTCGTTTGACTATTTCATTATCAGCGACGTCGAATCCCGCGGCTACCCTGAGGAAATTGATGTGACGTGATGGGGGAACCTTGACGACATGGTTGGCGACCAGCGTGAGACTGATCCCGGTGCGCTCTGCTGCCCGAAACAGGATGTCCTTGATCGCATTTGGACATGCGTCGCCGTCAATCCAGATCTTCATTGGCTATTCCCGGTTTTGCATGGGTGGGTGATTAACCTTGCCAAAGGAACAGAAAACGCGACTGTCGCCGGCTTCAGGATTTAACGGTCGTTCGCAGGATTCGTATGCGTAGTGGTACTGGCAGATGATAACTTTCATGCTGCGACCGGACCGAGGTAGAGTTGTGTCTCGTACTGGAAATCAATGACACCATTGAGTGCAAATTCTTCGAACACCGTGGCCAGCGCGGCGACCAGGGAAGGATACTGCGGTGAATCTTCAGCGGGGCAGTAAGAAGAAGACTTCAGGCGGCCGAGCAGGCCTGAAAACGTCAGCTGTTGGCTGTTGTCAAATCGCAGTAACTCCATATGTCCATGGTCAAAAAATGCTGCGATGTCACTGTCGGTCAAATTCATATGGTTAACGACGCCATACTCCGGGACATAGTCTCTCAGGGTGGCCTCATAGGCGTGTTGGAACGGTTGACTGACTTTGCGCTTGTTCCAGATCAGCGCCAGCTTGCCGTCGGGTTTGAGGATGCGTCGAAACTCGGCTTTTGTCGTGGTGTTATTGAACCAGTGAAATGCCTGGGCGGCGGTTATCAGGTCGAGCGAGTTATCCGCGAGTCCGGTGCGTTCGGCGGGCGCATCAATACTGGTGAAATGCGGATAGTCAGCGAATAATACCTCGGCAGCCTCGCGCATATTGGCGTTAGGTTCGATGGCAAAAACCTTGAGTCCCTGGTCCAGCAACAATTGGGTAAAGATACCGGTACCCGAGCCGATGTCCGCAACCACGGCGCCTGCCTCGAGCCTGGTTTTTTGCAGCAGTGTTTGTACCAGCGCTGATGGATAACCGGGGCGGAATTTCACGTAGGCTTCGACGCGATCGGAAAATCTCTGCGTATAATCTGTCATGTTGATAAGTGCATCTGCTCAGGGATCTTTGTGCTGGGTTAATTGCGTTCGATTTCAGCTACCAGTTGGCGGGCTAACTGTTCCATGCGTTCCAGTCCCACATCGGCTTTTTGCAGGAAATCGCTGTCGAATCGATCAGGATTCGCCCAGTACCTGCCTTTTATGTCGCAGCGCTTGGCAAGCTTCGACAGGCCTAGATCGGTCAGCTCGAAGCCGAGTTCGGTCCACATTTCAGACAGTTTGGCCTCCCGCGCGTGATCCTGTAGAGAGGTGTCTTGCAGAAGTCGCAGGTAGGCCTGGGTTTGCCGCGCGGCGATAACCACGGCCCGTAATGCTGCGATGGATTGCCTTTGGCGTTCACGATTCGCTCGACTGAGATTGTTTAGCCACTGTTTGAGGTGCTTGAACAGCTCCCACAGGCTGATATCGGTTAACACCGCCATGTCAGATCCATACGGCGATCACCCGGGGAGTCCAGTGTTCGTCAAATAACCCCGGTTTATGGGCAAAGTTTATCGCATGGTATTTCATGTGATCCCCATGATATCTGAATCATGAAACCCGATACTAATGTATCAGGTAATCAGCCTGGATCTTACTCGAGACTGACATAGCTGTCCGCGTGGAAGGGAGGGGCGCAGACAGCGAAGAATACAAGATCGTCCTCACCGGTATTAGTGATCCTCTGTGGTTTGCCGGCCGGGATACGCACCACGTCGCCCGGTAATACATCGCAGGGTTCAAGATTATCGACTTCCACGCGACCGTTGCCGGAAACGATTATATAGCGTTCGGTTATGTCATCGAGTTGATGCCATGCCGTGGTTACGCCCGGCTCGACCCTGGCGCGCGCAATTGAAACCAGTTCGTCGCCCCTGTCATTGGCAACTTCGGTGATATGACAGCGTTCGGCGGTTTCGTACTCCCGTGCCAGATCGGCTCGCTTTACCTCCGATAACATATCTGTCTCCAGTTGTTGCGGCTGACACTCACCTGGACCAGGTCCAGGTATCTCTATACATAAGAGCCACTATAGCCTTGACGCCCATATGGCCAGTTTATGCATCATTGATTTCTGCGAAATCTGATCCTGGGGAATAGGCTGTATTACTTTATCGTGTACCAGTAGCCGATAAATATACTCGATTTTCTCATGCGCGGAATCGGTGGCTTCAAATTCGACAACACCTCTTTTTTCGCCATATTTCACGCCTTCGACAAGTGCTTTTTTAAGCATTTCCTTTTCGTTTTTCAGTTTCTTCATGAGTTGATCTGACCTCTAACGCTCTACAATAGCCGGACTTTGCTCGGCGCCAACCACCTGCTAGCTGACCTTATTCCGTTCATTTATTTTGCGCAGTAGTTTTTTATATTCACCGAACTCCTGCAAACATTTTTTTTCTTTTACCAGGGTTTCGAAATGCGTTACCAGCCTTTGTGCTTGCGACGCTGTGAGTGAAACGCTTTTTAAAGCCCGGGAAAGTTTCTCGCGAATAAAACCCGAATATGAACCGATGTAATTCAATTCGATGTACCTGATAGCGAGCTCTATGCAGGCATCGTCATTTTCCCTGACGCCATCGCAAACCCGGTAAAGTGTTTGCCGGTACTGCAACCAATTGTACCTGTCTGGCAAAAACTCTGGTGCCCCAGGCTCCGTGGCATCTTCTCCGTCAATCGAAAAACTACCACCCAGGTTCTGATGCACTTTGATTATCTCGTCTTTGGACCAACCGTGGGGTACCCCATGATATTGTTCTAAAGGAATTGACTGATTGGGTTTTCTACTCATAGTCAACTAACCTTCGCTGCCACGAAAAAGTGCTCGCATTGAGAAAATTTTGACCGACTGCATGAGCCTGTTATGCGCAACTGTGCTACTCACTCGTTGTTCATATAGATGAATAATGACAAAGAATAAACGATTAGCGCGTAATAGATATTGTTATATTTTTTTCTAAGTGAGTTGCCCTTTTCAGTGAAATCGTCAGTGTTCCAATATGGAAGAAAATTATTCAAGACAACTTCCCTTCCACCTTTCACCTCTTTTTCCAGGCGAAGTCTTACAACGATTGCCCCCAGGAATAGTGCAATCCCGACTGCCAGGAATAACAGGCCAAAAAAAATTCTAGATATATCCATTGCCATAAACCTGGATGTTTACGTAGCGCTCACGTGAGCGGGCGGAGCAGTCGTAGCCTGGGGCAATCCGACTGCATACACTTGTCAGGCGGGATCCTAAGCAACATGAAATACTTCTTTACTGGCTGCTGGATGAAGCCAGATAAATCGATCAGCGCCTGCTTTTCTATAAGCCGCTTTGAGTGTTGAGGCAAATTTATCGCTGAGTAACACAATTACTTTTTCAAACGCATCATTTGGGCTATTAGTATGAATGAATATATTGATTTCTCCAGATCCAAAATCGTGCCCATCGACTTCATGTTCGCTACCAAGTTCAAATGTAAGTTTTGTTTCGAGCTCGATCAGGGCATCAAAATCAAAATTCTCTGTCACCGGGAATTGCAGCACTAATTGATACTTCATGATTTTAAATACCGCTCAACAGCCAATTTTCAAGGCCTTTGGCCTTTTAATGTATATAAGTGGGTGCAACAAAATAATCTTTTGTTGTTTTGGGAATGTTGGCAAGGGACTGATATGAATCACTATTAATTTTCTATTGATTCCCGGGTTTGATTAAACTGGCCAGCAGCCGGTTCTATTTGCGCTGGAGCATCATAGCGAGAATCGTATTTTGCTGCCAGCCAGGCATACGCAAATTTGATTTGCGCCGGGCAAAATATTTCAGGATACTCGCGGCTTCGAGTTTGCCGGGACGATCTTAGTGCAAGTACAGCCTGATCTGGTTTCTCTGGATACCCTGCGGCAGCAGCTCGCGGCAGTGTTGCCTGATGAAAATCGCTCCCTCGGGATTCCTCCCGCCTGTTACGCCGATGCCGGTTTGCTGGCGCTGGAACAGCGCGCTGTTTTTCAGCAAGGCTGGATAGCGCTCGGTCGCGTGGACCGATGGCCTGGTGTGGGTGATTACTCGGCGCTGGAAATTGGCAGGGTGCCGCTTATCGTGGTGCGTAACAAGTCCGGTGAGTTAAAGGCTTTCGCCAATTCCTGCCGTCACCGCGGCAGCCAGATTCTGACCGGTGACGGCAACTGTAAAAAAATAAAATGCCCGTTTCACTGGTGGACTTACGACCTCGATGGCAGGCTCAAGGTCTATTCGCGTATGGAAAACGCGATCGACTTCAACCCGGATGAATTCGGCCTGGTGGAATTTCCACTGCTTGTCCGTGACGGGTTTGCTTTTATCAGCTTTGAGGATGAACCGCCGTCAATCGATGCGTGGCTGGCGGATTTTACTACCTACCATGAGCCCTGGGAACTGGACCGGTGGAAAGTCACGCGGGTGCGTGAATTCGAAGTCCAGTGCAACTGGAAAACCTTCATCGAAGTGTTTAACGAATACTACCACTTGCCAATGGTGCATCCCGATTCAATCAACTGGCTTTACCCGGAGCCGGACGCGGTTGATGCAGTCAGCGGCCAGTTCACCACCCAGTTCGGCGCCACTGAAGGCGCTGCGGCATTGCTGGAAGATACCCAGCAGTATGCCTTGCCAGCCGCGCAAGGACTACAGGGGCGGACGGCCAAAGGCACGCGTTATACCTGGATTTATCCGAACCTGACTTTTGCCCTGTCGCAGGATTCGATGTGGATGTACCAGGCGTTTCCATTGTCAGCGGATCGTTGCTGGATCACGCAGACCATTAGCTTTCCCGCCGAGTCGGTTGCACTTGGTGATTTTGACGAACGTGCCAGGCATTACTACGAGCGCATCGACGCCGCTCTCGCCGAAGACCTGCCATTTCTGCAGCAACAACAGGTTGGCTTGAATTCGAAGTTTGCCCGTCAGGGCAGGTTCGCCGCGCTGGAACCGAGTGTCGGTAAATTCGCTTACTGGTACGCGCAACAATTATTGCAACATCTGGCCTGATAATTACAGGGTAACTATGAGTCTTGAAATCAGAAAAATCGTACGCTACATCGATGAAACCTATATTGAAGGTGGTAAGGCTGCCGATCGTCCCTGGATCATGGTCGCGGTTGCGGCGGTGATCAAAAATCCCTGGGCGGGGCAGGGATTCGTCGAGGATTTACGCAGCACTATCCTCGAGTTGGCACCGCCACTCGGCGAAATCATGGTGCCCGACCTGCTCGCTACCATTGGTGGGGCGGATAAGGTCGAGGCTTACGGTAAGGCTGCGGTGGTTGGCCTCAACGGCGAAGTCGAACATGGATCGGGCATGATCCATACACTGCGCTTCGGTAATCAGTACCGGGTTGCCGTCGATGGTCAGGCTTTCCTGAGTTTCACCAACAAACGCGCCGGTGCCGGTACCGCGATTACCATTCCGATGATGCACAAGGACGATGCGGGGTTTCGCTCGCATTACCTGACTCATGAGTTTCATATTCCCGATGCCCCGGGGGCAGACGAAATTGTGATTGCACTCGGTGCTGCGAGCAGTGGACGACCGCACCATCGCATCGGCAACCGCTACATGGACATGGAAGAAATGCAGGTCGACCAGACCGGTAAACCGGTTACCGATTAGGCGGGAAGAC
>CAWCBX010000136.1:0-7149 GCA_963793595.1 uncultured Gammaproteobacteria bacterium | reverse complement strand
GGTCCATATTCAGCCGCATAATTGGGACCTGAAATGGCTGGATCCGTTCGATATTCAGGACGGCCTTGATTCAAAGGATACCGTCAAGGCAGAGATCAGCCTCGAGAACGCCGAGGTTGAAACCATTATCCCGACCGACAACGCCGCCAGGCTCAAGACCGGTGACGGGTATGGTGACTTTGTCGTGGTGGATGTCGTCGCGGACCAAACCGGCGCGAAGCCCGACAAGGAAAATGTCGTTTCGCTGACCCTGAAGTATGTGGGTGTCGATGAAATGGACATTCTCGTCTTTTCCGGTGACACGGTACAGGATTTTTACAGCGTTAATACCGACGATGAGATTGTCATCGATGGCAGTCAGGCCGGTCATCTCGACCGCCACACGGTGCTGTCATCTTATCAGTCCGATCCGCCGCTGTTGTCGGCGGCCGACATCATTCCGGAAACGGTTTTACTCAACCAGTGGGTGCCCATCATCGAAGGCAGTGCCCGGCTGATCACCAAAGATGCGGCGGCCCTGGCGCAGTCCGGCGTGATTGCCGAGCCGCCCTACGGGGTCGTCAAGGAGAAAAAGCATCATGTTTGGCTGGCCAACGTGGGGCAGCCCCAGCAGATGACCCTGGAGGTGGGCAGCCAGACGATCTTTGCCGATGAACCGTATCCCGTCAACTGGCAGGACTGGTTCAGCCTGGATGATGACGGCCGGCTGCAGATGATGCGCATCCATGTGTCCGAAAAAGACAACCTGCTGCAGGTATTGCACCACAACCTCCAGGCCGAGGCGCGGATATACCTGGACGGCGATCTGGCGCTCACCATCTTGCCTGAAACGAATTTGATCGCAATGGAGGTTCTGTTCAACCGCTTCGACGTGATGTCCACGATTGACAGGGAAATTCTCCAACGGGGCGGCGATTGGCTGGTGTGCAGCAATACGTTAAGTCAGGCACCAACACAAACATGGCCAGATTGCTCGTCCTAGGCCGAGCACACCGGACGACCTTGCGCGGTGTTCGCAAGGAGACCAGCCGCACGCCCACCATCGCGGCCAAGGGGATCTACGACAGCGATCCGGGCGAACCGGCGCAGATCCTCCAGCTGCTCAACGGCGGCGGCCGCCCCGTCGCCTCCAGGTAGCGACGTGAGCCGGCATGACTCGCGCTTCGTGTATCGGGACCCTTGTCGGCTGCGTCGTCGTCGCCCTGCCGGCGCTGGGCGCAAAACCTACGAGCGGTCTTCGTGCTTGCGGCAGGCAACGGACAAGAAGAGCCGATCCTGCGCATCGGTCTGGAGGATGCCCACCGCGTGGCGCTCGAAGCCGTCGTGGCGCGTTTCGCATCCTCGATTCCCGGACGGTAAAGCCGGTGGAAGCTCCCTTCGAAGAAGAGGTCCAGCTGGTCGCCGAGGGTGGACGTGCCGATTGTCGACCTCAATCGCGGCTCGCCAACATTCAATGGAGCATGCTACTCGACACGTTGGTCACCAGGGGTGGCACGCAGATGGCGGCCACGGTAACGGACCCGCAAGCCCGCCGTCGACAATGCAGGTCGGGCCGCGCAACGTCATCGTGCTAGGCGTTGGCGAGACGCTGGAGCCTACCGACTCGGCAACCAACTACACCGGCTTGGTTGGCGTGCTGCAGAACTTTGCAGGTCGTCGCGCATGAGGAGTAATACGTAACTGAGCCAAGCAAAGGTACATACAAAAACATTGCCAATTGCTGTAGCAAGATCAAGGTCATGTCGACGGGTATCTCGTACAACGCCGATCGGGTCGGTGTGTTCACGCCCAAAATGGAAGATCGGAAGGAGCTTAGGACCGGGAGGTCGGCTTCGTTATCGCGGCGATCAAGGATATTTATGGTGCGCCGGTCGGGGACACGCTGACGACGACGAAACGCATGCGAAAAGATGCTACCGGGATTCAAGCAGGTCCAGCCACGAGTGTTCGCGGGCGTGTTCCCAATCAGCTCCGATGATTATGAAGCTTCAGATAAGCACTCAGGTTACGCCTCAACGACGCGGCTCTGCATTTTGAGCCCGAGACGTCTGCGGCTTTGGGATTCGGTTTGCTGCGGCTTCCTCGGCATCGTCGCACATGAAGATCGTGCAGGATAACGTCTCGAACGCGTGATACGACCGTGACCGATAACGGACAGCGCCAACGGTCGTGTTCGAGCGTTATCGATACAGCGGCAACGCACTTCACGTCCATCCCTCCAAATTACCGCCGGCAAACGAAATCTCTCGGAACTGCGCGAACCGATCATTTCAGCCAATATCCTCGTTCCGGAAGTGACGTCGGTGCTGTTATCAAGCTGTGCATCGAAAAGCGCGGAGTGCAAAAGCAGATGCGTTACCTCGGTGGGCAGGTTTCGATTGAATACGAGATACCGCTGGCTGAGGTCGTTCTCGAACTTCTTCTAATGTCTAAAATCGGTCAGCCGGAGGGGACACAATATTCATTGAAAATATCGCGATATGCAATTGCACATTTTGTCCCCGGAGTTACCTTAGTAGGCCTTCGTCATCGAAGTTGACTACCTATCGCCGAAGTTTTGAGCAACGAAGTTCCAGTCGACGAGGTTCCAGAAGGCCTCTAGATACGCGGGGCGGGCATTGCGATAGTCGATATAGTAGGCGTGTTCCCATACGTCGCAGGTCATCAGTGGCTGCAGGCCCTCGGTCATGGGGTTGGCGGCATCGTCGGTATTGACGATTTCCAGCACGCCCTCGGGAGTCTTGACTAGCCAGGTCCAGCCCGAACCGAAATTACCTGTCGCCGCGGTGGTGAATTTTTCCTTGAAGTCGGCGAAATCACCAAAGAACTCTTTGATCGAGCTACCCAGGGCACCCGCAGGTTCGCCACCGCCTTTGGGGCTCAGGCAGTTCCAGTAAAAGTTATGGTTCCAGACCTGCGCGGCATTGTTGAAGATCGCACCGCTGGCGTTTTTGATAATAACTTCGAGCGGTGCAGCTTCGAATTCCGTGCCCTTGACCAGGAGGTTGAGCTTGTCCACGTAGGCGGCATGATGCTTGCCGTAATGATATTCGAGCGTCTCGGCCGAGATGTAGGGTTCGAGCGCATTCTCTTCGTATCGTAGTTCGGGTAGTTGGTATTGAATCATGGTTAATTACCTCGTGCCGTTAATAATCTGGATCCTGCATTAAGTGCTAACGTTGGTTATATTTTCAACAGGCTGTAAGCATTCAGGGTTCTTCGCACGGCGTTGGAATCAAGTCAGGCCGCCCGTCCGACCTCTCTTCGGTCTGTAATCGGCGGTCCGCTCGCCCCACGCGACTGCTGGCAGGAAATTACCCAACCGGCCTGTTCCAGCGCCCAGTGAATCGCAACGTAGGGATTCGAATCGAGGGCTTCGGCGGTAAAGCTGTCACCTGAAACCAGGTCGACTTCCACCAGGCAGATTAAATCCTTGCCGTTTCGCGCTTCCATAACACTCGACAGGTGTATTCGAACGACCTCGATCTGGTTCCTGAAGGTACCCAGCTCGAAGCCGGCGCAGTATCTTGCCAGGAGGCTCAATTCATTACCCGTTTCAAATTCGCCGCTTTTCAATTCAATCTTCATTTTTTTTCTCCTCTTTCTGGACTACTTGACTATTCTCCACGATTCTTTCAGGCCATCAGTTCAGTCAAACCGAAACTTGAAAACCTTCAGCTGTGGTGCGGTTGTTTTTCATGCTTCCGGTTGATTCAAAATGGTTGAAAGTCCACGGCTGCCGATCGACGCTGCTTGCTACATTCAACCCGACTTGATGCGCCGCACGGTCGATCGCGATGTAAAGATCGGATTCAGCGCTATCGCCAATAACGGAGCTGCCATTGGTCAACTTAACCTCGACCAGGAAGTGTTTGATCCTGTCGGATTCGTAACATGGGATTTCGACAAGCGAGCCTTTAACTGTATCTATATTCGCCTGAAATGTGCCCAAGGCAAAAAACAGTCTGCGGCGAATGTAATCTTCATCCGCGGGCGTCAGGAAACAATCCTGTGCGTGTGTAGTAATATTCAACAGTTATGCCTCTGTTCCAGAATTTCTTTCAATGAACGCAAATATAGAGATCATTTATGACAAGTAATAGTCGAATAATTATTTAATATTATTCGGAAAAATCGAAGTATGAAAATGGCAGTTCTGAAACTGATGATCTCTACAATATTGAACTGGATTCAGTATCAGAGCGATCTAATCGTAACTATCCAAAACAGGACTTAATAATGCTTTGCGTCGATCGATTGAAACTGCAACCCAGAAGGGACTCTCGCTAAGCGCCCCCATTTTACCTCTTGCCCTTTCGAGAAGTATGTTAGAAAAAAGTCTGCCGGATTGGCGGTTTATCGAAGGCGAAATAAGTCCGATCCGACCTCGGTAATCTGACTGTACCGAAACCCCATTGTTTCGATAAATTCAAATATTAAATCATAATTATTCGAATTTTATAATTATTGTAAGCTCATATACTGATTCCAACTGGCAACCATCAGGGGCTACCGTTTTAACAAAACTAACTGAAGATTAACCATGAAAGACATAGAAGGTATATACAAGGTCGAATCGATATCGCACGCAGCGTGTATTCCACCAGACCCACGATTTCCCACAATTCCAGCAGCGTGACGCCGGGCATGATCGCACTCAACGGCTTTTTTTCGAACTGATTGATGCGACGCTGCAGGCCGACCGCCGCGGCGCGTGACTCGAGGCCGAGTAAGAATGCGCTGATGGCATACTTGGTCTCGTGGTGCTCGCCCTCGTGCCCGTCGTTGCCGGTCTGCCAGGCTTTGTGCATGTGATCGAAACCCGCGAGGCTGACGTGCACGGTGCGATCGACCGGCGTACCCGTAGCGGCGAGGATGCCGACCACGCGAAACGGCTGGTCGTCGTGCTTGATGAAGCTCTCGTCACCGGCGCCGTGGGCGACAACGATTTCATCGCCGAGCCGGTAACCGAGGCTCGCGGCAACTTTGGCACCGAGCACGGCCTCGTCTTTGTGCTCGAACCACGCGCCCTGCTGCAACCCGAGGCGCCGGTCGCGGGCGTAGCGGTAGTGCTTGATATAATTGTCGTCGGTACCGACCACGCGGAAACCTGCGTGGGTATCGCCCATCGATAGCGGAATACTCCATTTCACCCCGGGCAGATTGCTGATCTCCTCGTAGCTGTGCCACTCGATGTTGTTGCTCGGATTGCCGATGCGAAACACCGAGTACAACAGCAGGTTGACCGAACCGCCGCGCGCGCCAACGATCAGGTCTGTGCCGGACACGGTGCTAGCGAAACCGGATTTGGCTTCGCTGCGCAGGATTTCGACGCCGAGCAGCAACGCCACGCTCAGCGCGATCGATGCAATTGCAAGCCCGACGCTGAGCTTGCGGTTACGAAAACTTTTTATTGCCAATGACGCGATGTTCATAACGAAGCGCTAGCTGACCACCTGCAGTTTGGGTTGCCCGCTGCTCGCCTCGTGATTGAGTCGATCGATCTCGATCGCGCGGTCGAACGGCTCCTGCAAGCCCTGGTCGTGGCTGACGAACAAGAGCGTCGATTTGCTCTCTTCACATTCGCGGAACATCAGTTCGATGAACGCCGCGCGGCGGTCGGCATCCATCGACGACGTTGGTTCGTCGGCGATCAGGATCTCCGGTGATCCGATCAGGGCTCGAGCCGCGGCGACGCGCTGCTGCTGTCCGACGCTGAGCTCGGTGACCGGTCGGTGGACCACCGCGCTATCCGCCATGTCGAGGTGCTCGAGTAGACGCAGGGCCTCGTCATCCGGGTTGCCGCTGCGCGCTGTCGCCTTGCGCCGGCGCAGGTCCGAAAACTGGCAAGGCAAGGTTACGTTTTCGATCACGCTGAGATAAGGGATCAGGTTGAATTGCTGAAAAATAATTCCGAAATGCTGGGCGCGAAAATGGTCACGATCGGCGGCCGACATATCGTTCAAGCGCTGGCCGAGCACTTTGATTTTGCCAGATTGGGGCGTAAGCACGCCCGCGACGAGTCCCAGCAGCGTCGATTTGCCGCTGCCGCTGGCACCGCGCAAAAACAGTCGCTCTCCGCGCGTCACGTCGAAACTGGCAATATCCAGCAATGGTGCCGGTTGTCCGGGCCAGGCGAAGCGCAACGTATCGAGGCTGACGATGTGTTCGGGCAATGTCATTTCCACAAATCCTGAAGACGGACAAAATCTATCAGATATTTGGCGAACAGTTAACTTAATTCGGTCACTCCCGAATACGCTAGAATCTTAGGGATGTGAAGCTGGGATAACGTCTCTTGAGTCAGCTATTTGGTTTCACAAAGACAATGTACCACTAGATCGAACGGACAAGCACATGGAGCGATTTCTCAAGAAACTCTATCCGCAATGACCGGAGTTGGCCGATTCGAGAAGCCTGACAAGCGGATTTAAGCGTCTGCTATCGAGAAAGCTGACGCCCATATTTTCATATTATCTGATAGCTCGCTTATTGCGAATAATTAATATAAATAATTCGACTTTTATATATTCTTTGAATGTCTATATTGGGCTTCATTAAATTTAAATAATAGATTGAGGTATAAATAATGAATAGCGAGATGAATTTTGAAATACAGGCGCTTAACTTTTCCCTGACTCGCGTACAAAGTCGATACGCGGAGCGACGAATCGACTTCGCCCTCGCTGCCAACGGTAAGGACATCGAACGCGTCGAGGTCTGGTTATCGGATATTCCTATTGCAGAGGGCGACGTCCTCAAACGTTGTGTTATCCATGTGGCACTTAACGGGAATTTGATGGTGGCCATCGAAAGTACCGATTCAGACCTGCGTGTTGCGATTCATCGGGCGGCCGATCAGGCCAGCTGGAAGGTGTCCCGCAGCATCGGGCGGCAGAAGCGAGTTTTCGATCAATCCCTGCCAAGCGCGCAATTCCGGCCACAGGAGCAATTCCAACCTGGCGGACTCTGGAACAACAGCAAGCCCGTAACTGAGTATAGTCAAAGCACTATTTAATCGAACTGGTCGCCTCAAGATATCGCAATGAACAAAGTAATTCGTAATTCCCAATCTTTAACCTTCAACCCATTTAGGAATGAAAAACTAGTTTTGGGGGCAGATCACTTTTACAGATCGTAAACAAAATG
>CAWCBX010000135.1:0-7602 GCA_963793595.1 uncultured Gammaproteobacteria bacterium | reverse complement strand
CTCATATTGCTCTGTTCTTTTTATTGATTAATACTGAGGAGTAGCCTCGATGTCCAAACCTAAAGTAATTGTTACCCGTCGCTGGCACCCGGAAGTAGAAGCGGTGCTGGTGGAACGTTTCGATACCCAGCTCAACGACGACGATCACTCGATGTCGGTTGCCGAGCTGCAGGATGCGCTGCGTAACGCCGACGCGGTGCTGCCCACAGTATGTGACAAGGTCACCGCGGAAGTACTCGGCGCTGATAATATTCGCGCCAAAATTCTGGGTAGTAACGGCGTCGGCTTCAACCATATCGATCTCGAGGCGGCCAGGGCGGCCGGTTTGACGGTCACCAACACCCCGGAAGTGCTCACCGACTGTACCGCTGACCTGGCGCTGACATTGCTGCTTGCGGTTGCCCGGCGCGTGGGCGAAGGTGAGCGTCATTTGCGCAGCGGAGAATGGACCGGATGGCGCCCGACCCACATGATGGGTACCAGCGTGACCGGCAAGACGCTGGGCCTGATCGGTATGGGGCGCATCGCGCGTGCCGTTGCCGCGCGTGCCGCACACGGCTTCAACATGAAAATCATTTTTCATGACCCCTTCCCACCGCGTGCCGAAGACATCGCCGGATTGAATGCAACTCAGTGTTCGTCACCCGAAGAAGTATTCAAGCAGGCGGATTTTGTCTCGCTGCATTGCCCCGGTGGCAAGGACACTTATCATCTTATCGGCGCGGACGCTTTCAAGGCGATGCAACCTGGTGCGTTTTTGATCAACACCGCACGCGGCGATGTGATCGATGAGGCAGCGCTGGTAACGGCGCTCGAAAACGGCGAAATCGCCGGCGCCGGACTCGATGTGTTTGAAAAGGAACCATCGGTCAACGCGACATTGATGCAAATGGAGAATGTCGTGTTGTTACCGCATCTCGGTAGCGCCACCGAGGAGACTCGTATCGCGATGGGTATGCGCGTAGTGGAAAATGTGGAAGCTTTTTTTGCCGGCGACACCCCCCGCGACAAGCTGGTCTAGGCCTCCGCCTGCCGCAGTCATTCCCGAGTCTCATAGTCATTCCCGCGAAAGCGGGAATCTCCTGACAGCGCCACCCTGCCTCGCTACACTTTTGTGGACTTACTCCCGAGGTAGCCACCCACTTCAAGGGGAAACCGGTAAAACCCCACGCGCCGTAAATGAAATATGGTGACAGTTAACTTAACTAAAGGCTCATTTAGGTTTAGGCAATTTTAACTGTCACCAATGGCACTTACATTAGTTCGAAACAATGAATTTGCGCAACAAATCAAAAATCAATTGCCAGATAAATCTCAAGGCCGGACAGTCGGAGAAAGATTTTGCGAATGCCTCGGCGGCTACGCCGCCTGCGGTTTACTTCGCAAAATCTTTCTCCGACTGTCCGGCCATAGCTGAATTGGTATGGCGATAGTTATGAGCTTAAGTAAGCGCCATTGTTAACTGTCACCTTAATGCCCACCATAATTGTCTAGCCGGTCCCGCTTTTCATAGCCAACCCCACTATAAATTGTCATTCCCGCGCAAGCGGGAATCTCCAAGGGCACGGTACTACCAAGTACTGCAAGATCCGCTTGCGCGGGGATGACTTAGTGGGGGCGCGGGGATGACAATTGGAGCCTTGATCAAAGGCAGGCCTCGAACAGGGCCCGCGTGTTTTCCTGGGTCATCTCGATCGGGTTGCCGCCAACGCTGGGATCCTTGAGCGCGGAACTGACCAGCCAGTCCAGGTCCGGATCGGTAACCCCGAGTTCGGTCAGGTTGGCCGGGATACCCAGTGACGCGTTCAATTCATTTACGTAATCGTAGAAACCGTCAAAACCACCAGCGATTCCGAGATAGGCTGCGAGGGCTTCGATGCGGGTCTCGATCGCGGCACGATTAAACTTGAGGACAGGTGCCATAACCACCGCGTTTGTAGTGCCGTGGTGGCTGTTATAAAACGCGCCGATCGGATGCGACAGGGCGTGAATTGCGCCGAGTCCTTTTTGAAACGCGGTGGCACCCATGGCGGCGGCCGACATCATATGTGCGCGCGCCTCGATATCGTTACCGTCGGCGTACACGCGGGGTAAATTTTCTTTTACCAGGCGCATGCCTTCAACTGCGATTCCCTGGCTCATCGGATGGTAGTGGGGCGAGCAATAAGCTTCCAGGCAATGTGCGAACGCATCCATGCCGGTACCGGCAGTGATGGCGGCCGGCATGCCGACCGTCAGTTCGGGGTCGCAGATAACTACCGCGGCCAAAAGTTTCGGATGGAAGATGATTTTCTTTTCATGCGTCTCCGAATTGGATAGCACGCCGGCGCGTCCCACTTCGGAACCGGTTCCGGCCGTGGTCGGTATCGCGATAATCGGCGCGATCTTGTCGGCGTCGGCGCGGGTCCACCAGTCACCGATATCCTCAAAATCCCAGACCGGTCGGGTTTGTCCACACATCATGGCAATTACCTTGCCGAGATCCAGCCCCGAACCGCCGCCAAAGGCGATTACCCCGTCATGCCCACCTTCGTTATAGGCTTGAAGTCCCAGGGCGAGATTCTTTTCATTCGGGTTAGGGTCTACCTCGGCAAACATCGCCTTGCCCAGGCCGGCCTGGTCCAGCAAGTTGAGCGTATTCTGCGTAATCGGCAAACTTGCCAGGCCGCGATCGGTAACCAGTAGTGGCTTGCGCATACCGGCGGTATTGCAGGCGTCGGCGATTTCGCTAATGCGGCCCGCGCCGAATCGAATTGCGGTTGGATATGACCAGTTTGCGGTAAGTTGCATGTTTTCCTGTCTCTAGTAATAGTGAGCTATTGTTAAGCGCGTTCGAAGCCGCGGTTAACTTCGTATTCGGTAACCTTGCTGTTGAAATCTTCCTGTTCCCATTCCGCGGCGCGCACATAGTGATCGACGACATCTGCCCCCATCGCGTCGCGCAGCATGCTTGATTTTTTCAGTGCCAGGGTTGCCTGCGCCAGGGTGGCAGGAATTTCGCGTGCTTTACGCGCCTGGTAGGCGTCGCCCTTGAATTCTTTTTCCAGTTCCAGTTTTTCTTCGATACCGGCGATTCCGGCGGCGATCTGTGCGGCTATCGCAAGGTAAGGATTCAAATCACTACCTCCGACCCGACATTCGACGCGCACATTGCGAGTGCCGTCGCCGACTACCCGGTAACCCGCGGTGCGATTATCGAGTGACCATATGGCCTTGGTGGGGGCAAAAGTACCCGCCACGAAACGTTTATACGAGTTGATGTAAGGTGCCAGGAAAAAGGTATTGTCGCTGGCGTACTTTAACAGGCCGGCGACGTAGTGACGCATCAGCTCGGACATCCCGTACTCGGCATCCGGGTCAAAAAACACGGGATCTCCGCCGGTCGATACCAGCGACTGATGAATGTGGCTGGAAGACCCGGCCGCATCATGACTCCACTTGGCGAGAAAGGTTACCGCTCGATTATTCAGAAACGCTATTTCCTTGACCGCGTTCTTGACCAGGCAATGGTTATCGGCCATTTCCAGTGCATCGCTGTAGCACACGTTGATTTCGGCCTGTCCGGGATCGGCCTCGCCCTTGGTATTTTCAACTCTTACACCCGCAGCCTGTAACCCGTTGCGGATTTTGCGCATCAGGTCCTCTTCCTTGGTGGTCTGAAAAATATGGTAGTCCTCGTTGTAGGGACTGATCGTGGTCATGTCGCGGTAGGACTTATCGCGTAACTCTTCGAAACTTTCGCGGAAGACGAAGAACTCGAGCTCGGTCGCCACCGCAGACGCCAGCCCCATCGCCTGTAAGCGACCGATCTGGTGCTTCAGTATCGCCCGCGGAGAATGCGCTACCGGCGCATGGCTGTGATGATCGATCAGATCGCACAGCACCATTGCGGTGCCTTCCAGCCAGGGTATCAAGCGCAGGGTAGTCATGTCGGGCTTCATGACATAGTCGCCATACCCCGCGGCCCAGCTGGTTGAGCTGTAACCTTCCACGGTGTGCATCTCGAGATCGGTCGCCAGCAGGTAGTTGCAGCAGTGGGTCTCCTCCCAGGCACTTTCGAGAAAGAACTCGGCATGAAAGCGTTTACCCATCAGGCGACCCTGCATATCGGGCAGGGCGACTATGACGGTGTCGATTTTGGCGGACGCGACCAGTTCCTTAAGCGCTTCCAGTGTCAGATTACCAGGCATGGCAGTAGTTTGATCCAGGTTGATAATGGAGTAGATAATCGCCACCGACTGCGTCGTTCAAAAGGATCGAGGCAACATCGGCAGACATAATAATTGTTCGCCAGCATCTTTCCATTATCGCCAGGCACAGTCAAGCCGGACAGGCATGTTGCCTGTCCGGCCTGTCGGATTCATGTGTCCCGGTTAGTGCTTAACCGAACTGATAAAATTACGGAATGTGTTGACGAAGGATTGTTCGAGCTTTAGTTGGCGCTCATAGCGCTCGCGTTCCAGCTTGGCGCGCAGGCTTTGACGCCGGCGTTCTACTTTGCTGTTACCAAAAGCACAACTGGCTACCTGAGTATAGGTTTTAGACAGGCTGCTATCAGTCGTATCCAATGCATCGATTCCAGTATAGGTTGTGTCGTCGTTCATCGAAAATATCCAGTTACTGAACGGAGCATTTTAGCTTCAAAATGGCCTGAAACCTTGATCCAGTACTCATTTTGATGACGGATAGCATTAGTGAAAAATTTCACAGAATAGATAAAAACGTTGCTACAGAAGGGTTTCCGGCCGGGCAGGCAGGTCTCGAGTAAATACGATTATTCACCGAAAGCTGGTGTGGGCCGCTGATAAATCGCTGCTGTGATTGATATGCTCGAAGGATCTGTCAATAAATGTGATGTTCTGCATTGCGCTTAACTCCTCTCCAGTGCAACAGTAACTAGCGGATGTCGTTTGTATAGTTTTCCCGCGCGCATTATTCTACGCGGGTTTTTAGCCTGTTGTGACCGCACCGGAATGATCCCGAAATTTGACCAACAAACCTGCCTGCTACTGATTGACGTTCAGGTCGGGGTTAACGTATTTGAGTATTGGGGAGGCCCCGATGGTCGCCGTAACAATCCAGATGCAGAAACACATATGAAAGATTTACTGGACGCGTTCCGGACGGCTGGCCGGCAGGTGGCATTTACAGTGCACGATTCCCGCGAAGCCAATTCACCCCTGAAACTCTCGCTCGACACCGGGGCCCAGCTGCCGGGACTCGAGCCCGCCCCGACAGACATAGTTGTCACCAAGGATGTCAACAGCGGCTTTATCGGCACCTCGCTGGAAATCCAGTTGCGGCGCGCAGGTATTCGGCGTCTCGTGGTAGCGGGTTTTTTCACCAATATCTGTGTTGAAACCACGGTTCGCATGGCGGGTAACCTGGGTTTCGACACTTACCTGGTAGCAGATGCCTGTGCCACGACGAATCGGGTGGGCCCCGATGGTGTCGACCATGATCCCGAATTGGTGCATCAAATGTCGGTGGCCAGTATGCACGGTGAATTCTGTACCGCTATCTCGAGCGAAAATGCGCTTGCGCTGTGCAGCGCTGACATGCCTTCACTCGAGCGTTGCCAGGGCAACGAATGAACTACGGTGTGGCGTCGATGACTGCGCCGCTGCGCCGGGTTGCCCTGCGCAAGCCCGGGGAAGCAATGCAGCAGGCGGACGCTGCAACCTGGCATTACGGTCCGAGCTTCGACAAGGAGCATGGTCGAGGCCGAGCATGCGGCTTTTACCGATCTGCTGAAAGCAAAGGGCATCGAAATCCTGTGGATGAATGCAGACTCGGGTATCGCCGACGCAGTATTTACCTATGACGCTTCACTGATGACACCTGGCGGCGCAATCCTGATGAAACCGGGTAAACCGCTGCGCGCGGGGGAACAGGAACTGCATCGAGATTTTTATGTGCAGCAGGGAATACCGATTGTTGGTGAAATATCGGGCGACGGGCATGCCGAGGCGGGCGATACGCTGTGGCTGGATGAAACAACACTGGCAGTCGGCCGTGGCTTTCGTACCAATCAGGCCGGCATCGATCAGCTCAAAACACAGTTGGCAGAATTCGATATTGAGGTACATGCCTTTGATCTGCCGGTTTATTACGGTGCGTCGGCCTGTTTGCACCTGATGTCCTTAGCGAGCCTGGTCGACAGCAAGGTGGCTGCTATCTGTAAGCCACTATTTCCGGTAGGGCTCTACCAGTTAATGCAGGCTATGGGGTTTAGTCTCATCGAAATCCCTTACGATGAATATGAAAACAGCGCTACGCTGAGCGGTAATATTCTGGCGATTGCGCCCGCTGAATGCATCATGATCGATGGCTTTGCGCAGACCCGGAAGTTATTGCAGGAAGCCGGCATCAATGTCCAGGTGTTCACCGGTGATGCCCTCTGCATTGGTTGCGAGGGCGGTCCGACCTGTATGAGTCGCCCAATTTACAGAGGCTAGAAGAGTCGCGTCAGCCAGCTCTGGCGAAAAACATAGAGCCATATCCACAGGATTATTTTCATTCGATATCGATGCTGACCCCCATTGACTGCTGTCCCTGATGCATCTCGCATGACGCTTATGATATGTTGCTTTTTCTTTATTTAAGTAGAGTATCAGGCGATGAAGTGGAATCTGTATCCTGTACCCGTATTAATCACTATATCGCTATTGTTGCCAGCGGTAGCGCAAGACGCCGGAACACCAACAGCTGAACTACTGTCGGATGCCTATACCGGCAAAGCCTATTCCCCTTACGCGAAGCGTAATTTCCCGGAAAGACCGCTCTGGGGCGATTCCCATTTACACACCAGTTTATCGATGGATGCGGGCCTGTTTGGTAACCGTCTATCGCCGACCGAAGCTTATCGGTTTGCACGTGGCGAAGAGGTCGTAAGCTCGACGGGCCAGGCCGTACGGCTGGGGCGTCCGCTGGACTGGCTGGTCATCGCCGACCATTCCGACGGTATGGGCCTGGTAGGTGATATCGCCACCGGTAAACCGGCTTTGCTGGCCTACGAACAGGCACGACGCTGGAACCAGGGGATGACGGAGGGTGGCGACGCAGCCGTTGCTGCCGCGCTGGATCTGATCGGTACCTTCTCGCAGGGCAAGATGGACCCCGAGATGTTCGCCATGTATTCACCGGGTGCGAAGATCTACAAGAACCTCTGGGAAAAAGTAATCGCTGACGCGGAAACCTTTAACGACCCGGGTCGTTTCACCGCGCTTATCGGCTTTGAATGGACCTCGTTGGTGCAGGGCGCCAATATGCATCGCGTCGTCATCATGCGCGATGGTCCAACGCGCGCACGCCAGGTCGTGCCCTATACGACCCAGGCACCGGTTGGATCGCCCAATCCTCGAGACCTGTGGAAGTACCTCGCCCACTACGAGGAAAAGACCCAGGGTGAAATCCTCGCAATCGCGCACAACGGCAATCTGTCCAATGGCATCATGTTCCCGCTCGAAGCCCAGTGGGAGGGCACCAAACTGGACGATACCTATGTCACCGAGCGCATCAGGTGGGAACCTCTCTATGAAATTACCCAGATCAAGGGTGATGGTGAGGCGCATCCGTTCCTCTCTCCTGACGATGAGTTTG
>CAWCBX010000134.1:0-13740 GCA_963793595.1 uncultured Gammaproteobacteria bacterium | reverse complement strand
TGCCGCTGAAGCCGCCTAAAATGGTCGCTCCGATGTAAAACCCCATCGCCCGGCGTACCATGGCTGCCGGCACCATGCTCGCGCAATAGGTCATCAACGCGGTAAATATGGCTGGCAGCAGCAAGCCCTGGCACAGGCGCAGCACGATCAGGTGCCAGAATTCGTCGGCAAAATAAAAACACAGCTGATCCAGGGCAAGCAGACTGAGCGCGACTGTCAGCATCAGGCGGGCGGGAATGGCCTGCAGGAAATATCCATACAGCGCCGGCGCAAATGCCAGCGGTAACATCGCCACGGTCATCAGCAGTCCGGCCTCCCCCGCCGAAACGTCGAAGTTAGCCGCCAGCAAGGGCAGCATCGGTTGCGGGATGTACAGCGTGCTGAACGAAATGATGGTTGCGATCAGCGCTACGACCAGGTTACGCGTCAAAATCATTTTTCGGTCACAGGCTAGACCGCGAGGAATATCTGTTTGAAGGTAAAAGCCTCTGCACCAGGGCCGTTAAGACGCAGGTACTGCAGGCGCTCGTCAGCTTGCACGATAGTCGGAACGTCCCGGCAGGTATCCACCATAATACCGAGTAAGCTTCGAGCATACGATCGAACCATTGCTTGCGCAGCGCCATCACTTCGTTGTGGCCGAACGGTACACATAGTTATGCAACGATTCGACATCTGTCCATACGCTCATATTGACCAGGGAATCGGAACCGAAATGATCGATAGCAGTAGCATCGCCATCGTCAGTCTGTAAACGCCAGACAAACCCCGGCGATTCATCGGCAAGCGCATTGATGTCTTCGAGGCGGGCGACGAAATCAGCCAGTTCAGGGGCATCAATCGCGAATTTCATTTTCGCGAGATTGAGTTGAGCTAGATGGTATGCGGTCAATTTGGCATCTCATTTTTGTTTCGCAGGCATGATAGCAATCAACGCGGTCAACCCGTAAGCACTGCATTTACATTTTAAGCTCATTCCCGCTTTTCCTGAGTCATTCCTGATTTTCTTTAGTCATTCCCGCGAAAGCGGGAATCTCCCAACGCGCCATCAGCGCAAGATCCCCGCTTACGCGGGGATGACTTTGAGAGGGCAGGAATCTTCGGACGCGTCATGATGATAGTTGCCCGGGCTTTTCAGGATCTCTGCTTCCGTGGTGCTGGTTCGCAAGGTATTCTGCAGGCTTCGAACGATATAAAGGACGTACAATGGAACTCTGGATTCCATTAACCATCGCAGCGGCGTTTTTTCAAAACATCCGTTCGGCAATGCAAAAGCACCTCAAGGGTAAACTCTCCACCCTGGGCGCTGCCTACGTGCGCTTCGTTATACGCCTGGCCGATTGCACTGATTTATTTTTTCGTCGTGATCTATACCGAAGGGCAGCCGCTACCCGCTTTTTCATGCCGATTTTCTGCTCTATGCACTGCTCGGCGGTATTTGCCAGATAATGTTCACCATTTTTCTACTATGGCTGTTTTCATTCCATAACTTTGCGGTCGGAACCACTATTTCGAAACTGGAGACCGTGATGGTTGCTGTTTTCGGCCTGATTCTGCTGGGTGATAAAATAACGCCACCGATTATCGTCGCGATCGCGATGAGTTCAACCGGGCTGGTCATTCTCAGCGCCGGACAGGCAAAGCTCAGCGCCAGTAACCTGCTCAAGGGTTTATGGCGACTACCAACCCTGATCGGTCTGGCCTGCGCGGCCTGGCTCGGCATGAGCGTGGTGCTGTTTCGCGCCGCTTCACTCTCGCTCGGGGTCGATAACTATCTGGTGGCTGCCTCCTTCACGCTGCTGATCGTGCTCATCCTGCAAATCGCAATGATGGGGATTCTACTCGCGGTACGCGAACCTGATCAGCTGAGAAAGATGCTGATTCACTGGCGTCCGGCAGCGCTGGTCGGCATTAGCGGAGGACTGGCATCGATCGGCTGGTTCAGTGCGTTTACCCTGCAAAACGCCACCTATGTGCGCGCACTGGGACAAATTGAACTGCTCTTCACCTTCGTGGTAACCCTGCTGGTTTTCAGAGAAAAGGTTTCGCTAAAGGAAACCGCTGGTATCGCCCTGATCGCGATATCGATTATTCTTATCCTGCTAGCCGATTAGCAACCGCAGTGCCGCAATCCATGCAACTGGCGTTGCCTCCCATATCGCGCGTCAGGTTGTCGTGCTCTCGAATCACATCCTCGATCGCAGTAACGATAGCGTCATGCGCATCCTGGTGCCCGAGGTGCTGCAGCATCATCGCCGCTGACCAGATCTGTCCGATCGGGTTGGCGATTCCCTGTCCGGCAATATCGGGCGCCGAGCCATGTACCGGTTCGAACATCGAAGGGAAGTCACGCTCCGGGTTGATGTTGGCCGATGGTGCTATGCCGATAGTTCCGGTTACACCCGGACCCAGATCCGACAGGATATCGCCAAACAGGTTGGAACCGACGACGACATCGAAGATTTCCGGTTTATTGACGAAGTGCGACACCAGGATGTCGATATGATACTTATCCATCTCGATATCCGGATAGTTTTCCGCCATGGCCGCGGCGCGTTCGTCCCAGTAAGGCATGGTATGGATGATACCGTTGGACTTGGTGGCCGAGGTCAGCCGTTTGCGCGGGCGTGACCGGGCGAGTTCGAAAGCGTATTTAAGCACGCGGTCGGTACCCTTGCGGGTAAAAATCGACTGCTGCATCGCCATCTCGTCGTCGGTGCCGGCAAACATGCGGCCGCCGACGTTGGAGTACTCGCCTTCGCAGTTTTCGCGCACCACGTAGAAATCGATATCGCCGGCCTGCTTGCCGACCAGCGGGCATTGCATACCTTCGAACAGGCGTACCGGTCTGAGATTGATGTACTGCTGAAATTCGCGCCGAATCGGGATTAACAAACCCCATAGCGAGACGTGATCGAGCACGGTCGGAAATCCGACCGCACCGAGAAAAATTGCATCGAATGCTGATAACTGCTCGATGCCATCCTCCGGCATCATCGCACCGGTTTCGAGATAGCGTTCGCAACTCCAGTCGAAATGCTCGAATTCGAAACTGATATCATATCGTGGCGCGAGGGTTTCGAGCACCTTGAGGCCCTCGGGAACGACCTCCATGCCAATCCCGTCACCGGGAATGACAGCAATACGATATTTGGAACCAGGCATTAAATCTTCTTCTCTTTCGTCATGCCCGCGAAAGCGGGCATCTTATAAATTATGTCGACAATTGTCTGGAGATTCCCGCTTTCGCGGCGGTCCGACGTATCGGAATGACACTCGCGCCTAGCCGCCGAGGAACAGTTCGCCGACCTTGGGGTTCTTCAACAGGTCGTCACCCTTGCCGGCGATCGCCAGCACACCAGAAACCAGTACATAGCCGATATCGGCAAATTCGAGGCCTTTCTTGGCGTTTTGTTCGACCATGATGATGGTCTTGCCCTCATTATTCTGCAGGTCATCGAGGATGTCGAACACCATGTCGATGAAACGCGGTTCGAGTCCGATCGAGGGTTCATCCACCAGCAGAATCTCGGGGTTCATCACCAGCGCGCGTGAGATTTCCAGCAGCCGCCGTTCACCGCCGGACAACACGCCGGCCTTGTGTTTGCGCCGCGCTGCGAGACGCGAGTACTTGTCGAAAACCTGTTCGGCGGCGAGCTTGGCCTCCTGCGGTTTATCCTTCAGAAAACCACCCATCCACAGGTTCTCTTCCACCGTCATGTTAGGAAATATCGATTTGTCCTGCAGGATATAGGCGATGCCCGCCTTGGCCAGTTTCTGATTGGGCGTCATGCGGGTGACGTCTACCTTGTCGCTCCCCGAACCAATTTCGATGGCACCGGAAAAAATTCGGTTAAAGCCGAAAATCGCATGCAGGATGGTCGACTTGCCGGCGCCGTTGGGGCCAATCAGGCACAGCGACTGCCCCTTGCCCACGCGCAGATCGAAATCGTGCAGGATTTCCATCTGCCCGTAGCCGGCCACCAGGTTCCTGATCGAGACAAACGACTCGTTGCCGGCGAGTTCATCCAGCTGTTCGAGGCTGATGTCTTCAGCAATCGCCGCCGCCTGGCGGGTGACTTCCTCGACCGATATGACCGAGTCGACACCGCCGCCATGGTAACCGCGTGTTTTTTCGCCATCAGACATTAGTGCGCCCCCAGGTAAGCATCGATCACGCGTTGATCATTCTGGATTTCGTCCGGGGTGCCCTCGGCCAGCATTTCCCCATGGGCCAGACAATAAATAGTCTCTGCCATATTCATGATCACACGCATGTTGTGCTCGATTACGAACAGGGTAATACCAAACTCGGTATTGGCGCGCCGCAGTCGATCGATCAGACCATTGATCAGGGTCGGATTGATGCCGGCGGTCGGCTCATCGAGCAACAGGCAGGTCGGTTCATTCATCAATGCCATCGCAAATTCGAGCAACTTCTGCTGACCGAAAGACAGGTCGCCGCTTTTCAGCATTCGTTTTTCGTAGAGCCCGACAAACTCGAGCAAATGATCGGCTCTTTCGTAATCTTCCTTGGTGTAGGTTTTCAGTGCATCCCAGATACTCATCTTGCGATGCGGCAGCGAGATCAGCATATTCTCGACACCGTTCATCGCGCCGTAGATACGGGTCTGCTGGAAGGTGCGCAGTAGTCCACGACGGGCAATCTGCTGCACCGGCAAGCTCGAAATCTCCTCGCCTTCAAACTGGATCGAACCTTCGTCAATCGGGTGATAGCCGACGATCGAGTTGAACAATGTGGTCTTGCCCGAGCCATTGGGACCGATCAACCCGGTGATGGTGCCGGCTTTGACCTTCATCGAGACATCCTTGTTCGCCACCACGCCACCAAAGGACTTGGACACCCTGCGTACGTCTATAATTGCGGTCATTCGGTTTCTCCCGCAGTTTTTTCTTCCACCTTGATGCCAAACAGGTGCGGGTGTTTATGCATTAACCAGCCCATCACGCCATCCTGGAAATAAACCACGGTGACCACGATAAGCGCACCAAGCGCAACCCATTGCCAGCCGAGCAGATAATTCCAGGTCACCTCCTTGATCACGTGAAACAATATCGCACCGATAACAGGCCCCCATAGAGTGCCCTTGCCGCCGAGCAGCACGCAGACCACCATGAAAATACCCAAATTGATGGTCTGGTAGGCAGATTCGAGCGGTTCAAAATGAATCAACTGAAAGGCCGAAATACCGCCGGCCATGCCGACAAAAAAAGCGGCCATCGCCCAGGTGTAGAGCTTATAGCGCAGCGTATGGATACCCATTGCATCGGCCTTTTCCTCATCGTCGCGAATCGCGTTGATCGCGGCGCCAAATCGAGTGCCGTAAAGCCACTTTACGAAAACAAAAACGCCGACACCGACCGCCGCAAACAGAAAGTAAAAGAAAATCTTACCGGTATCGAGATCACCGGGATACACCGGCAATGCAATACCCTGTCCGCCGCCAACCCAGTCCCAGTTGGATACCAGTTCACCGGCGGCGATGGCCACACCGAGCGTACCGATCGCGAAATAGGGTCCACGCAAACCAAAAGTGAGGTAGCCGATTATTACCGCGGTAAGGGAACAGAAAAGACCGGCCCCTAAGACACCGAGAAACAACCCGCCAAAATACTGCGCATCGGTAAATTTATAGATGCCGCCACCCGCGGCATTGGTGTAATCACCGACATCGTAGACCAGCCCGATACAGATTAACGACGCGACGTACATACCGGTACCGTAAAAGAAAATATTACCGAGCGAGTTATAACCCATTTGCCCGCCGGTCATATCCCAGGTCAACGCAACGATAATCATCAGCCACAGGGTTGCCAGCTGGGTGCCAAAATCGGGGAAGGCAAAAGGGGCAACAAAGGTAAAAGCCAGT
This sequence comes from uncultured Gammaproteobacteria bacterium, assembly GCA_963793595.1. GTDB lineage: Bacteria > Pseudomonadota > Gammaproteobacteria. The sequence goes on along the minus strand of CAWCBX010000134.1, from coordinate 7,849 downwards.
ATCAGCGAATACAAAACTGTTTTGTTTTTAGTCATTGTCGTCGCCTACTTCAGTACCTGTCGGTTACGCCGCTGCTGAATCAGGCGAAACAGTAACACCAGGAGTAACAACAGCACCGCGATCGCCTGCTGATAACCGATACCGAAGATATGCGCACCATATTGCTCCGCGGCACCGATACCTAAACCTGCCGCGATGACGCCTGGCAGATTACCAAGGCCGGCGGCCGTGACGATAACAAAAGCACGAATCGAGTAGGCAATGCCGTAAAACGGCTGAATCACCCACACCATTACGATGATAGCCCCGGCGGCGCCACAGATGGCCGAATTCAGTGAAAAGGTAAATGCATAAACCTTTTCGGTGTCGATACCCATCACCCGTGCGGCGCGGGCATCCTGCGCAGTCGCTCGAATCGCCTGGCCCATGCGGCTGGATTTCATAAAAATAATAACGCCTGTCGCCAATACCGCGGCCATCAGTACGCCTATCAATTTGGCGATCGGCAGGTCGATAAGTCCGTCGGCAAAATGCAGCGTGGCGTAGCCGAGATCGACACTTTGCGTATCCGAGCCGAACAGCAAATTGAGAATTTGCGCAATCATGATCGCGAGACCGAAGGTCGCCAGTAACGAAGTGAACAGATCGCGTTCGATGACGCGCGAAATGACCAGTTTATAGACTACCCAACCGATGCCCCACATCACCACGAAGGCTACCGGAACACCCAGCAAGGCAGGAAATCCATGCTGTACCAGCCACCAGGAAACATAGCCACCACAGATAACAAGATCACCCTGGGCCAGGTTCTTTACATTCATTACACCCCAGACCAGGGCGAGGCCGTAGGCGGCGAGTGCAAACAGCGCCCCGACCATGATTCCATCGAGAATTATTTTCAAATTCACGATCGGAAATTCAAACAGAAGACCGATATTGCCGAGGATCTGATCCATAGACTATTCCCGGATAAAACAAAAACAGGACGCCTATGGCGTCCTGTTTCAACTTCGAACTTACTATTTACGTGGCCAGTTCAGCTTGTGCGAAGCAAACTCCGACGGAGCAACCACGTTGTATTTGCCGTTCTGGATCTGGCGCAACACCATCGGCTTGGCGATATTGTTACCCGCGGCGGAGAACTTGATGGGACCGTAGAAAGTCTGCATATCGGTTGCTGAGATCGCATCCCGCACTTTCTCCTTGTCAAGTGATCCGGCTCGCTCGAAAGCATCCTTGTAAGACATAAACCGCGGCGGTTGCCTGTGCAGTCTGGTAAGGAACCTTCTTGTCTGCATACTCGGGGTAGGCTGCCTTGAAACCCTTTTCATACTGCGCCGCGGTACCGAATAACTTGTCTTTGTATGCCAGGGTTTCGGACCACTGCGTGGAACAAAGGAGATCATTGGCCGCAACACCGAACTTGCCGGTAACGTCAGCCGCTTCACAGTGGGTAAGGGCGATCATCGGCACCTTGATGTTTTGTTCACCAATTTGACGCACGGCAGTTGCCGCACCCTTGGAGTGACCACTGACGATGAGCAGGTCGGGCTTGAGCAGTTTAACCTTGGTCAAAATGGCGCTCATATCCGACAGGTCACGGGGCAGCTTCTCGTCGATGACGACCTTCATACCTAGTTTGGCAGCGTCTTCTGAAACACCAGCGCGGATATCGAGCGAGAAAGGATCGTTTTCGACAGCGATGGCCACTTTAATTGATGATACGGAGCGACCGCTTTCCTTCGCCTTTTCGGCAGCAAGCGTAACGGCCGAGGCCAGGTACTGCTCAGAAGTTGAAAGCACTGCGAACAGGTACTTGTAGCCCTTGTTGAACAACGAGCGTGAGGCACCCTCGGCTTCGATCATTGGAATCTGGTACTTTTCGGTGACCGGGGCGATTGCCTTGGTCAAGCCGGAAGAATACGGTCCCAGCATGTACTGCACCTTGTCCTGGCTGATCAGGCGTTCAGCCAGCGTCGCGCCACGATCGCCCTTGGATTCGTCATCGTAATAGATAACCCTGAAGTTGTAGCACTTATCGCCGATCTTGACGCCACCGTCTTCCTTTATCTTGGTAATCGCGTACTCGTAGCCGTTCTTGGCATGCACACCATTGGTAGCGTACTTGCCGGTCAGAGATATAGCCGAACCGATCACTATCTCACCACAGTCCGCGGCGAGACCGCTCTGGGAAAATAACAAGGTAGTTGCTGCCATCAGTGTCGATAGCATGGATAGTTTCTTCATGATGCTCCTCCGAGTGTCGAGCTGCAGAAATTAACTGCGTTTTTATAATTGAACCGCGATTCTATGCTCTCTGCACGCGCATCGCAAGCCAGTATGAAGCATATAACCACAGGCTTTCTGCGGTCTTAATGGATCAGATCAGTTCGTCTTCGCGATCGTCGGTTTCACCGTAACGGCTCAGCGCCGGGGCTTTTAAGCCCTCGTACAACTGTGCCAGGTTGGCATTTACCAGCTTACCCTGTTGCTCGAACAGGCTATTACCGCGCAGGTCGCTTTCGACGATGAAGGGACCGAAATTTTCCACTTCGAAAACCCACATCGCCTGCGCATTACCCAGTTCCTCGAGCCAGTGCACGGCCTTGACAGCTTTAATACCGCGTCCCAGCAGCGCACCGGTGCCATAGCCCACCGTGGTCAGGTAGATCGCACCGGCCGGCACCAGGATGTCTCGATAGTCCTCGACCGACATGCCGCCTTTGCCGATAATTATCTTCGCGCCCGATTTTTCCAGCCAGGCCGCCATCCATTTCGAGAAGCGAAAACTCGCGGTGGCGGTAACGCCACCAATGTTGTAGCTACCATCGTCCTCGATCGCGGCGGCGGGTGAGCAATGGAAATTGGCATTACTGAGTTCGGTTATGCCTTTGGGCAGGTCGCTGCCTTCATCGAGTACTTTTTTATAAACCCCTTCGCGCCCGGTGTACACCAGGCCATCGAGGTACACAACCGTACCGATCTCGAGCGGCTGTAAATCCTCCGGCGTAACCGGAAGTTTCAGGCGGACGCTGTTGTGTCCGTATTTTTCGCTGGCCATTCTACCGTCTCTCTGCGCATATAAGGGGTGAACCACTCGGGATCGTGGCGGAATTCGCAACTGCCGTCGGCACTGATACGCACCGTGGCGCGGCGCGATGACAGGCAAAAGGCATGTACGCTCATCGGCATGCCGCCGGTGTGGGTAAAACCCACCTCGATATGACAGTCTGCAACCATCGCATTGCCGACAAAACCCATCGCACCCATACCGATACTATTGCCGAGTTTCTTCAGTTCGAGCTCGAGCTCTGCGACTTTGGCATCGGGATTGCGATTACCGACCGTGCGCAGGCAGGCGGCCTGCTTGCCGAGCACCATGGTGGTGTCCTTGGAACCACCGAGACCGATGCCAATGATGGCGGGTTGACAGGCAAGGCCACGCTTACCAAACGACACCAGGGTATCGAGGAAAAAACGCTTGATGCCGTCGATGCCATCGCCGGGGAAGAGCATGCGGTAATCGGTACCGAACAACCCGCCCTTGTGCACGGTGGTGATATCGATCCAGTCGACATCGGGCTCGAAGCTCCAGTCGATCTCGGGAGAGTTGATACCGACATTGTTGTTGTGGTCGGTGCGCCACAGCGGATGGACCCGGTTCGGGCGCAATGGAATATCATGAGTAGCTTTGGCAGTGGCGCTGCGCAACGCGCGTTCGAGCCCGGTAAATCCGTCGCGCAGACGGGCATTATTGCCAACCTTGACGTAATACCGAGGCAAGCCGGTATCGGCGCACATCGGGCGTCGATCTTCACTCGCGGCATTCCAGTTATCCATCATGGTTTGCAATACGAAACAGGAGAGTTCACCCTCTTCCCACTTCGCCATATCTTCTATGCCCTGCCGGTAGTCCGGCGGAATATCGATTGCCGCATTCGACATAATCTGTCGCGCGGCGTTTTCTATGGTTTCATAATCAATCATGTCAGATCAGGGATTCACCCGGTTTTACGATAGAGAAATCGACCGCCTGGCGTTCAACCTTTACCTCGTCGCGGTCGCGGTAGGCAATAGTAAAGTAAGAATCCTCGAGGCTGCCGACCTCGGGATAATCTTCGCGGTAGTGTGCACCGCGTGAATTTTCGCGCGACAGGGCCGCCGCCGCAATAACCTCGGAGACCTCGATCAGGCTGTGCAGGTTGAGCCAGTCATGCCAGCTCAGGTTGAACACCCGGTTGTTATCGCCGAGACCGGTAGCCAGTAGTTCCATTTTCAGCGACGCCAGCTCGGCCCGGGACTGCGCGATACCACTCGCGTCGCGCAACACGCCGACGCCATCCCACATCAGGTCCAGCAGGCGATCTCGCAGCGCATTGATATCACCAACGGGTTGCGCAAACGGTATCATCGCCTGCTCGATGGCCGCTTCGATAACGCTACTGTCGGGATCGATCCAGTAATCCTGCCGGCCTGCCTGCGCGGCCATTTCATCACCGGCGATACCACCGAACACGGTCGAATTGGCGACGCCGTTACCACCGAGGCGATTGGCGCCATGAGCACCCCCGGCATCTTCGCCGGCGACAAACAGGCCTTCAAGACCGGTACGCGTATCTGGCGTGACCACGACACCACCCATCAGGTAATGCGCGGTCGGCACCACTTCGACATGGCCACCGGCGAGATCGAAACCACAATCGGCACAACGTTTGACCATACCCGGAAACTTTTGCGCTACCAGTTCGGCTCCCAGATGGCTCATCGAGATATAAACACCGCCATTGGGCGTGGTTCGACCGGCACGCATTTCGGCATAGATAGCCCGGCTGACAATATCGCGCGTAGCGCGTTCGCCGTCAGCGTCGTAATTATTCATGAAGCGCTCGCCGTCACCATCGAGCAGGTGACCACCGGCGCCGCGCAGGCCTTCTTCGAGCACGGTGCCGGTCATGCGCGTATCGCGTCCTGCCAGCAGCCCGGTGGGGTGAAACTGCACCATCTCCATATCGCGCAACCCCAGGCCGAGTCGCAGGGCCATCGCCAGTCCATCCATCGACTTGTCGCCCGACGGCGTATGGTAGCGATACATGGTGGGTCCGCCGCCGGTCGCCATGAGCACGGTTTTCGCCTGCACCACGCGAAACTCACCGCTGCGCATATCGACCATCAATACCCCGGCGAGTGCGGCACCGTCGCGCGATGGCAGCAACGCGATGGCGCGATGTTCTTCCATCAACCGCACCGGCAGGGCACGCACCTGCTCCATCAGGCGACTGATAATTTCGATCCCGGTCAGGTCGCCTTTATGCACCGTGCGGTCGAAGGTCTGCCCGGCAAACGCCTTGTGATGCAGCGAGCCGTCGTCGTTACGGTCAAAAAAGCAGCCCAGTTCATTTTCCAGTTCCTGTACCCGGATCACCGCGGTTTCGCACAGGCGCATCGCCATAGCCTGGTCGGGCAGCCACTTGCCGCCATTGATGGTATCCATGAAATGACGTTCGACCGAGTCGCCTGGACTCAGCGCGACGTTGTAACCACCCTGCACCATGCGCGTACAGCCGCATTTGCCGAGCAGACCCTTGATCGCAATGGTGATATCGAGATCCGGATTGGCCTTGCTCGCGTGTAGCGCGGCGAACAGGCCGGCACCGCCACTGCCAAGGATTAAAACGTCGGTTTTCAGGGTTTGAAATTCCATTAGAAAGCCCGTAACAGGAATCCGCAGGCGACAAAAAATGCCGCTGCAACCGCGATCGCGGCGTAGTTTTTATGCCGATTGCTCCACGGCATGTTTTCCAGCGCCAGCAGACGCAAGCCCCCGAAAAAGTGTACCGAGAGCAGAAACACGAGACCGAACTCGGCAAATTTCACCAACGGCAATTCGCTCCAGTGCAAAAATCGATCGAGCGCGGCTTCCCCCTGCAGTGACAATCCGAGCACGTAAAAATGAAACGGCAGGAATAGCGCCAGCCCCAGCCCGGAAACACGGTGCAGTAAAAATGCCAGGTATAGCGGCTGGCGTCGATGCGCTTTCATGACGTACCCACCAGCGCCGCTATCGCGCGAGCACCGGCGCCCAGTAGTCCGGCAAAACAAAGCCAGCTCAGGCCAGACAACACCAGGCCACGTAACTGCAGCCATTCACGCATGATATTGCGCAAACCAATGGCGGCATGCACTGACACCGCTAACACGAACACGGCATAGCTGCTACCCCAGAACAGGCTGCCCCGGGTGCGCCCGAGGATTTCAGCAGCGTCGAGCCCACCCTGAATGGCGTAAATCATCAGCCCGAGATGCAACAGCACCAGTGGCGCCATGATGGCGGCACTGATGCGCTGGGCGAGATAAAGTCGAATTTCAACCATGGCGCTGGCGGTAATGCCGCTTTAGAAAATCGAGGGCAGTCATGCGTTTCAGGCCGGCGATCGACGCGGTTGGATTGAGTTCGTTGGGGCAATAGGTCGCACAGCCCTGCTGCGAGTGGCATAGATGACAGCCGGCGTCGCCCGCAACGGCCTGGAGGCGCTTATCCTGGGCGCTATCACGCTCATCATTCTGCAAACTCCAGGCGCGGTTGAGCGCGGCCGGGCCGAGGTAGTCCCGGTTCCAGGCGACCACGTCGCAGGACGCGTAACAGATGCCACAGTTGATGCACTCGATGGCCGCATCGACGGCCTGGCGTGCGCTGGACCGCGGAGAAATGTCCGCCACCTTGTCGTTACGCGAGGTAGAGCCGCTGAAATGCCCCTCCGCCTGTTTCCATTTTTCGAAAAAATCGCTCATGTCACAGGCCAGATCCTTGATCACCGGCAGGTTGCGCAACGGCTCGATGGTAATGTGACCGTCGTGCATGACCTTGTTGACGTGGGTGCGACAGGTCCAGCGCGGAATCCCGTTGACCATCATCGCGCAGGAACCACACATGCCCACGCGGCAGGCAAAGCGATAACTCAGGCTGGTATCGAGGTGACGCTGAATCCAGGTGACCACGTCGAGAATGGTCTGACTAGGCTGCTGCGGGACCTCGAAATTCTGCAGCTCGCCGCCCTCGGCGCTACCGCGCCATACGCTGACCGAAATCGTTTGTGAGTCTGAATCTGACATCGACATATAATATTACTTTAATTAATATTTATGAAATTGAATTTAATTTGATATAATATTTAATTAATTTAACACTAATTTTGATAAATGAACTTGACGCCAACTGCGTTCGCTGGTCACGATCCTGGATAGCGGGAGTTTCGCCGCGGCCGGCGATCGCATCGGTCTGAGTCATGCGGCGATCAGCGTGCAGATGCAGCAACTCGAAACCACGCTTGGCGTCGATTTGTTTGATCGTAGCACCCGACCGGCCAGGCTGACCACGACAGGCGTACGCATCGCGCATCTCGCGGGCGAAGTACTCGCCAAAATCGAAAACATCCGCCTGGAAGCAAGCGGCGCCAAGACCACCGGATCGGTATCGATCGGCTTCATTCCCACCAGCGTGCACAACCTGTTACCGCGGGTTCTCAACGCCTTGCGCCAGCAGTTTCCCGAGCTGCAGGTTAGTGTCAAATCCGGATTATCCAGTGAACTGGCCGCCGCGGTGGTAGGGCGTGAACTGGACTATGCGCTGGTGACAACTCCGATTATCGAAATTCCGGAACTCGACATCACCGCGATTGCCTCCGAACCTTTTTACGTCATCGGGCCCGCCGGCATCGAAGTCGACTCCGATGCCGGAGTTACTGCGTTCGATGCCCTACATCGCCTTTAACAAACGTACCTGGGTGGGCCAGCATATCGCCGCCAAGCTGCAGCAACGCGGCATTCACGTCACCGAATCAATCGAAATCGA
>CAWCBX010000133.1:0-15417 GCA_963793595.1 uncultured Gammaproteobacteria bacterium | reverse complement strand
CGATATGATCAAGGAGCAGGCGATCAAGATTCCATTCCTGAAGGACTTGCTGCGCAATGACTGGATTTACATAAAAAACAATATTCGCGTCAATGATCTGGGTCCGGTGTTGAGTTTTGTTGGCAAACTGGGCAATCCTGAACTCGGTGGGGTCGAGATCGGAGAGTTTATCGAACGCCAGGCAATTTATCGCCAGGCTGAAATCGATGCGATGCACGATATCCCGCATTTTATCGAAAAAGCGCAGAAAATTTACGGATACCCGCACTTCGTCAACGATGTTGGCGGCAGTCTTTGCGAGCTGGATGAGCCCGGGGTAATGGATATCCTGGTCGAGAATACACTCATCCTCTATATCCAGGTAACCAACCCTGCACAGGAGCAGGTATTGATTGAACGAGCGGTTTCTGATCCGAAACCACTGTACTATCGAGCAGATTTTCTGCAACAGCACCTGCAGTTGTACTTCGAGGAAACCGGGCTGGAATACGCGGCGCAAATCGATCCAGACGAGTTTGCGCGCTGGGTTTTTCCGCGTCTGTTTCACTCGCGCCTGCCACGCTATGATGCGATTGCCCGCCTTGGCTACACGGTTACTTCCGAGGAAATCAACAGCGTACAAAATGATGCTGACTTTCTGAATATGCTGGAAATGGCTATCGAAAGGCAGCAGGGAGACGATGCCTGATGCCACTGGTTGCGCATAATGATTTACCGACCTTTGCCAAGCTGCGGCAGGACGGGCTGCAGGTATTAAGCCCTGGTGTCGCCGATCAGCAGGATATTCGTGAACTGCATATTGGTTTGTTGAACATGATGCCTGACGCTGCACTGGCGGCAACCGAAAGACAGTTCCTGCGTCTGATCGGCGAGAGTAATCCCATCGCCCAGTTTTTTGTGCATCCGTTTACGCTGGATGCTTTACCACGGGACGAGTCATCGCAGGCGCATATAGATAAGTATTACGACAATTTTGCACAGATAAAACAACAGGGACTCGATGCTTTGATAATCACCGGGGCCAACGTGATTGGTCCGGATTTGTCCCGCGAAGTATTCTGGGATTCCCTGATAGAAGTAGCCGATTGGGCGCACGATAATGTCACTTCGACGCTGTGCTCCTGTCTTGCCACGCACGCGGTAATGGATTTTCGTTATGGACAGAAACGCGTCAAACAACGTGCTAAAAAATGGGGTGTTTTTCGCCACCAGGTAGTGGATGTATCGCATCCTTTGGTCGATGATATCAATTCCGTGTTCGACGTACCCCATTCGCGCTGGAATGATGTCAGTCCCGAACAGTTTATGGCCGCGGGCTTGAAAATCCTGGTAACCGGGGATGATGGTTGTGTTCATCTTGCAACCAGTCCGGATGGTTTTCGTACCATATTCTTCCAGGGGCATCCGGAATACGATACTGTCTCTTTATTAAAGGAGTACAAGCGTGACGTGAATCTGTACATCAGCGGCGATATGACTGATTACACACCGCTGCCGAAAAATTATCTCAGTGAATTCAATGCGGCAGTTTTGCGCGAATATCAGGGGCGGGTTATTAAAAGCCTGGCACAGCAATCAATACTGCCCGAATTTCCGGAGCACCTGTTGCTGAAAAATCTGCACAATACCTGGCAGGATACGGCAAGCGCGGTGATCGGTACCTGGTTAGGCCTGATCTACCAGGTAACCAATGTCGATCGTCGCAAGCCTTTTATGGACACGGTGGACGCTAACAATCCCCTCGGGCTTTGATCGGTCTGCTTTTACCGAAGTCTCCGCCTGCCAGCGCTTGCGCGTTTAGTAGGATCCCCAGGAATCCTGCTTTTTCCAGCGAATCCGGGTTACTACAATCCCGATCACGAATGCGATCAGGCTAACTGCCCCGCCACGGACAAACCAGTCGAGCCGGGTACTATCGCTGAGTTCAGAATTAGTCTCGGTGAGTTGCATTTTTTCCTCACGCAGTTGCTCGACCGTTGTCTGCAGTTGTTCGTTCTGGGCGAGTATATTCAGCGTATCCTGCGCGGCTGTACGTACCTGTGCCAGTTCCTGTTCCGAGGCTCCCAGGGTAGATTTCAAAGCGGCATTGTCGCTTTTTTCACGATCAAGTTTTTGCTTGAGTTCACCCACCTCGGTGGCCTGTTCTTGAAGCCGCTGTTGTTGCTGCGCGAAGCGTTCCTCGAGTTCCATCAAGGTTTGTTTGGCGGCGGGTTTTTCCATCAGGAAACGGGTTAATACATAACCTTGCTTGCCACTTTCGGATTCTACCAGCGAGTACTGGGAATCCGGGTCTTCCTCCAGCAAGGTTAGCGCCTCACCACTGCGCAGCATGCGTACGATACTGTTCGATGTACTGGTACCACTACGCATGGTGACTTCGAATTCGTCGGTGACATATCTGGTTTCAAGCGCATACGACGGATTAGACACGCATACATAAAGCAGCGCTGCTAGCACGCTACCCGTGATGATTTTTTTCAACTTGAATACGCAGGTATTAGCCGGCGGGCAAGCCTGCCGGGAAACGGCTATGCCGGAAATATCGTACTCACTTTGATTGGGCATTGCTGATGCAATAATCGACTTCTTCACCCTGGTCTCCATAACCTGTGATCTGACAAATTTTATCGGAAAAATCATGCGCTTCAAGCGACATTATTGACAGCCTTGCGGCGAGTTGCAACTGCATTCGCATTTTATTGCTGCGAGCCGGGGTTTCAGGCCAGGATCAGGTGACTGCAATGAACTGAAGAATAACCTGGCGCTTACCGGGTATCGTTTCGAGCCTGTGACTGGAGGTTATTCGCTTGCTGAGGGCTCGGGCTCTATTGGAGCCTCTTCGAAATTTTCAGGCACTTCGTAAGGTGTAATCAGGATTAGCAGCGCAAACTCCGGATTGTCAAGATAGTGCAGGTTTTTACTGCGCATGCGTCGATGTTCCTTGAGACTGTGATTGTTCAGTATTCGCGTGTCGGCGGAATAGGCGGCGAGGTAACTATCCTGTGCCGCATTGCGCAACTTTGGATCGACCGTCAGGCGAGGGCGCCTTAGTACCAGGTCAGTGTAAGTGTGTAAATAGCGCGACAGTGCGATAGTGATCTTGCCCTCTAGCTCATAAAGACCCTGGTGCTGTTTTCTGGATTGTTGCTCCAGCAGCTGCAGCTCGATCGACTCCAGCGTTTGTTCATCAAAAGCGAAATCCTGGCCTTCATTTTGCTGCTTACTGTTCAATTGCGGAATACTTTCGATCAACTCGATCTGGCTATCTATCGAAGTGTATTCATTGCCGTAAATGCGTCCCCCCCTGATCCAGACAGGCAATACCTTGTCACGCTCGAGTCCGGGTTGGCGCCAGCCTGCATGCAATAGTAATTCATAGCGTGATGATTCAACCAGCCTCGCGACAATATCGAGGAGGCGAAACTCGTCAGCGGGAATGAGCTCATAGCCATCTGCACCTGCTGCTGCCACGCTCTTGGCCGAGGACAGGTCCAGGAATTTATCGCCTTTGCTGGGTGAACTGACGGGCAGAATAAATTCCTTGCTGGTGGGAGCCTGGATGTTCTTGAATACGATGATCTCGACATCATAGCGAGGAACTACCTCGACTTCGGTCGCGGTCGTCGTTTGTGCTAGCCCGATGCCGGGAAGCAGCATGGCAAGCGCCAGAACGGTTAATGATTTACGGTCCATTTTACTCTGCAGTCAGCTTCTTGAGCAGGTTTTCCACCTGCAGGAATCTGGGCTCAAGTTCAACATTTTGACAGGCAATACGCAAGGTTTGTTTGCCGTCGAAACGGTACTGTTGGGGATCGGCCTGAATCAGTTCGATAATCTTCAGCGGATTGATATTGGGGTTGCGGTTAAAGACAATTTTGCCGCTCTGTTCACCAATATCAATTTTTTCGACCCCCATTGCTATGGTCTGTAATTTGATATGGGTAATTCTGAACAGGTGTTTGAGCGGGTCGGGAAGTAGTCCGAATCGATCTATCAGCTCCATCTGAATGTCTCTCAAACTGGCGTCGTCCGCCGCGGAAGCGATGCGCTTGTACTCGATCAGGCGCCGGTGTATATCTGCAATATAGGTTTCAGGAATCAATGCAGGAATATGAAAGTCGACTTCAGAAGCACGCATGATCGGTTGCTCGAAATCGATCGGTAAGTTGGATTTAAGTGACTGTACTGCGCGTTCAAGTAACTCCGAGTAGAGCGTAAAACCGATCTCGGTTATTTGTCCACTTTGTTCGTCACCCAGCAGCTCTCCGGCCCCACGTATCTCAAGGTCGTGGGTGGCGAGGGTAAACCCTACGCCGAGCTCTTCAAGTGATTCTATTGCCAGCAATCTCTTCTGGGCGTCACTGGTCATAGCGCGTTCCGGCGGCACAATCAAATAGGCGTAGGCGCGATGATGCGAGCGACCGACCCGTCCACGAATCTGGTGAATTTGAGCAAGTCCGAGTTTATCGGCACGGTTGATGAAGATCGTGTTTGCAGTGGGTACATCGATTCCGCTTTCGATTATGGTGGTGCAAACCAGCAGATTGCAGCGATGGTGATAGAAATCCAGCATGACTTTTTCGAGTTCTTTTTCTTTCATGCGGCCATGCACGATACCGATGCGGGCTTCGGGCAGCAACTGCTGCAATTCCTCGGCAGTTTTCTCGATGGTCTTGATTTCATTGTGCAGGAAGTAGATCTGGCCACCGCGTTTAAGCTCACGTTGACAGCCCTCGACGATAGTGTCCTTGTTCCAGCGCGATACAAAGGTCTTGATCGCATGTCGCTGCATCGGCGGGGTGGCTATGATCGACAGGTCGCGCATGCCCGATAGTGACATGTTGAGTGTGCGTGGTATCGGCGTAGCGGTCATGGTAAGTAAATCAACGCTGGCCCGCAGAGCCTTCAGTTTTTCTTTGTGGCGAACGCCGAATCGATGTTCTTCATCGATGATAACCAGTCCCAGATTCTGGTATTTGATCGCGTCGGATAAAAGCTTGTGGGTACCAATCACGATATCGATTTTGCCGGCCGCTATTTGCGTCAGGTTCTCATCGAGGCTCTTCTTTGCAGTAAACCGGGTCAAGCAGGCAATACGTATCGGCCAGTTGGCGAAGCGATCGAGGAAATTCTGGTAATGCTGCTGCGCGAGCAAGGTCGTGGGCACCAGTACTACCACCTGGGAACCGGAGCTGGCGGCAATAAAAGCGGCACGCATACAGACCTCAGTCTTACCGAAGCCGACGTCACCGCAGACTATCCGATCCATCGGTCGTGGCGACTGCATATCTTCGATCACGGCTTCGATAGATGTTTCCTGGTCGGGCGTTTCTTCGAATGGAAACTCGCTCGCAAATTGCTGGTACTCATCAAGTGTGACCCGGTGGGCAAAACCCTGCATGGCTTCACGTCGCGCCTGAATATCGAGTAATTCAACGGCGATATCGTGAATTTTCTGCTGGGCTTTCTTGCGTGAACGTTGCCATTGTTCACTCCCAAGGCGATGCAATGGCGCATTGTCTCCACTGGCGCCGGCATAACGGCTGATCAGGTGCAGTGAGGATACGGGTACGTAAAGCTTGTCCTGGTTGGCATACTCGATACAGAGAAATTCAGTTGCGATACCCGAGACGGTCAGCGTTTTCAAGCCCTGGTAGCGGCCGACGCCATGGTCTTCGTGGACTACTGCTGCGCCTAACTGTAAATCTGCGAGGCTTTGAATAGTCGATTCTGCATCGCGGGTCTTGCGGTATTTACGCCGTCGTCGTTGCACGGCACGTTCGCCGAAAAGCTGGTTCTCGGTAACGATCGCAATACCCTGGCTGGGCAGCGTCATGCCATTTTCCAGCGCCGACGCGATCAGGTAGTAACGATTATCGTCACGTTCGAGAAATTCGCCCCAGCTTTCTACCGGGCTAGCCTGAACTGAATAGTGGCGCAGCATTTCGTTCAGGAATTCACGACGTCCCGCGGATTCCGCGCTGAACAGGATTTTTTTAAATACCGGTTTTTCGATAAAGTTTCGCATCGCCCGGTCAGGCTGCTCGATGTTTGCCTGCAGGGTTAGCTGCGGTATCGACTGGGAGTCGCTGTTGATGTTCGAGCTGTCGGCTTGATCCAGTTTAAACGCCGAAAAAAACAGGCAGGAAAATTTCTGTAATTGCGTCTCCAGCGAGTCGATATCCAGAAACAGCTCGGCAGGAGGTAATAATGGCCACTCAAGATTGTAACGACGCGACTCATAGCGTTCGGCAACCTGATCGGTAAACGTTGCCGCCTGTGCCAGGGCGGAGTCATCGACTAACAAACGACTGTCTGATGGCAAATAATCAAACAGGCTTGCCAGCTGATCAAAAAACAGGGGCAGGTAATATTCGACACCAGGCGATGAAATGCCTTCTGAAATATCGACATACACTGGGCAGGTATTGGGATCGATGTCGAAGGACTCGCGAAACCTGAGTCTGAAATTTTTAATTCCAGCCTCATCCAGCGGGTATTCCTGCGCTGGTAATAAATTGATTTCATTGATCTTTTCAATAGAGCGTTGGGTTTCGGAATCGAAACTGCGGATCGATTCAACCTCGTCGTCGAAGAAGTCGATGCGAAATGGTCTGGAACTGCCCATGGGGAACAAATCCAGGATCGAGCCGCGCGCGCTGAACTCCCCGTGTTCTTCAACCTGCGCTACGGCGCGATATCCGTAAAGACTCAGTTTTTCGCGCAGTGCAACCGGGTCGAGCCGGTCGCCGAGCTGCAGAATGAGAGAGCGTTGGTGAATAAAATCGGCTGGTGCGATTTTTTGCAGTAGTGTGCTAACCGGCAGGATCAGGATGCCGGATCTGGCATCCGCTATCGACGCGAGGCACTTGATCCTCTCCGAGACGATATCCTGGTGGGGCGAAAACTGATCATAGGGCAGGGTTTCCAGATCGGGAAAGCGGTAGATTCTGGGATGCTCGGAACTGAAGAAGCGAATTTCCTGCTCCAGTTGCTCGGCATCGGTCATATCGCAGCAAACGATTACCGACAGACCCTGGTGCCGAGCGACCTGTTCGCTTAGCAGTAAACTGCGGCTACTGCCATAGAGTTGGCCAACGCGAAGCGTTGGCGCGGTTGAAGGCGCTGGGGTTTGCAGAAATTGTGTGGGCATTACTGCCTTTTAAGAAGGCTATTCCTGGACTGGTTTTGCGGTGGTCAGGCCGAGAATTTCCCAGTTTTGCATGCCGCCACGATACCATTTGATCTTATGCGCGGGGTAACCAAAGCCTAGCAGGTTCTTGATATTGTTGGGTGACTGGCCACACCACATACCGTTGCAAAACATTACCAGGGTCCGCGCATCTCTAAAATTCCATAAGCCTTCAAGATTCTTTGCATTAAACCGTTCTTCCAGGATTTCACCGATCGAAATCGGGTCTGCGCCCTTGGCGGGATTAAGGCTGGTCCAGGGGATATTGATCGCACCGGGAATGGTGCCCTTGGCGACCCAGGCTTCAGTGCGAGAATCGATTACGACGATACTGTCGTCTCCCTCGCTCATGCGTTTGAGGTAGCTCAACATTTCCAGCTCGGCGATAGTTTCGACGCCAGGTGCGAGCTCGGCTGGTTGAATACAAAACGGAGGACATTTGCGCGAAGTCTTGGCAAAAGCGGGATTTACCGTGTTTTTCTGGTTCTGGTTACGCATGATGTTGACATCATTTTCGCCATGTTTGACGGTAACACTTTCAATATCGGGCGTTATGTTAACTTCGGCCGCTTGCAGGTTCGTGCTACTCACACAAAGTCCCAGTGAAGTTAAAATAACAGGTAGAAATCTGTAGGTATTCATTGTCGGCAACTCCGGTTTAACCAGTCGTATATTATTGTGATTACTCTGGTCGATATAATATGGGCGGCTTTTCTGGCCGTCCAGGACCGGAAAACCCAACGGTGGTGCTATTGGGGCATTATTATTGTGTTTAAATCGATAGTATGCAACACGATTTGATGTTCGAAATAGACTCTGAATGATCCGTATACCCACTCGGTAATGGGTGGTTCACCGACCGGACCGAAACGTTCATCGGGTTCACCGAATTCGCTGAGTACTTCGTCCATGCTGATGCCTCGCCTGGGCATCGTTTGTTTTTCCATCGCCGCGATGTTGCCGGGAATGGTCAACTCGTCTCCGGCAACCGCGGGTTGCAGGATCATGCTACTACCCAGGAGTAGTAAATAAAGTCCTGTGCGCATGTTGTTAGTCTCCCAAATGTAATGCCTATAACTATAGCATGCCTCAGTGACTAGACAAGGGCGAAGCATGTTGCTTCGCAGCGGTGGTGAGAGACCCGTATTCATGGTTTAATCCGCGGCATGAAATTACCCCTCGAAATCTTTGTTGGCCTGCGTTACACCAGGGCCAAACGGCGCAACCATTTTATCTCGTTTATTTCGACGATATCGATGCTGGGAATCGCCCTGGGGGTGATGGCCTTAATCGTTGTTTTGTCGGTTATGAACGGTTTCGAAAAAGAATTGCGTGGGCGCATACTTGGCATGGTTTCGCATGTCACGGTATCCGGTTTCGGTGGCCCACTGAAGGACTGGCAATCCTTACGTGATCAAACCCTGGGGCATGCCGGGGTTATCGGTGCCGCGCCGTACATCGAGGCCGAAGCGATGATTTCGAATCTATCCTCGGTGAGTGGTGCGCTGATACGCGGCATCGACCCGGAGTATGAAGATGGGGTTTCCGAGATTCATGAAAACATGGAATTCGGCGCGCTGACCGATCTGGTCGCCGGTGAATATGGAATAGTTCTGGGTAGTGGGCTTGCCAATTCGCTAGACGTCGTGCCTGGAGATCGTGTCACCATGGTGACCCCGCAGGCGACATCGTCCCCATTGGGATTTTTGCCGCGTCTGCGTCGTTTCAAGGTCGTCGGGATATTTGAGATTGGTGTTTACGAGTACGACCGTAGCAGCGCGCTTATTCATTACCAGGATGCCAGCCTTCTGTTTCGGCTCGACGGTGGGGTAACTGGTTTGCGTTTGAAACTCGATGACCTGGACCAGGCGCCGCTGGTTCGCGAGGAGCTCAAGCAGAGTATCGGGCTCCAGTACTGGGTTTCAGACTGGACCTTGCGCCATAGTAACTATTTCAAAGCGGTGCGCACCGAAAAGACGGTAATGTTCATTATCCTTTCGTTGATCGTCGCAGTCGCCGCATTCAACATCGTATCGACGCTGATGATGGTGGTGACCGACAAACAGGCCGATATTGCTATTTTACGTACTCTCGGCATGTCGCCATTGTCAGTCATGTGGGTGTTCATGGTGCAGGGAACACTGATTGGTTTGATAGGTACCCTGTTTGGCCTGGTTACTGGCGTCGCCGTGGCTTCACATATCGATGTGATCATACCGGCCCTGGAACAGTTTTTTCAGACCCAGTTTTTACCGCGAGGAGTTTATCCAATTACCGATTTACCCTCCGAAATGAAGCAGGCCGATATTATCAAGATTTCATTGTTATCTTTCGGTATCTCCGTGATAGCGACCCTGTATCCAGCGCTAAGGGCCTCCAAGACCCGGCCAGCCGAAGCGCTAAGCTATGAGTAAAGGGGAGTAGTAGTGTCGGAAATCGTTATCCAGGCAAAATCGGTATCCAGGGTGTTTCACCAGGGCAAGCTCGATGTCGAAGTGCTGAAGGGAGTCGATTTCAGCGTCTCTGTGGGAGAAAGCCATGCGATCCTGGGGGCGTCGGGCGCCGGTAAGTCTACCCTGATGCACCTGCTCGGCGGACTGGATCATGTCAGCAGTGGCGAGATCAGGATAGTCGATAACAATTTGTCCAGACTTTCGGAAACCAGCCTGGGGAATTTGCGTAATCGACACCTCGGATTTATATATCAGTTCCATCACCTGCTGCCTGAATTCAGCGCGCTCGAGAATATCGCGATGCCACTGCTGATTCGCCGGCAAGGGTTCACAGCAGCCTATGACGAAGCCCGTGACTGGTTGACGAAAATAGGGCTCGAGCAGCGTGCAGATCACAAGCCCGGTGAATTATCCGGCGGGGAGCGTCAACGGGTTGCACTGGCGCGCGCGCTGGTGACGCGACCTGATTGCCTGCTCGCGGACGAACCTACCGGTAACCTCGATCAGCATACCGCGGAGCAAATGCTGGAATTGATGCTGGGTTTGAACCGGGAGATGAATACGGCGTTGGTAGTCGTCACCCATGACCTGTCTATCGCACAACGCATGCAGTTTCGCTGGCATATGCATGACGGCGTCCTCACCCCCGAAACCTGACAGCGTATTTTCAATATTTCCACATACGTGGAATGGGTTCAACGATTCTGGTGTGCGTGTCGATGACGATTATGCAACCGTTTCGCTCTTGCTTTAATGTGATTCAGAATATGTAAGTGCCATAGAATTCTGACCAGCAGGAACGATGCCAGCGCGCTGACCGAGCCTACCGTGAAGCAACCCAGCAGAAACGGTTCCCAGAATGCTGCCAGGCTATCTACCAGCCATGCGAAGCTGAGTTCGAAATGGAAGCCTTCTGGTTCGAGACTTAGCATCTCGACACCGAGCAGATAACAGAAATAATACATCGGTCCCATCGTGAATGGATTGCTGATCCAGACCATTGGCACGGCGATCAGGATGTTGACCCTGATCCAGATCGCTAATATGGCAGCGACGAGCATTTGAAACGGAACCGGAATAAAGGCGCAGAATACCCCCAGCGCAACTGCTCCCGAGCAGGCGCGACGATTAATATGCCACAGCGACGGTTCCTGCAATCGCGGGCCGAGTAACTTTATCCAGCGATTTTTTACAATGACGTCAGGGTGTGGCAAAAATTTCCTGAAAAGCTTCTTTGCCATGATGTTTGTATTATCGACACTAATTCAATATTCTGCAAAGAGTTGGATCACAAAACATGGAAATTAAGGCAGGGACTGCATGCCTCAACTCGCACTTGCTATCGTGCTTGGTTCATTACTGGCCTTTTATGGTAATGAATTACCGGATCGAGCCTGGTCGGCTTTCATGCCGATACTGCTCCTACTTTGCCGATATTGCCCCGGTTATCGCTTTGCCCTGGTACTAAGCGCTGCTTTTCTCTGGAGCAGCACCGTGTTTCATTATCATCTCGATCATCGGCTGATCACCACATATGATGGCCGGGTTGTGCTGGTGCGCGGCATTGTGGCCGATATTCCACAGATCGATCATGGTCGGGTCAGCTTGTCTCTACAGGCGATTGAAATCGCTGATTATCCCGCAGCAATGCCGCGCCTGGCACGTTTTAACTGGTACCAGGATGAAGTTATTCCGCGTGCCGGTGCTTTTGATAAAGCGCCTGCACTAACAGTTCGCGTGCACGCGTCCTCGCGCCCGATCCTTGTGGTCTGGCTTGACTCATCAGGGTGGCTGTCAGTCGATGCGACGAAGCAAGTTGACCATCTCGATGACGGCAAGCGTGGCTTCCTCACCCTTGTTGCCCGCCTTCGTTCCGGCACGCTCTATCGCCTGCTCGATGGTATCGACGGTCAGGACGCCGTTACCAATCGGGATGCCATGCTTCTGCACGGCGGCTGTCATGCCTTTAACGCACTCGCCAGCAACGTAATCGAAGTGCGGCGTCGCGCCCCGGATGACGGCACCGAGTGCGATGATTCCGTCGACGCGCCGAGTGGACGCGACCTTGTCCACGGCGATCGACATTTCGTAAGCGCCGGGTACGCGGATGATCTCGATATCGGCATCGGACGCGCCGTGCTGTCGCAGGCAGCGCAATGCGCCTTTGATGAGCGACTCGACGATGAAGTCATTAAAGCGGGTGGCGACGATGGCAAAACGTCCGTCGCGGACGATCAGGTCACCCTCTAGTGTTTTTATCTTGTCCATGGCCAGGCGCTGTTCTCAGACGTACTCCGTGA
This sequence comes from uncultured Gammaproteobacteria bacterium, assembly GCA_963793595.1. Lineage (GTDB taxonomy): Bacteria > Pseudomonadota > Gammaproteobacteria. The sequence goes on along the minus strand of CAWCBX010000133.1, from coordinate 3,472 downwards.
TCTCCAGATCGAAGCCCGAAATCGCGTACATGTGTTTAGGCGCCGATAATACACGGATTCTGCTCAGGCCGAGGTCGCGGAGGATCTGCGCGCCGACACCGTATGTGCGCAACACCATGTCACCGCTGCGGCGCTCCTCGACCTCATTCTTCTGCTGTCCCAGCGACTCGACGGAGTCCATGAAGTCCCGCGATGACTCCTGGTCGCGCAGCAGCACAATGACGCCCGCCTCTTCCTTCGAGATGCGTTCGATCGCACTGTGCAGCGGCCAGCCGAGCGAATCACTCTTGACGCCAATGACGTCGCCGAGCGTGTCCTGAAGATGCACGCGGACCAGCGGCGTCTCGACGGCCTCAAGGTCACCCTTGACCAGCGCGACATGCACGGAGCGGTTGATGTGGTCGTCGTAACAATACAGGGTGAATTCACCGTGCTCGGTCTCCACGAGCTGTTCCGCGATCCGTTCTACGTTGCGCTCTTTCTCGAGGCGATATCGAATCAGGTCCGCGATCGTGCCAATGCGGATGCCGTGTTTTTTCCCAAATTTCTCGAGATCGGGACGGCGCGCCATTGATCCATCCTCGTTGAGGATCTCGACGATTGCGGCCGCAGGCTCGAGGCCGGCCAGGCGCGCAAGATCGCAGCCCGCCTCGGTGTGTCCGGCGCGCGTCAGCACGCCGCCGGGCTGCGCCATCACCGGGAAGATATGCCCCGGCTGTCGCAGGTGCTCAGGTTTCGCGCCGCCTGCGACGGCGGCCTGAATCGTCCTGGCCCGATCGTGTGCCGAGATGCCGGTGGTTATGCCCTCAGCCGCCTCGATCGATATCGTGAAATTGGTGGCGTGATGCTCGTCGGTATCGCTGACCATCAGCGGCAGGCGTAACTGCTTGCAGCGCTCCCGACCCAGCGTCAGACAGATCAGTCCGCGGCCGTGCGTCGCCATGTAGTTGACGTCCTCGGCGCGCACCTTTTCGGCCGCCATGATGAGATCGCCCTCGTTCTCGCGGTTCTCATCATCCACCATAATGACCATCTTGCCGGCCGCGATGTCGGCAATGATATCGTCGATGTCGCTGAAGACTGAAGCGTGCACGCTGGGGTGCATCGTCGTGTTGTCAGGCATAGCCATGCGCCTTTAGTAAGTCCATTGAAATGCCGTTTCCGTCCGGATTCAGCAGGCGCTCGGTGTAGCGCGCCAGCAAATCAACCTCGACATTGACGACGGTGCCGACCGCGTAGTCTTCGATGATCGTAACCTCGGCCGTATGTGGAATGATATTGACCTCGAAGCTGTCTGCCGATACTTCGTTGATGGTAAGGCTGACGCCGTCCATGCAGACGGAGCCCTTCTTGGCCACGTAGCGCGCGTATTCCTTCGGAATCCCGATCGTCGAGCCTTATCGATCGGGCATCGGCAGCGCGCGCATTGACAGGTGCCGGTGCAGTCGACGTGACCACTCACCAGGTGTCCGCCGAGGCGCTCGCCAAGGCTGATCGAGGGTTCGAGATTCACCGCCGAACCGACCGTGAGCTTGCCGAGCGCCGTCACATTCAGGGTCTCGACCGACACGTCCGTGTCGAAACCATCGTCGTGAAACGCCACGGCCGTCAGGCAAACGCCGTTTACGGCGATGCTCTCGCCCAGCTCGTAGTCTGCCCAGGGAAGGCCGATCGAGCGAACCGTCAGGCGCACGTCGCCGCCGCGTGGCTGAATGGCAGTGATCGTTCCCCTTTGGCTTTGATAATTCCGGTAAACATCAGTACTGGACTCTGGCGGTTATGCGCGTATCGGCGCCAACCCGGCGAACGTCGCTAATCTCGAGCGACCTTGCGGTTCGCAAGGCTCAGCCAGGAGGGTGTCTGGAACATCGACCTGGTCTCGCTACCCATTATGTGGGGTGCCTGATAAATCACAAGTTCGTCGACGAGTTCCTGCTCGAGCAGATGGCCCGTCAGGGCCAGGCCCAGCCTCAACCAGCACGATCATTGACGCCGCGCCCGGCAAGCTCCTCGAGAACCTCTGCAAACATCGACTTTTGCGCCGGCAGCGCCGAACGAGCGAACCTCGGCACCGGCGCGCTCGAGCGGCCCCGGGTCCTGGCTTCCGGAACAGCACACCAGTGTCTCTCCCGGCAGGCCGAGCATGGCCGGCCGTCACGGGCATGCGCAGCCTGCTGTCGAGAACGACGCGCAGCGGCTGCGCAGCCACTCGACCTCAGCTCGGCGCAGGCGCGACGTTCAGCGACGGGTCGTCTGCGAGCACGGTGCCGATTCCCGTCATGATCGCGCCGCATCGCGCACGCAGGCGCTGCACGTCATCGCGCGCCTGCGCTCCGGTGATCCACTGGCTCTCGCCGCTCTTCATCGCAATGGCACCATCGAGGCTCGCGGCGACCTTGACGCGAACCAGCGGTCGACCGCGCGTCACGCGCGCGATGAAGCCGGCGTTGAGCGCCTCAGCCGCTGCACGCATCAGGCCGAGCTCGGTCGCGACGCCGGCCGCCTCGAGCATTTCGAGTCCGCGGCCCGCATACCTCCGGATAGGGATCCCGCATTGCCGCAACCACCTCGGCGATGCCCGCATCGATCAGCGCCGTCGCACAGGGCGGGCGTCTTGCCATGGTGGGCGCAGGGCTCCAGCGTAACGTAGGCAGTGGCGCCCTTCGCCTTGCCGCCGGCCGCGGCAAGCGCGTTGATTTCCGCGTGCGGCTCGCCGGCGCGTTCGTGCCAGCCTTCGCCAACGACGGCGTCATTGTTGACGATGACGCAGCCGACCATGGGATTGGGATGTGCGGAATACTGCGCGCGAGCCGCAAGCTTCAGCGCGCGGGCCATGTGCGCGCAGTCGGCATCGGAAAACGCCGGCATGCTCAGCCCTTCTTCTTGCCCAGGAGCTCGGGCAGCAACGACATCTGCTCGCGGCTCGCCGCCGTCTCCGAGATTTTCTGCAGTCGCTTGATCTCGTCCTCGAACTCGGTGATGTCCTGAAAACGCCGATACACCGAGGCAAAGCGCACATACGCGACTTCGTCGAGGGCGCGCAGCTCCTCCATGACGAGATCACCGACCAGTCGCGATGGCACCTCGCGCTCACCCATGGTGCGCAAGCCGGTGAATCAGGTGGCCAATAGCCTGTTCGAGCTCATCGCTCGGCACCGGGCGTTTCTCCAGCGCCCGCACCATGCTGTTGCGCAGCTTGTTCTCGTCGAACGGCTGTCTCGAATTGTCGTTCTTGATGAGCCTCGGCATGACCAGCTCGGCCGTCTCGAAGGTTGTAAAGCGTTCGTTGCAGGCGAGCACTGCCTGCGCCGGCGAATCTGCCGGCCATCACCCGCGAGTCGCGAGTCTATAACCTTGGTTTCTTCGTTGGCGCAAAACGGACAGTGCATGAGAGTCCAGAAGCTATCTCAAAGCAGCGATCAGGCATATACCGGGAAGCGGTTGCAGAGCTCCAGCACCAGCCCCTTCACGC
>CAWCBX010000132.1:0-3337 GCA_963793595.1 uncultured Gammaproteobacteria bacterium | reverse complement strand
GCCGACCCTGGTTTCTGTTATTACCGCTTAGCGGAAAACCGATCGCTGTGATCCCGACGATCGGGGTCGCCGGCATGCAACAGACCTGGATCGACGACATCCGTAGCTGGTCTTCTCCGCAACCACAGGATGACGGTGTTTCGTTGCTCTTGTCGACCATTCGCGAACTCCCCGGACGCTTCGGCCGGCTCGGAATGACTCTCGGCATGGAAAGCTATTTACGCATGCCCGCCAACGACTACAGACTGCTTGCCACCGAGTTGGCTGATATGGAACTGGTCGATTGTGCCGAGCCGATGTTGAATCTTTGTAGCATCAAATCCAGCGCCGAAGTGGAAAAGATCAGGTACATTTGTGAACTCACCTCGGATAGCTTCATTGCCTTGCCCGGTTTCGCGAAAACTGGTCAAAGCGAGCGCGAAATCCTACGTTCGATGCGCATCGATTTATTGCAACGTGGTGCTGATCATACGCCGTACATCGTTTCAGCCTCGGGTAAAGACGGGTATGGAGACATCATTATGGGGCCGGGGGACCGCCCTCTCGAAGACGGTGATATCATGATCATCGATACCGGCACCGTTTACGACGGATATTACTGTGATTTCGATCGTAATTACGCCTTTGGCTATGCTTCGGACAAGGCTAAGCAGGCTTACACGACCGTCTTCCATAGTACCGAGGCGGGACTGGTTGCGGCCAGACCCGGCGCCACCACCACCGATGTCTGGCAGGCTATGTGGTCGGTACTCGAGGCCGGCGGCGCCCGCGGCAATGACGTGGGACGAATGGGGCATGGACTAGGCGCTCAGCTGACAGAATGGCCGTCACTCACCGCAAGCGACCATACCACCCTGGAATCAGGCATGGTTATTACCCTGGAACCGGGCATGGAGTTCGCAGCAGGGAAACTTATGGTACACGAAGAGAACATTCTTATTACCGAAAACGGTGCAGATTTGCTGAGTAAACGCGCTGCTGCCGAATTACCAGTCATAACCTAGCAAATTTCTTTATTTATGAAACAATTTCTAATCGACCTCAGCGGGCAACGTCGCTACTGGGTAGCGCTGGTATTGATCGGGATCGCACTGGAAGCTGCTGCACTGTATTACCAGTATGCACTCGACGAGTGGCCATGCGTGCTCTGCATCCATGTTCGTATCTGGGTAATCGTATTCATCCTGTTAGGAATAGTTGCATTTTTCTCTACCCAGTCGAGGCTGGCCACACGCAGTGCCCACGCCCTGAATACGCTCATCATGGCCGGCCTGGTCGAACGCAGCTGGAGAGTTCTCGCAGTAGAACGTGGCTGGATTTTTGGTGACTGCGAAATGGATCTGGGCATGCCGGCATGGTTTGCGCTGGACAAATGGATTCCGTCTCTGTTCGAGGTGCAAACCTCCTGTGGGTACACGCCATTGCTATTGTTCGGTATCACCATGGCCGAAGTCCTGCTTGTCTTTTCAGCGTTACTATTGATAATAAGCGCGGCGCTTTTCTTCGCCAGCTGGCATGAATGACCATTATAGAATGCCACGATAAAACAAAACTGGTCACTATAATCCCGTCAACATATTGCAAATGTAAACTTCTATGATTACAAGCTTGGGAAGGGCCTTTGGCGATAATTTTCTCGGTGATTCGGCAAACTGGTATAAATAGTTAATCATCGCCTTCCTGGTAATCAACCCGATCGTATTCGCGATCAGTCCGTTTGTTGCTGGATGGTTGCTGATCATCGAATTTATCCTGACGCTGGCAATGGCGCTTAAATGCTACCCGTTGCAGCCAGGCGGCCTGCTGGCAATCGAAGCCGTTATAATCGGTATGACCAGTCCCGATGCTGTCTACCACGAAACCATTGCCAACTTCGAAGTCATTATACTGCTGATGTTTATGGTAGCCGGCATTTACTTCATGCGTGATCTACTGCTCTATACTTTCACCAAAATCCTGCTGACGATTAAACCGAAAGCCATCCTGTCATTTTTATTCAGTATTACCGCGGCATTCCTGAGCGCGTTTCTCGACGCTTTGACCGTAACCGCGGTGTTGATTTCAGTGGCGACCGGGTTTTACTCGGTTTACCACCGGGTCGCTTCAGGAAAACAATCCCATCAGACTGAACATGATCACAGCGACGAACATGAGATTACACACGACCGGCGCGACGAGCTCGAACAATTTCGCTCGTTTTTACGTAGCCTGATTATGCATGGCGCTGTGGGTACGGCGTTGGGTGGTGTCTGTACCCTGGTCGGCGAGCCACAAAACCTGCTCATCGCCGAACGCGCAGGCTGGCACTTCATGGAATTTTTCTGGCGTATGGCACCGATTACAATGCCTGTTCTGGCAGCCGGATTGATTACCTGCGTACTACTGGGAAAAGGCCAAGTGGTTTTCATATGGCGCCTGCCTGCCCGAATCTGTAGCTCAAACCTTAGGGGATTTTAACGACGAACAGGAAGCCAAACGCGATCATAGAATGACCATGACCCTGATCGTGCAGGCCGTTATCGGCATCATCCTGGTGTTGTCACTGGCCTTTCACGTGGCCTCGGTGGGATTGGTTGGTTTGATGGTAATTGTCCTGTTAACCACATTAAACGGTGTCATCGAAGAACATCGCATTGGCCATGCGTTCGAAGAAGCATTGCCATTTACCGCGTTACTGGTGGTGTTTTTCGCCATCGTTGCGGTGATCCACGAGCAGCATCTGTTTACCCCCGTGATCAACCAGGTGCTAGCCATGGACCGCGGTCTGCAGCCACTCATGTTCTTTATCGCCAACGGTGCATTGTCGATGATTTCCGATAATGTGTTCGTGGCCACGGTTTATATTAACGAAGTAGCCTCCGCGCTGAAGGCCGGAGTGATCGATCGTGAACAGTTCAATATTCTCGCTATCGCAATCAACACCGGCACGAACCTGCCCAGTGTCGCCACACCGAATGGTCAGGCCGCGTTTTTGTTTCTGCTGACCTCGGCATTAGCCCCGCTAATCCGTCTAGCTTACGTCAAGATGCTATGGATGGCCCTGCCCTACACCATTGTACTTAGCGTGGTCGGCATGGTTATGATTTCAACCGCTTTTTAGTTCACCGCGGAATCTGTGCCTGAGCGTCTTAGACGTGCTGCGTTGAGTTCCAGCCATTGCAACGCGATAATGGTCGCTGAAGATCTTATTTTTCCCTCACGCACCCAGGCAAAGGCCTCCGCAGAATCGATCACCAGGACACGGATATCTTCATGCTCGTGGGGAAGTCCATGAATGCCGCCAACTCCTTTGCTGTCCACGATACCGCAAAACAGGCTGCAGTGTTCGGTAGTACCG
>CAWCBX010000131.1:0-43008 GCA_963793595.1 uncultured Gammaproteobacteria bacterium | reverse complement strand
TACCACCGATGAGCCGTACTCCTGGACGCAGTCGACCTGGTCACTTGAGCGCGGTTATGAAGAAAATCCCCAGACCCCATACCACGTCGTGGCATACGACTATGGAATCAAGAAAAATATTCTCTGCATGCTGGTGGATCGCGGCGCACGGGTAACCGTGGTCTCTGCTAAAACTCCGGCCGATGAAGTCCTGGAAATGAATCCTGACGGCGTGTTCCTGTCGAATGGTCCGGGTGATCCCGAGCCCTGTGATTACGCCATCGCGGCGATTGCCAGAATTCTGCAAACTGACCTGCCTGTATTTGGTATCTGTCTGGGGCATCAATTGCTCGCTCTGGCGAGTGGTGCCAGTACGATCAAAATGAAATTCGGACATCATGGCGCAAACCATCCGGTACAGGACCTGGCTTCTGGAGTGGTCATGATTACCAGTCAAAACCATGGTTTTGCAGTAGACGAGTCGAGCCTGCCGGATAATCTCAGGGCGACGCATCGTTCACTGTTTGACGGCAGTTTGCAGGCGGTAGAACGCACCGATAAGCCTGCTTTCAGCTTCCAGGGCCACCCCGAAGCGAGCCCTGGCCCGCACGATGTCGCGCCGCTGTTCGATCGATTTTTCGATTTGATTGCGCTCCACAAGTCCCATGCAGGAGCCGTCTGATGCCACGTCGAGATGATATTGAGTCAGTGCTCATCATCGGTGCCGGACCGATTGTTATCGGCCAGGCCTGCGAATTTGACTATTCCGGGGCGCAGGCCTGCAAAGCACTCAAGGAGGAAGGTTATCGTGTAATCCTGATCAACTCGAATCCGGCTACCATCATGACTGATCCGGATACCGCGGATGCGGTTTACATCGAACCGATTACCTGGAAAGCGGTGGAGAAGATTATTGAAAAAGAACGCCCGCAGGCGTTGTTGCCTACCATGGGCGGTCAGACCGCGCTGAACTGTGCGCTCGATCTGGTGCGTGAAGGGGTGCTGCAAAAATATAATGTGGAAATGATTGGCGCCACGCGTGAAGCCATCGATATGGCCGAAGATCGTGAACAATTTCGCCAGGCGATGACTCAAATCGGATTGAAAACTCCCAGGGCATTTATTGCACATAGCCTCGAAGAAGCCTGGCAGGGACAGCCACAAATTGGTTTTCCCGCCATCATTCGCCCGTCGTTTACGATGGGTGGTAGCGGCGGCGGGATTGCCTATAATCGCGAAGAGTTCGAAGACATCATTCGACGCGGACTGGATCTGTCTCCCACTACCGAGGTTTTGATCGAAGTTTCGGTGCTGGGCTGGAAAGAGTTCGAAATGGAAGTGGTGCGCGATAAAAACGACAATTGCATCATCATTTGTGCCATCGAAAATCTCGATCCGATGGGGGTGCATACCGGCGATTCGATAACCGTTGCTCCGGCGCAGACGCTGACCGATAAGGAATACCAGATAATGCGTAATGCGTCGCTCGCCGTACTGCGCAAGATCGGGGTGGAAACAGGTGGTTCGAACGTGCAATTCGCGATCAATCCCGAGAATGGTGAAATGATCATCATCGAGATGAACCCCCGGGTGTCGCGTTCTTCGGCACTGGCCTCGAAGGCCACGGGGTTTCCAATCGCCAAGATTGCGGCCAAACTTGCGGTCGGTTTTACCCTGGACGAATTACAAAATGATATTACCGGTGGCGCGACGCCGGCCTCGTTTGAACCCAGTATCGACTATGTTGTTACCAAGATTCCGCGGTTTACATTCGAAAAATTCCCGCAGGCCGACGACCGCCTGTCGACCCAGATGAAATCAGTCGGTGAGGTTATGGCGATAGGGCGAAATTTCCAGGAATCATTCCACAAGGCATTACGCGGCCTGGAAATTGGTGTGCATGGGCTCGACCCGATCGTCGATCAGCAGCAGGATGCCGAACAACTCGAGGACTTGTATCGCACCGAGTTACGCCTGCCGGGAGCGAAACGAATCTGGTATGTCGCCGATGCGTTTCGCTCCGGTTACAGTCTCGAACAGATATTTGCCCAGACTTCGATCGATCCCTGGTTTCTGGTGCAGATAGAAGAGCTGGTGCAAATCGAACAGCGCCTTGTCGGTCGTAACCTGAATTCGCTGGATGCAGACGAAATCCGTGGTTTTAAACGCAAGGGGTTTTCCGACTATCGGCTGGCTGACCTGCTGGGAACCGATGAGGTGAGCTTTGCCGCATTGCGACGCTCCCTTGATATCAGACCCGTCTACAAGCGCGTCGACACCTGTGCTGCGGAGTTTGCTTCAAGCACCGCTTACCTGTATTCGAGTTATGACGAGGAATGCGAAGCCAACCCGAGCGAACGCGATAAAATCGTCGTTCTGGGAGGCGGGCCAAACCGGATTGGTCAGGGCATAGAGTTCGACTATTGCTGTGTACACGCGGCGATGGCGATGCGTGAAGATGGTTATGAAACCATTATGATCAACTGTAACCCGGAAACCGTGTCCACCGATTACGACACCTCGGACCGTCTTTACTTTGAGCCGCTGACCTACGAAGATGTGCTCGAGATTATCGATCTGGAAAAACCACGCGGCGTTATCGTGCAGTTTGGTGGTCAGACTCCTTTGAACCTGGCGCGGGCACTTGAATCGGCTGGGGTACCAATTATCGGTACTACTCCGGACTCGATTGACCTGGCCGAGGACCGGGAGCGATTTCAGCAAATGATCCAGCGCCTTGAATTGCTGCAGCCACCCAATCAGATTGCTTTCGATGTCGAATCCTCCGCACAGTTGGCCGAAAAGGTCGGTTTCCCCTTAGTGGTGCGACCCTCTTATGTGCTCGGGGGGAGGGCGATGGAAATTGTCTACGATCAGGAAGACCTGGCACGCTATATGAAAGAGGCTGTCAGGATTAGCCGGGACTCACCGGTGCTGCTTGATCGTTTCCTGGATGAAGCGGTCGAGGTCGATGTCGATGCGATCTGCGATGGTGAAAATGTATTGATCGGTGGTTTGATGGAACATATCGAGCAGGCCGGAGTGCATTCCGGCGATTCAGCCTGTGCGTTACCACCCTATACCCTGTCGGCAGAGATCCAGCAGCGTCTTTGTGAGCAGGTTGCTGCGATGGCGAAGGCACTAAACGTGGTTGGCTTGATGAATACCCAGTTTGCGATCAAGGGTGATGAGGTCTACATACTCGAAGTTAATCCGCGCGCTTCACGCACGGTGCCCTTTGTATCCAAAGCGACCGGCGTGCCGCTGGCCAAGATAGCGGCGCGTTGCATGGTTGGTCAAAGTCTCGAGCAACAGGGCAGAATGGCACAGGTAGTGCCAGACTTTGTTGCCGTCAAGGAGTCGGTATTCCCCTTCGCCAAGTTTCAGGGAGTCGATCCGATTCTGGGCCCGGAAATGAAATCTACCGGTGAGGTCATGGGTATAGGCCGCAGTTTTGCGGAGGCTTTTGCCAAAGGCATAATTGCATCCGGGGCTAAAATTCCCTTGCCCGGCACCGCGTTCCTGAGTGTGCGTGAAACCGATAAGAAGGCCATTGTCGATCTGGCGCGCGAGCTGGTTGAAAAAGGCTTTAATCTGGTTGCGACCGGAGGCACAGCGAAGGTTATTCGCCAGGGCGGGGTAGACTGCGAGCAGGTTAACAAGGTCAAGGAAGGGCGTCCGCATATCGTCGACATGATAAAGAACGATGAAATTGTTCTCATTGTAAACACTACCGAGGGTCGCTCGGCGATAGCTGATTCCTATGCCATTCGTCGCGAAGCACTAATGCATGCGGTGTGCTATACCACTACCTTGTCAGGTGGGCGTGCGACCTGTCAGGCAATGGCTCATCGCGAGATCGAAGAAGTATATAGCTTACAATCTCTACACCAGGCGTAAATAAATGAATCAAATACCGCTTACTGCTGCGGGTGCAGAACGGCTCAAGCTTGAGCTCAAGGAACTTAAGACAGTCAAAAGGCCAGCCGTGATCGAGGCGATTGCGACGGCGCGCGAGCATGGCGACCTGAAAGAAAATGCCGAATATCATGCCGCCCGCGAAGAGCAGAGTTTTACCGAGGGTCGTATCGCCGAACTGGAAGCGGCCCTGTCGAATGCGCAAATCATTGATGTTACCCAGCTCAAGCAAACTGATCGGGTAGTGTTTGGCTGTACCGTAGAATTGTTCGATATGGCTAGTGAAGCCGAGGTGGTCTATCAAATCGTAGGTGATATCGAAGCTGATATAAGGGAAAACCGCATCGCTATAAGCTCCCCGATAGCGCGTGCGTTAATTGGTAAGCAGGAGGGGGATGATGCAATCGTGGAGGCGCCCGGTGGTACCATGGAGTATGCGATTACTGCTGTTCATTACAAGTAGTATCATGGCTTGAGCACTGTTGCGTAACGATTGTTATCTTTATTGATTCGGTAAATTACGATGACACTGCCAATGCTTTCGATCAGGTACGCCTGGTGCTGTTCGCAGATCAACCGGCCGAGTTCGCGTTTGTCTGCTTTGTCCAGCGCGGGAATGCGCAGTTTGACTAACTCGTGGTGATTGAGCGCCAGATCGATCTCGTTGTGCAGGTTTTCCGTCAACCCTTTCTGGCCGATGGTAACGATTGGTTTTAATTTAAGCCGATGTCCCTCCGCGCGTAATTGCTTGATTTGTCCACTGCTTAATTCCATATTATTGCAACGCAAAACCTGAAAGCGCGCATGTTACCACAGTGAAATGGCGAGTCGTGCGCATATTGCATGTAGCTACCACCTTCATGCAATATGCGGACTATGTCACGATCAAAATCTAGCAAGCGCTGGTTGCAGGAGCATCATCAGGACGCTTATGTGTTGAAGGCGCGCGAGCAGGGGTATCGTTCGCGCGCGGTATTCAAACTGGCGGAAATCCAGCAAAAGGACCGCATCATAAAGCCAGGGCAATTAGTGCTCGATCTTGGTGCGGCACCGGGCGGTTGGAGTGAATATGCGCAGCAGATAGTCGGTGATCAGGGCAGGGTAATAGCATCTAGATCTGCTGCCGATAGAACCTATTGCCGGTGTGAAGTTCATACAGGGGGATTTCACCGAACAACAGACCCTCGACCAGTTACTGGCCCTGATTGAGGATTGTCGACTCGACCTTGTATTATCTGATATGGCCCCCAATTTAAGTGGAATGGGCAGCGTGGATCAGCCCAGGTCGCTGTATCTGGCTGAGCTCGCCTTCGATCTGGCGCGCCAGTTTTTGGCAGTAGACGGTGTTTTTGTAGTCAAATTGTTCCACGGAGAGGGATTTGAAGATTTGATTTCATTGTTTCGGTTGAGCTTTAAGTCGGTCAGGTTCCGCAAACCTGATGCATCCAGGGCTCGATCGAGTGAAATTTATGCGGTTTGCTGTGGTCTTAGATAGGTCCGCTTGCGGAAAAATGCGCTAGTATCTGTTGGTATTAGCAGTAATAATGATTCGAATCAGGCAGAGATAAAGCCAGGAAAGGAGTAATAGTGAACGACGTAGTCAAGAATTTAGTATTGTGGATTGTCATCGCCGTAGTTTTATTGTCAGTATTCCACAGCTTCGGGGATCGCACTAGTAGCGCCCAGTCCCTGATCTATTCCGACTTCCTGACCCAGGTAGAACAGGGCCAGGTGCGCGAAGTAACCATCGAAGGGCAAAACATCAACGGCAAAATGATTTCCGGTGCGCCATTCACTACCTACAGCCCCGAATCCAGTAACGGCGCGTTGATCGGTGACCTCCAGGAAGCCAACGTCGCTATTCTGGGCAAGCCACCTGAACCACCATCCTTGCTGGGGCATATGTTCATCAGCTGGTTTCCGTTTATCGTTTTGATTGGCCTGTGGATATTTTTCATGCGCCAGATGCAAGGCGGCGGCGGTGGTCGCGGGGCAATGTCCTTCGGTAAAAGCAAGGCGCGCCTGCTGGGGGAAGACCAGATCAACATTAATTTCAATGATGTCGCTGGTGTTGACGAAGCCAAGGAAGAGGTTGTCGAACTGGTAGAATTTCTGCGCGACCCTTCTAAATTTCAGAAACTGGGCGGTAAGATCCCGCGCGGGGTATTGATGGTCGGCTCTCCCGGCACTGGTAAGACATTGCTGGCCAAGGCAATTGCAGGTGAAGCGAAGGTTCCATTCTTCACCATTTCGGGTTCGGATTTTGTCGAAATGTTTGTCGGTGTCGGTGCATCGCGGGTGCGCGATATGTTCGATCAGGCCAAAAAGCATGCGCCCTGCATCATATTTATCGATGAGATCGATGCAGTAGGACGTCATCGTGGTGCCGGTCTCGGCGGCGGGCATGACGAACGCGAGCAGACATTGAACCAGTTGCTGGTCGAAATGGATGGCTTTGAGGGTAACGAAGGTGTCATCGTGATCGCGGCGACCAACCGGCCCGATGTGCTTGATCCAGCCTTGCTGCGTCCTGGCCGATTCGATCGCCAGGTGGTGGTGCCGCTGCCGGACGTGCGCGGCCGCTCGCATATTCTCAAGGTGCATATGCGCAAGGTACCAGTAGCCGAGAAAGTCGATCCAATGGTGATTGCGCGCGGTACACCGGGTTTTTCCGGCGCCGATCTGGCTAACCTGGTCAACGAGGCGGCATTGTTTGCCGCACGCGGCAACAAGAAGGTGGTGTCGATGGCAGAGTTCGAACGCGCCAAGGACAAGATCATGATGGGCGCCGAGCGCAGATCGATGATCATGAAAGATGAGGAAAAGAAACTCACCGCTTATCACGAAGCTGGCCATGCGATCGTAGGCCGCCTGGTACCCGAGCACGACCCGGTGTACAAGGTAAGTATCATTCCGCGCGGACGTGCCCTCGGGGTTACCATGTTTTTGCCAGAGGACGATCGCTATAGTTATAGCAAGCAACTACTTGAAAGCCAGTTATCGAGCCTGTTCGGTGGCCGTATCGCTGAGCAGTTGATCTTTGGTGATGAAGCAGTGACCACCGGTGCTTCGAACGATATCGAACGCGCGACCAGCATAGCCCGAAGTATGGTGACCCAGTGGGGCCTTTCAGACCGCATGGGACCCTTGTCCTATAGCGAAGATGAGGGTGAAGTATTTCTCGGCAAGAGCTATGGTAAGCAAAAGCATGTATCTGACGAAACTGCGCATTCGATTGATTCGGAGATTCGCGCGATCATTGATCGTAATTACCAGCGAGCGGTGGAAATTCTCAAGCAGAACGAGGATAAGCTTCATCTTATGGCTGATGCCTTGATGAAATATGAAACCATCGATGTTGGTCAAATAGATGCAATTATGGAAGGCAGGGAGCCAGGTCCACCCGAAGACTGGTCGGACGATGATACCGGACCCTCGTCGAATGCACCTTCGGGTAAGGCCAGTGAGGATGATGATCCTGATCTGGATCCGGCAAAACTTCACTAGTCGCTTTCAGGCTTGACTCAGCCCTGACAAGGCGATGTCAGAACTTACTATATCGAGCAATCTGCAGGTCATGGGGGTCATTAATACGACCCCCGATTCTTTTTCCGATGGAGGCAGATTCGACACCATAGATAAAGCCTTCGCACACGCCCGGCAGCTGATTACCAAAGGCGCCGACATTCTCGATATTGGTGGCGAATCGACTCGTCCCGGTTCGCAGCAGGTAGACCTTGAGCAGGAGTTGGCGCGCACAATTCCATTGATTAAGGCAATTCGGGAAGTTTCTGATATTTCGATTTCGATTGACACCAACAAACCCGGTGTAATGGAGGCTGCAGTAAATGCGGGAGCGACCATGATCAACAGTATCTGGGCCTTGCAGCTGGATGATTCCTTGCACGCAGCCGCTGACCTGGCAGTGCCGGTCTGCCTGATGCACATGCAGGGAACTCCAGAAACCATGCAGCAAAACCCAGCTTACACGAATGTTGTCGGCGAGGTTCTGGATTTTCTTAAGGCACGAATGGACGCCGCGCTCGATGCAGGGATAGCACAACAGCATATAATTGTTGATCCCGGATTTGGATTTGGCAAAACCATCGAGCATAATCTTTTACTGCTAGCTTCATTACCTGTTTTTCGCCAACTGGGGGTGCCGGTCCTGGTCGGGCTATCTCGTAAAGCTATGATTGGCAAGATTCTCGACAAGCCAGCGGATGATCGGCTTTATGGCAGTATGTCGCTAGCGGTGATGGCAGCGATGCTGGGTGCGGATATTGTGCGCGTGCATGATGTAGCCGAAACCCTGGATGCAATTGCGATGGTTAAAGCGCTAGGGGAGGTAGTTTAATGGGCCGAAAGTACTTTGGCACCGATGGTATTCGCGGTCGAGTTGGGCAGTTGCCAATGACCGTCGACTTCATCATGAAGCTGGGATGGGCCGCGGGCAAGGTATTGTCGCAATCCAGTCGCGGCCAGGTCGTCATCGGCAAGGATACCCGCATTTCAGGGTATATGTTCGAATCGGCGCTGGAAGCAGGACTGGCTGCCGCCGGACTTGACGTCCTGTTGCTCGGGCCGATGCCTACCCCGGCAATTGCCTACATAACCCAGTCACAACGAGCCACCGCAGGTATCGTAATCAGCGCATCGCACAATCCATATCATGATGATGGTGTGAAGTTTTTTAATGGCGATGGTTTCAAGCTGCCCGATGCAACCGAAGAAGCGATCGAGGCGATGCTGGACCTCGAACTGGAAATGGTTGCGCCGGAGCAGATTGGCAAGGCGACGCGGATGGAAGACGCCAAGGGCCGATACATTGAGTTTTGCAAGTCCTCTATCGCGTTTAATAAATCGTTACGTGGTATGAAACTGGTGATCGACTGTGCCAATGGCGCGACCTATCACATTGCACCAGCTGTTTTTCGTGAGCTGGGGGCAGAGGTTATCGAAGTCGGTACCAGCCCCAATGGTATGAACATCAACCATGAAGTCGGTGCTCTTTATCCCGAAAGCATGCGTGCCCATGTGCTGGAAAATCAGGCTGACATGGGGATTGCGTTCGATGGTGATGGTGACCGTGTGATGATGATGGATGCGCGCGGGGATGTGAAAAATGGCGATCAGTTACTCTATATCATCGCCAGGAACAAACTGGCCAGTGGCCAGCTCGATGGAGGAGTGGTTGGCACTTTGATGACTAATCTCGGATTCGAACACGCCTTGCAGGCCCATGATATTCCGTTTGTGCGTGCCGCAGTTGGCGATCGCTATGTCATGACGGAACTGATCGAGCGTGGTTGGCATCTGGGTGGCGAATCGTCCGGCCATATCATATGCCTGGATAAAACCACGACAGGTGATGGTATTATTGCCGCGTTACAGGTTCTGGATGCACTGGTCAGTAACGGACAAACTCTTACCGAAGCCTGTAGCGACCTGGAAATCTATCCTCAAACCATGATTAATGTCCCGCTATCGACAGCGTTCGATCTGGACAATTCATCTTTACTCAAGGACGCCGTCAAATCGGCCGAGACCAAACTGGCTGATGCCGGCCGAGTGCTGCTGCGGGCGTCCGGCACCGAACCGCTGATTCGAGTCATGGTGGAAGGCCAGGACAGCGATCAGGTCGAAAACATTGCGACAATACTGGCCCAGGCGGTAAGAGATGCCGCCGGAAGTTAACGAGCGGCCTAAAAATCGGCCTAATCATTAATTCCAGATTGATTTATTGGGCCGAGGTGAGTAACCTTTGGCGCCTTTTAAATGACCGGCAATAAATATGCGCTCTAGCCTTATCGCGGGCAACTGGAAAATGAATGGCAACCTGCAATCTGTTGTCGAGCTGGTCGAGGGTATCAAGGCCGGAGATGCGGGTAAGGCTGAACTGGCGATCTTCCCACCGGCCGTTTTTCTGATGAAAGTCGGCGGCATGCTGGCCGATAGCGAAATTGCGCTGGGGGCACAAAATGTGGGTGACCAGGAGGCTGGTGCATTTACCGGGGAAATAGCAGCAGCAATGCTCAAAGAATGTGGTTGTCGCTACGCGCTTGTGGGTCACTCGGAACGCCGCTCGCTTTATCTGGAAACGGATCAGCTGGTAGCGGCACGATTTGCAATGGCGGTAGCGTCGGGCATCATTCCGATTCTCTGCGTGGGCGAGGCCCTGCAAGAGCGTGATCAGGGTATAACCGAGGATGTCGTTGCAGGTCAGCTCGACGCAGTTATCGACCTGAGTGGGATTGACGGCATCGCCCGGGCGATTATTGCCTATGAGCCGGTTTGGGCAATCGGTACCGGTAAAGTCGCTACACCGGACCAGGCGCAGGAAGTGCACGCGTTTATTCGCGGCAAACTGGCACGGCTGGACGTTGGCGTCGCCGAGCAGGTAAAAATTTTATATGGTGGCAGTATGAATCCGTCAAACGCGGCGGAGCTGTTGTCACAACCAGATATCGATGGCGGGTTGATCGGCGGAGCATCTTTGCAAGCCGACGATTTTCTGTCCATCGCACAGGCGGTTTAGGACTTATTATGGAAAACATTAATAGTATTTTGTTGGTTGTACAGGTTTTATTGTCGATCTCTCTGATCGTGTTGATCCTGATGCAACATGGTAAGGGTGCCGATGCGGGCGCAGCATTCGGTAGTGGTGCCTCGGCCACCGTTTTTGGCGCGCGGGGGTCGGGCAATTTTCTTACCCGGGCAACCACGATAATCGCGGTATTGTTTTTTATCGTATGCCTGTCGCTGGCCTATATCTCGAGCAATCGAGCTGCTCCCGACGGTGTTTCGGGCAGTGTTACCGCCCAGGAAGCCGAAGGAGTGCCTATGCAGGAAAACGAAGCAATGCCGCCCGCAGAACCTCAGGGCGACAGTTCGCAAGAGTCAGATTTACCTCCAGCCGAGTAAGCTGGGGCTATGCCGATGTGGTGGAATTGGTAGACACGCTATCTTGAGGGGGTAGTGGCGAAAGCTGTGCCGGTTCGACTCCGGCCATCGGCACCATATTTTTACCTATCGACCCGGAATCGACCGGGTCGATACGATTGCGCAAGAAATCCTGATTTAATCCTGCTCTGCACAGGTCTTTTTTAATGGTTTTCATGCGAATTATGGTGTCGCTTGGAGAATTCTTGACACTATATAGTCGCCACAATAGACTGGCGCCTCGCATCTTAAGCCAGTTTCCCCGGGGGCAGTACCAGAGCTATGTTAGGTAATTATCTACCGATCCTGATATTCATGTGCGTGACACTCTTGATGGGATCAGTTTTTATTATTCTGGGCAAACTTTTAGGTCCCTCCCGCCCCGACGCGGAAAAGAATTCACCCTACGAATGTGGTTTCGAAGCCTTCGAAGATAGCCGCATGAAATTCGATGTACGTTACTACCTGGTCGCTATCCTGTTTATCATTTTTGATCTTGAAATTGCCTTCCTGTTCCCGTGGGCCATCGTGCTCGATCAGATAGGAACTTTTGGCCTGATGGCAATGGCTGTTTTTCTCGGAGTGCTGGTCATCGGATTCATCTACGAGTGGAAAAAAGGAGCTCTCGAATGGGAATAGAAGGCGTATTCGAGCAGGGCATTGTTACCACGACTGCGGATAAATTGATCAACTGGGCGCGCACCGGTTCGATGTGGCCGATGACTTTCGGGCTTGCCTGCTGTGCGGTCGAAATGATGCAGGCGGGAGCGGCGCGCTACGATCTTGATCGATTTGGTATTATTTTCAGACCCAGTCCGCGACAATCGGATGTCATGATTGTGGCCGGGACGCTGGTGAACAAGATGGCGCCAGCCCTGCGTAAAGTTTACGATCAGATGGCGGAGCCACGCTGGGTGATTTCGATGGGCTCCTGTGCCAATGGTGGTGGTTACTACCACTATTCATATTCCGTCGTTCGTGGCTGTGATCGCGTTGTTCCGGTAGATATTTATGTGCCCGGTTGTCCGCCCACTGCCGAGGCGCTTCTGTATGGCATAATACAGCTGCAAAATAAAATCAAACGCACCAACACCATAGCGCGTTAATATGTCGAATCGCAAACAGCAACTGGCCGACGCGCTGCGTGCAGCGTTTGGTGAGAAAATCGATACGGTAAGCGTTGAATTTAACGAAGTCAGTATCGAGGTTCCGGCCGAGCATCTGCTCGATATCGCCACCGAGCTGCGTGACGACGCGCAATTCGAATTTCAGCAATTGGTCGATTTGTGCGGCGTCGACTACTCACAGTTTGGCCAGGACGAATGGCAAACCGAAGATGCCAGTCGAGCGGGTTTCAGCCGTGGTGTCGCGGCGTCTGCAACCACCGGCCGGCTGCAGTTCGGCGACGAACTCGACTCGGTGGCAACCCAGGGCAAGCGCTTTGCTGCGGTGTATCATCTGATTTCCTATACGCATAACCAGCGCCTGCGCCTGCGCGTGTTTGCTCCCGATGACGATTTCCCGATGGTTTCCACCGTAACCGGAATATGGGCTTCGGCGGACTGGTATGAGCGTGAAGCCTTCGATTTGTTCGGCATCCTGTTTAGCGGTCATCCCGATCTACGCCGTATTCTCACCGACTATGGTTTTGTCGGACACCCTTTCCGCAAGGACTTCCCGATGATCGGGCATGTGGAAATGCGCTACGACCCTGAACGCGAACGTGTCGTTTACGAACCGGTATCGATTGAACCGCGGGTGCTGGTGCCGAAGGTAAAGCGACAGGATCATCGCTACCTGGCGGATGCGCCAGAGGAGACCCAGGGCGATGCCTGAGATAAAGAACTATACCCTCAATTTCGGACCCCAGCATCCTGCGGCGCACGGGGTGTTGCGCCTGGTGCTGGAAATGGACGGTGAGGTAATCGAGCGCGCCGATCCGCATATCGGTCTGTTGCATCGTGCCACCGAAAAACTCGCCGAAACCAAACCCTATAATCAGAGCATCGGTTACATGGATCGCCTTGATTACGTTTCGATGATGTGCAACGAACATGGATATGTGTTGGCGATTGAAAAATTACTCGGTGTCGATATCCCTGAACGAGCCAGTTATATCCGTGTCATGTTCGACGAAATTACGCGCATCCTCAATCACCTGATGTGGATCGGGACGCACGCGCTGGACGTCGGCGCGATGACCATGTTTCTGTACGCGTTCCGCGAACGCGAAGATCTCATGGATATGTATGAAGCAGTTTCGGGTGCACGCATGCATGCGACTTATTATCGTCCCGGTGGCGTTGCCCGTGATCTGCCCGACGCGATGCCGCAGTACCAGTCAAATCGCTGGCGCAGTAAAAAGGATGCCGATTACCTGAATGCAAACCGCCAGGGGAGCTTACTCGATTTCGCCGAAGATTTTGTGCGCCGCTTTCCGGGTTATATCGATGAATACGAAACCCTGTTGACCGATAACCGAATCTGGAAGCAACGCACCGTGGGTATCGGCGTGGTATCTGAAGAACGCGCTTATCAGCTTGGTTTTACCGGACCGATGCTGCGCGGCTCCGGCGTCGAGTGGGACCTGCGCAAGAAGCAGCCTTACGAAGTATACGATCGCATGGACTTCGATATACCGGTAGGCACCAACGGCGATTGTTATGATCGTTACCTGGTGCGGATCGAGGAAATGCGCCAGTCAAACCGGATTGTAAAGCAGTGTATCGACTGGCTGCGAGCCAACCCCGGAATCGTGATTAGCGAAAATCACAAGGTGGCTCCGCCGCGGCGAGAAGAACTCAAGGCTGACATGGAAGGCCTGATTCATCACTTCAAGCTTTTTACCGAGGGTTATACGCTGCCGGAGGGTGAGGTTTATACCGCTATCGAACACCCGAAAGGAGAATTTGGCATTTATCTGATTTCGGACGGCGCTAACAAACCGTATCGCGTCAAGATTCGCGCGCCAGGGTTTGCCCACCTGTCCAGCATGAATGAAATGGCGCAGGGGCATATGCTCGCGGATGTGGTGGCTATTATCGGTACCCAGGATATTGTGTTCGGAGAGATCGACAGATAATGGCAATCGAGACCAGATCAAAAATCGACTTGCTCAACGAGCATACGCGCGGCGAGATAGATCATTGGATAGCGCGCTTTCCAGCGGAACACAAGCGTTCTGCCGTGTTGCAGGCTTTAAACGCTACGCAGCATCAGAATCAGGGTTTTCTGACCACCGAGCTGATGGATGCGGTCGCGGAGTATCTGGAGTTGCCGGCTATTCACGTTTACGAAGTGGCTTCGTTTTACTCGATGTATGAAACCCGTCCGGTAGCACGGCACAACGTGGCAATCTGTACCAATATTTCCTGCATGTTAATGGGGTCGGAAACTATCGTTGACCATGTGGAAAACAAACTGGGCATCAAGATTGGGGAAAGCACCGAGGACGGACGGATTTATCTGAAATGTGAAGAGGAATGCCTGGCTGCCTGTGCTGGCGGCCCGATGATGCAGGTCGATCACGTTTATCATGAAAACCTGACCCCTGAAAAGGTCGACGAAATCCTGGATGCGCTGGAGTAGAGATGGCTAACGAAGTCTGCTACGCAACCCGCCAATACGATCAACCATGGTCGATGGAAACCTATCTGAAAGTAGGGGGTTACGAGGCACTTAAGAAAATTCTGGTCGATGGCATGTCGCCTGAAGACGTCATCGAAGAAGTCAAGGCTTCCGGATTGCGCGGCCGTGGTGGCGCCGGTTTCCCGACTGGATTGAAGTGGAGTTTCATGCCGCGCAGTGCGCCTGGACAAAAGTACATCGTATGTAACTCGGATGAATCGGAGCCGGGCACCTGCAAGGATCGCGATATCCTGCGTTTTAATCCGCATGCGCTGGTTGAAGGTATGACTATTTGCGGTTATGCGATTGGTGCCACGGTAGGTTACAACTACATGCGCGGTGAATTCATGGACGAACCTGCACAGCACTTCGAGGCTGCAGTGCGGGAAGCCTACGCGGCAGGATACCTGGGTAAGAATATACTGGGTAGCGGGATTGATTTCGATCTATACCCGGCACTTGGCGCCGGCGCCTATATCTGTGGCGAAGAAACCGCGTTGCTTGAATCGCTTGAAGGAAAAAAGGGTCAGCCGCGTTACAAGCCACCGTTTCCGGCGAATTTTGGTCTTTACGGTAAACCCACCACGATTAATAACACCGAGTCGCTGGCTTCGGCACCGTCGATAATTCGTAACGGTGCGCAATGGTTTGCGGATCTGGGTATTCCCAATAACGGGGGAGTCAAATGCTTTTCCATGTCGGGACATCTGAATAAGCCGGGCAATTTTGAAATTTCCATGGGCACCCCGTTCAAGGACCTGCTGGAGATGGCCGGTGGAGTCAGGAATGGTCATAAATTGAAAGCGGTCATTCCTGGAGGCTCCTCGGTTCCGGTATTGCCCGGAGATATTATGATGGATTGCACCATGGACTACGATTCGATCGCCAAGGCGGGATCGATGCTGGGTTCGGGTGCCGTTATCGTGATGGATGAATCTACCGACATGGTGCTCGCGCTAAGGCGAATTTCACGTTTTTACTTCTCCGAATCCTGTGGCCAGTGCACCCCCTGTCGGGAAGGCACCGGTTGGCTCTATCGTATGCTGTGCCGGATCGTCGACGGCAAGGGGCGTCCGGAGGATATTGAGCAGCTCGAAGAAGTCTCGCACAAGATCGAAGGGCGGACGATCTGCGCCCTGGGTGACGCCGCGGCAATGCCGGTGTGGAGCTTCATCAAGCATTTTCGCCATGAATTCGAATACTACATCGAGCACAAACGCTCGATCATTGATAACGCAGCCTGATCAGGTAAAAGATTAGCAATGAGCGACAGCATAACAGTCACGATTAATGGTCAGGAGATCGTAACCCAGGCCGGGCGCCTGTTGATCGATGTGGCGGATGAAAACAACATTGTGATCCCGCGTTTCTGTTATCACAAGCGTCTTTCGGTTGCCGCCAACTGCCGCATGTGCCTGGTTGAAGTCGAGCGTTCTCCCAAACCGATGCCGGCCTGCGCTACCCAGTGCATGGATGGCATGGTAGTGCAAACCCGGTCCAGCTCGGCACTGGCTGCGCAAAAATCAACCATGGAATTCCTGTTGATCAATCACCCGCTGGATTGCCCGATCTGCGATCAGGGCGGTGAATGCGAGCTGCAGGATGTTGCGATGGGATTCGGCGAAGGCGTGTCAAAGTATACCGAGCAAAAGCGCGTGGTGATGGACAAGAATATCGGCCCCCTGATCGCGACCGATTTCACCCGTTGCATCCATTGCACGCGTTGTGTGCGCTTCGGCGACGAAATCGCCGGAATGCCCGAACTGGGTGCGACCGGTCGTGGCGAAAATATGGAAATCGGCACCTATATCGAGAAGGCTATCGTCTCGGAGCTATCTGGCAACGTAATCGACGTCTGTCCGGTCGGTGCGCTGACTGCGAAACCCTCACGTTACACCGCACGCCCCTGGGAACTGACTCAACATGCCGCGGTGTCGGCGCACGACTGCATCGGCTCCAATACCTACGTGCATACCAGGGGTAACGAGGTTATTCGAGTGGTGCCGCGTGAAAATGACTCGATTAATGAATCCTGGATCTCGGATCGCGATCGTTTCAGTTACACCGCGATCAAATCCGAGCAACGCATAACGCAACCGATGTTGCGCGAAAATGGCGAACTGAAAACGGTTGACTGGGAAACCGCGCTTAATGCGGCAGCCGAACTACTTGGTGAGGCCGACGGCGACATTGCTACGTTGATCAGTCCGCAGGCTACGCTGGAAGAACATTACCTGGCACAGAAACTGACTCGCAGTCTTGGCTCGAACAATATCGATCATCGCCTCACGCAGGCCGATTTTTCAGCCCAGGAACTTGCACCGGTCATGCCGTGGCTGGGGCGTTCGCTGGAATCGTTGGAAACACTGGATGCCGCATTAATCGTGGCCGGGAATTTGCGTTACGAGCAACCGTTGTTGTCACATCGCCTGCGCAAGGCGGTGCTCAACAATAATGCCGCGATTGCGTCGATCGGACATGTCGGCGATCAATGCAATTTTGCCCTGCAAAATGAGCTAATCGGGTCAGCCTCGCAACTGGTCGGTGATCTTGCCGCGGTTGCGGTCGCCCTGGCCGATAGCGCCAACCAGCCACTGCCACAACACCTGGCGAATATTACAGCTGACTGCGAGCCGTCCGCCCAGCACCGGGAGATTGCCCGTAGCCTCGCCGATGCCGCCAACGCCGCGATTATTGTCGGGATTCA
Source organism: uncultured Gammaproteobacteria bacterium (assembly GCA_963793595.1). Taxonomy (GTDB): domain Bacteria; phylum Pseudomonadota; class Gammaproteobacteria. Next base: position 25,835 of record CAWCBX010000131.1, on the reverse strand, counting down.
GGCCCTGTCAAATCCACAGCTGGCATTGTTGCAGGAAATCTGCGAAGCCATTACCGTCGCCAGCGGTGCGACCCTGGGCTACCTTTCTGTATCAGCGAACAGCGCCGGTGCCTGTCTCGCTGGAGCCACGCCGCATCGCACTGCGGCTGGTGTCGTACTGGATAATCCGGGCGAACATGCAGCTGACATTCTGTCCGCCAGACACAAGCTGCTGCTAAGCTTCGGTGTCAATCCATCGCTCGACACCAACTCGGTAAAATCGCTGTCCGACAGTAACGAAAATGTGATCGCGATCAGTTGCTATGACAATGATTTTATCCAGCACCAGGCTGACCTGGTGTTACCGCTGGCATCCGTGCTGGAAACTTCAGGCAGCTTCGTCAATGTCGAAGGGCTGTGGCAGAGTTTCAAAGGCTGTGTGCGTGCCCGGGGTGAAAGCCGTCAGGGCTGGAAAATTTTATGCGCGCTGGGCCAGGTGCTGGTACCAGGCGAATTCGAGTATACCGATTCGGTCGCAGTCAAAGACGAACTCAAGGCGCTGTGCAGTGACGTGGTACTGAGTAATCTTTGCGGGATCGAGTCAGCCGCCAGTAGTCTTCCGGAAAACAAAAAATCGACGCAGAAAATCGGCATAACGCCGATTTATGCGAGCGATGACATGGTGCGCCTGTCGAGCGCACTGCAGGCGACCCCGCTGATGAAGTCGCAATGCGCGGTTATCATTAATCATCAGCAGGCCGAGGACAGCAAGCTGCTGGCCTGCGATCAGGTCCAGGTAAAGCAGGGCAAGGGCACCGCGGTGTTGCCGTTACATATCGATGAAGGCATCCCCGCAGGTTGCGTTTATGTTCCCGCTGGTATCGATGCCGTCAAACATCTTGCCGATGCCTACGGTAAAGTCAGTCTGGAGAAGGTTTCGTGACGGATTTTCTGATATCGATCTGGGAGTGGTTGCATGAGTATGTGCAGTTCACGATCTACAGCGGTGTCAAAGCACTGATTATCCTGTTACCACTGTTTATCGTCGTGGCGTATTACACTTACGCCGAACGCAAGGTCATTGGTTATATGCAGGTTCGTAAGGGCCCGAATCGCGTGGGCCCCAAGGGACTGTTGCAGCCGTTTGCGGATATGTTCAAGTTGATGTTCAAGGAAATCATCATTCCAACCAACTCGAACCGTTACCTTTTTATAATTGCGCCGGTAATCACCTTTGCGCCGGCGATGGCGGCATGGGCGGTTATTCCATTCGACGACGGCCTGGTATTTAGCGATATCAATGCCGGGTTACTGTATATCCTGGCGATGACTTCGGTTGGTGTGTATGGCGTCATTATTGCCGGCTGGGCATCGAATTCGAAATATGCCCTGCTTGGCGCAATGCGTTCTGCCGCGCAAATTGTCGCCTATGAAATCGCGATGGGCTTCGCCCTGGTGGGGGTATTGATGGTGGGCGGTAGTCTCAACCTGGGCGATATCGTCAACAAGCAGGCGGGCGGCATCGGGCACTGGTTTTTCCTGCCCCTGTTACCCCTGTTTTTCGTTTACCTGATCTCCGGGGTAGCAGAAACCAATCGAGCGCCATTTGACGTCGCCGAGGGCGAGTCGGAAATTGTCGCCGGATTTCATGTCGAATATTCGGGCATGACTTTCGCGGTATTTTTCCTCGCCGAGTACGCGAACATGATCCTGATCGCAATGCTGTGTTCGTTGCTGTTCTTCGGTGGCTGGTTAAGTCCGGCGCCTGACTGGTTCGGCGATGGCATCGGCTGGTTGTTTGGCAAGACTGCAGTCTTCATGTTGCTATTCCTCTGGTTTCGGGCAACTTTCCCGCGTTATCGCTATGACCAGATTATGCGTCTCGGTTGGAAGGTTCTGCTGCCGGTGACGATTTTCTGGCTAGTGGTCGAAGGCGTAGCGGTCTATTTCAAAATCGGCCCATGGTTTGTATAAGCCTATGTTTGCGAAAATAAATTATTACCTGAAAAGTTTCCTCTTCCTCGAACTGCTCAAGGGGCTGAATGTTACCGGGCGATACTTTTTTCGCAGGAAGGTTACCGTTCAATACCCGGAACAGAAAACTCCGATCAGCCCGCGTTTTCGTGGTCTGCACGCCTTGCGCCGCTATGCCAACGGTGAAGAACGCTGTATCGCCTGTAAACTCTGCGAGGCAGTATGCCCGGCGCTTGCGATTACGATCGAATCCGAACAGCGCGAAGATGGCACCCGTCGTACCACGCGCTACGATATCGATTTGTTTAAATGCATTTATTGCGGTTTCTGTGAAGAAGCATGCCCGGTCGATTCGATCGTTGAAACCAACATCTTTGAGTATCACTTCGAGAATCGGGGTGAAAATATCATGACCAAGGAAAAGTTGCTCGAGATTGGCGACCGCTACGAAGCTCAGCTCGCCGCCGACCGATCAGCAGACGCCCCATATCGCTAAGCGAATAATGATGATAGAAACAGCCATATTTTATGTTTTTGCAGTTGCCACGGTGATCAGCGCCTGCGCAGTGGTGACGGTCAAGAACCCGGTGCATGCGGTTTTATTCCTGGTACTGACGTTTTTTACCAGCGCGGTGATCTGGTTGTCGCTGGAGGCCGAGTTCCTGGCGATCAGCCTGGTGCTGGTTTATGTCGGTGCGGTAATGGTTTTGTTTATCTTCGTCGTCATGATGCTGGATATCAATGTTGCCCGACTGCGCGAAGGCTTCGTGCGCTACCTGCCGCTCGGGCTTGCGGTGGCGGCTATCATGCTGTTACTGATGCTGAACGTGGTGACCAGCGACGTGTTTGTGCTCGATGTCGGTTCCGAGCCACTGCCTAAACCGGCTGACTACAGCAATACCAAGGCACTGGGTGCCGTGCTGTATACCGAGTATGTGTTCGCGTTTGAAATTGCCGCGGTCATTCTGCTGGTGGCGATCGTCGCAGCGATTTCATTAACCATGCGTAAACGTACGCGAACCAAGCACCAGCTTCCCTCCGACCAGATAAAGGTACGCAAGTCGGATCGTTTGCGGATTGTGAAAATGCCGTCGGTGGAGGAGGAGTGACGATGACTGTTACCTTAAGCCACTACCTGATTCTTGCCGCGGTTTTGTTCAGTATTTCGATCGCCGGCATCGTCATCAACCGCAAGAACATCATCATCCTGTTGATGTCGATCGAGTTGATGCTGTTATCGGTGAATTTGAATTTTATCGCGTTTTCGCATTACCTCGATGATCTTGCCGGTCAGGTGTTCGTGTTTTTCATATTGACCGTAGCCGCCGCGGAGGCGGCTATCGGCCTTGCGATTCTGGTGGTGCTATTCCGTAACAAACGTTCGATCAATGTCGAGGATATCAAGGAGCTAAAGTGGTGAGTATGGAATTGATATACCTTGCTATTCCGCTGGCTTCGTTGGCGGGTGCGGTTATCGCCGGCTTTTTCGGCAAGCAAATCGGGCGCTCGGCATCGCACTGCGTGACGATCACCGGCGTCACGGTATCGTTCGTACTGTCACTCATCGTGCTCAAGGATGTTGCTATTGACGGTGCGGCGATTTACAACAAGTCGGTTTACACCTGGATGATCAGCGATGGTATTCGCTTCGAAGTCGGTTTCCTGGTCGATGGTTTGACCGCCCTGATGATGGCGGTGGTCACCTCGGTGTCGCTGATGGTGCATATTTATACCATTGGTTACATGCACGATGATCCCGGCTATCAGCGCTTTTTCAGCTACATCTCACTGTTTACTTTTTCCATGTTGATGCTGGTCATGTCGAACAACTTCCTGCAACTGTTCTTTGGTTGGGAAGCGGTTGGGCTGGTGTCTTACCTGTTGATCGGTTTCTGGTTCAAAAAGGAAACCGCGATCTACGCCAACATGAAAGCATTCCTGGTCAACCGGGTCGGCGATTTCGGTTTTCTGCTCGGTATCGCGGTGATACTGATGTTTACCGGTTCGCTCGATTACTACGAAGTATTTGACCGTGCCGACGCGATGTTATCGGCCACCATGCAGGTTATTCCGGGAATGGACTGGTCGGTGATTACAATTGCCTGCATATTACTTTTTATCGGTGCGATGGGTAAATCGGCACAGGTACCGCTGCATGTCTGGCTACCCGACTCGATGGAGGGCCCGACCCCGATTTCAGCTTTGATCCATGCGGCGACCATGGTTACCGCGGGTATTTTCATGGTGGCGCGCATGTCGCCATTATTCGAACTATCCACCACCGCGCTGTCATTTGTCATAGTAATCGGTGCGACCACCGCATTTTTCATGGGCCTGGTCGGCATCGTGCAAAACGACATCAAGCGGGTAGTGGCCTACTCGACCCTGTCCCAGTTGGGCTATATGACCGTGGCGCTTGGTGCATCGGCTTACTCGGCGGCGATCTTCCATCTGATGACCCACGCTTTTTTCAAGGCCCTGCTATTCCTTGCGGCGGGTTCGGTCATCATCGCCATGCACCATGAGCAGGATATCCGCAAAATGGGCGGGCTAAAAAAATATATGCCGATCACCTACTGGGTGTCGCTGGTCGGCTCGTTGGCGTTGATCGGATTCCCGGGGACTTCCGGCTACTTTTCCAAGGACGCGATCCTGATCGCAACCAAAAACGCCGACATCTGGGGTGCCGGTTACGCTTATATGGCGGTATTACTCGGCGTATTTGTTACCGCATTTTATTCGTTCCGCATGTTCTTTCTCGTGTTCCATGGGGAAGAGCGCATGAGTAAACATACCAGGGAGCACCTGCATGAAACCCCGCCAGTGGTCACGGTGCCATTGATACTGCTGGCGATTCCGTCGGCGATTATTGGCTGGTTCACTATTGATGCTGTTTTATTCAGCAATTTCTTCGACCAGGCGATCATAATTTTTGAAGAGCACGGTGCGATGGCCGCTGTCGCTGAGGCTTTTCACGGCCCCGCCAGTTTTGTATTGCATGGACTTGCCCCGGGGCCTACCTGGCTGGCTGCGGCTGGTGTCGTTAGCGCCTGGTTTATCTACTTGAAGAAACCGCAGATTGCGAGCAGTCTCAGGCATAGATTCGAGTGGATCTACAAGTTGCTGGTTAACAAGTATTACTTCGATCGATTTAATGAAATTGTGTTTGCCACGACCGCGCGCGGTATCGGCCAGGTGCTGTGGCGACTCGGCGATGCACTGATGATCGATGGCCTGATCGTCAATGGCAGCGCGCGCCTGGTTGGCTGGTTCTCGGGCGTGGCGCGTTACGCGCAAACCGGTTATCTGAACCACTACGCATTCGCGATGATTTCGGGGCTGATCCTGTTACTGGGATGGGTCGTGTTGGGCTAAAGCAGAAGAAGAATATAGGTAAACGTTGAAATATGTACGCTGACTGGCCATTGCTGAGCCTTGTAGTCTGGACACCGATCTTCGGTGGCATCCTGGTATTGTTTGCCGGTGACAAGGATCCATCGGGCGCGCGCAAGATTGCGCTGGTGGTGTCGATTGTCACCTTCCTGCTGACACTGCCGCTGTATTCTCAATTCAATACAGAAACCCATTTGATGCAATTCGTCGAGCGCCAGGACTGGATTGCCGCTTTTAACATCGAGTATTACCTCGGTGTCGACGGGATTTCGATGCCGCTGATCCTGCTGACATCGTTTACTACCGTCATCGTTGTTATCTCGGCCTGGGAAGTCATTCAGTACCGGGCGTCGCAATATTTTGCAGCATTTCTGATTATGGAAGGTTTCATGATCGGCACGTTTTCTGCGCTCGACTCGATACTGTTTTACATCTTCTTCGAAGCCATGCTGATCCCGATGTTCCTCGTTATCGGCATCTGGGGTGGGGTCAACCGGATATACGCGACCCTCAAGTTCTTCCTCTACACTTTTATCGGCTCGGTGTTGATGCTGGTGGCGCTGATTTACATGTACACCCAGGCGGGCAGCTTTGCGATATTCGATTTTCACCATCTGAAGTTAAATCTGACCGAGCAGGTGCTGATCTTCCTCGCCTTCCTCGTAGCCTTCGCAGTCAAGGTGCCGATGTGGCCGGTGCATACCTGGTTGCCGGACGCACACGTTGAAGCGCCCACCGGAGGGTCGGTCATCCTGGCGGCGATCATGTTGAAGATCGGCGGTTACGGATTCCTGCGTTTCAGCCTGCCCATTACCCCGGATGCGAGCGCCGAACTCGACTGGTTAATCATCACCATGTCGCTAACCGCGGTGGTTTATATCGGCTTTGTCGCACTGGTACAAAGGGATATGAAGAAATTGATCGCCTATTCGTCGATCGCCCATATGGGTTTCGTGACCCTCGGATTTTTCATCGTGTTTCGCATTATGAATTCGGGCTACGGCGACCAGGGCGCTGCGCTCGCGCTCGAAGGTGGCATGGTACAGATGGTGTCACATGGTTTCATCTCCGGTGCCATGTTCCTCTGCGTCGGGGTCATGTACGACCGCATGCATAGTCGTCAAATCGCTGATTACGGCGGCGTCGCCAACACCATGCCGGTATTTGCCGCGTTCATGGTGTTTTTTGCGATGGCCAATGCCGGTTTGCCGGGTACCTCTGGTTTCGTCGGTGAATTCATGGTTATCCTGGCGAGCTTCAAGGCCAGTTTCTGGATCGCGTTTCTCGCCGCTTTGACGCTGATTCTCGGTGCCGCTTACACCCTGTGGATGATCAAACGCGTTGTCTTCGGTGAAGTTGCGAATGACAATGTCGCCGCGCTCACCGATATCGGCAAGCGCGAGTTCCTCATTCTGGGGTTACTGGCACTGGCGGTACTGGGCCTGGGATTGTGGCCGGACCCGCTGGTTGAAGTCATGCACCCGACGATCGATAACCTGCTCAATCACATTGCGAATCCGAAAATATGACCTCCGAGTTCATACAGCCTGATTTAATGCCTGCGTTACCCGAGATGGTAATGCTAGCTATGACTTGCCTGGTGCTGGTAGTCGATCTGTTCCTGCCCCAGGAAAAGCGCGGGTTTACCCTGTTGTTGTCGCTAGCGACACTGGCATTGGCCATCGCCGCGGTCATCGCAGTAGCGCCGGTAACGGCCGTCAGCAGTTTCGGTGGATCTTTTGTACTCGACCAGTTAGCCGTGGTGCTCAAGATTGCCACCTGCGGGGTTACGATTCTGGTATTCGTCTATTCGCGTGATTACCTGGCCGATCACGGTATATACAAGGGCGAATATTATGTACTCGGGTTGTTTGCGACCCTCGGCATGATGGTGATGATTTCCGCGCATTCCTTCCTGCTGGTCTATCTCGGGCTCGAATTATTGTCATTGTCGCTTTATGCAATGATCGCGTTTAATCGTAACTCGCTAAGCGCATCGGAAGCGGCGATGAAGTATTTTGTACTGGGTGCGATGGCATCGGGTCTGTTGTTGTATGGTATCTCGATATTTTATGGCATTACGGGAACCCTCGACCTTAACCAGTTGTCCGCAGCGGTTAACAGTCAGTTGAGCCAGCACCCGATCGCACTCGGCTTCGCGTTGACATTTATCGTGGTCGGACTCTGTTTCAAGCTGGGTGCCGTACCTTTCCATATGTGGCTACCCGATGTTTACCAGGGATCGCCGACCTCGGTTACCCTGTTCATCGGTACGGCGCCCAAGATAGCCGGCTTTGCGATGGCGATTCGCCTGCTGGTAGATGGCCTGGGTGATTTGCAGGTGGACTGGTCGCAAATGCTGACCGCTCTCGCGATCGCGTCGATGGCGCTGGGCAACATCATTGCGATCGCGCAAACCAACTTTAAACGCATGCTGGCCTATTCGACGATTTCCCATGTCGGCTTCATCCTGTTGGGTCTTTTGTCGGCGACCGCAAACGGCTACGCGTCGGCGATGTTTTATACCATTACCTACACGATTACCGCTTCAGTCGCATTCGGCGTTTTACTGGTGTTGAATCGCAAAGGCTGCGAGGCCGAAAACATCAGCGACCTGTCAGGTTTGAACGACGTCAATCCCTGGTATGCAGCCTTACTCGCGATCGCCATGTTTTCGATGGCAGGGGTGCCGCCAACGGTTGGTTTCTATGCCAAGCTCAGCGTGCTGCAAGCGGTGGTTCAGGTCGATCTGCTCTGGTTGGCGATAGTCGCGGTATTGTTCTCGGTGATAGGGCTGTTCTACTATCTGCGTGTGATCAAGGTGATGTATTTCGATAAACCGGCGGCCGAGCAGACCATCACTATCAAGGAAGCGCTGGATGTAAAAGTGCTGCTCAGCGCGAACAGCCTTAGCCTGATTCTGCTCGGAGTATTCCCATCTTCGTTGATGGCTTACTGTATTCTTGCTTTCAGCTAGCTAACGACAATTATTCCTTCAAACGCCCGATGGTGGGTTCGATTGACGGGCTCCGGTGGGCCATCCCTGGCCCGTCCCGCGGCTATCCCTGCCATTAGCCTGCATATTGCACCTGTATCCCGGCCATAACTTGTCCAGATACGCCTGAACTTGGGCTTCCCTCAATCCATAGCTTAGGCTATGGATTTCAGTCCAGCCCGGCGTTCAGTCGCATCTGCCCTGCGTCAATATCCGGGATACAGGTACAATATGCAGGCCAGTCGCCCGTCAATCGATCCCGCCACCGGGCTTCAATGTCTTCTTTGTCCTTGATAGTTTTGACTTCGTGGAAAAAGTATTCGGTATGTGGCGTTCTAGCCCTTGTAAATTGCGCTCAATCTAGCTATTATTCTGCGCCTCTGATGCGGGGTGGAGCAGCTTGGTAGCTCGTCGGGCTCATAACCCGAAGGTCGTAGGTTCAAATCCTGCCCCCGCTACCAACTTTCGTTGGTATCGGAGATGAACTAAGCAGGGGCTAAGGTCGTAGACCTACGCGGCCCGGTTAAATCCTGCCCCCGCTACCAACTTTCGTTGGTGAGAGTTCAAAGATTTATTTAACTGGCTACAGTGGATTTCGGTTCTACGGCAGTCAGCAGTCAGTTAAAAGGCCCTTATGGGCCTTTTTTATTGGTTTTCCGGAGGCAAATCGGTGCGGGACTTTAGCAAGCTTTTCGAGCCGGTAGTTGAGTCGATGGGTTACGAGCTCGTCGGTGTCGAGTTTCTGGGCGCAGGCGGTCACGGTACGCTACGCATTTATATTGATCGTGACAGCGGTGTGAGCCTGGATGATTGCGCGGCTATCAGCCATCAAATCAGCGGTATTCTGGACGTCGAGGAACCGATCAAACAGGCCTATGATCTGGAGATTTCATCCCCGGGTATCGATCGGCCCCTGTTTAAGCTGGCAGATTTTGAACGTTTTGCCGGTAGGACCGCCCGCATTAAGCTCGCGGTAGGTCTACTGGGGCGTAAGAATTTCAGGGGTAAGCTACAGGGAGTTGCTGACTCTAAACTGGTAACCATAGAGGTAGATGGAGAAATTTTTGATCTGCCTTATGCCGATATCGCTAAAGCGAATCTGGTCGGAGATTTTTAAATCGAAGAAGGTCGAATGTCATAGAGGGCATCCGGACCGTGAACAAATTAAGAGTAATGACGATGGAAAATAAAGAAATCCTGTTAGTAGCAGATACCGTCTCCAACGAGAAGGGAGTGGATCGTGAAATTATTTTTGAAGCGATCGAAGCTGCCCTTGCGTCGGCAACGCGGAAGAAACACCAGCAGGATATAGAAGTCCGGGTCGATATCGATCGCACTACCGGTGATTACGATACCTTTCGTCGTTGGGAAGTAGTCGAGCCTGCTGAAAACGGGGGTCTTGAAGAACCGCTACACCAGATCACCCTCGAGGCAGCACAGATCGATGAACCTGATATCCAGCTCGGCGATTTTGTCGAAGAGCAGATCGAGTCAGTAGAATTTGGACGTATTGCAGCGCAGACAGCAAAGCAGGTCATAGTGCAGAAGGTGCGCGAAGCAGAGCGCCGTAAAGTAATCGATGCCTATACCGATCGCGAAGGTTCGCTGGTCATGGGGCAGGTTAAGCGTGTCGAGCGCGGCAATGTCTATGTCGATCTTGGTGACAATGCCGAGGGTTTTATCCCACGCGAAGAAATGATTCCCCGCGAATCGGTGCGCCCCGGGGATCGTGTGCGCGGTTACCTGTATAAAATTGCATCCGAGGTACGCGGACCACAGTTATTCATCAGTCGCACCGCCCCCGAATTTCTGGTCGAACTGTTTAAACTGGAAGTTCCGGAAGTGGGGCAGGATTTAATCGAAATTATTTCCGCCGCGCGCGACCCGGGAATGCGCGCCAAGATCGCGGTAAAGAGCAACGATCCACGCATGGACCCGGTAGGTGCCTGCGTTGGTATGCGTGGTTCAAGGGTGCAGTCGGTTTCCAATGAGCTGGCAGGTGAACGGGTTGATATCATACTTTGGGATGATAACCCGGCGCAGTTCGCGGTAAATGCGATGTCGCCTGCAGAAGTGACCTCGATCGTAATCGATGAAGAGGCAAATTCGATGGATATCGCGGTACCCGAAGACAAGCTTTCCCAGGCGATTGGTCGTGGCGGTCAGAATATTAAACTGGCCAGCCAGTTAACCGGATGGACACTGAATGTCATGGATGAGTCGGCTGCGGAGGAGAAGTCGGAAGGTGAGTCGCGCCAATTGGTCGAAAACTTCATGTCGCAACTCGATGTCGATGAAGAGGTCGCAATTATCCTGGTGCAGGAAGGCCTGACTACAATTGACGAAGTGGCTTACGTTCCGGAAGCCGAACTTATCGAGATCGATGAATTCGACGAAGAAATCGTGCAGGAACTGCGCGGTCGAGCACGCGATGCCTTACTTACCCAGGCGATTGCGCGTGAAGAGACCGCCGAGGCCGGGGAGCCGCAGGAAGATTTGCTAAACATGGAATTTATGACCGGCGAGCTCGCGCAAAAACTTTCACGGCTGGGCATTTGCACTATGGAAGACCTCGCCGAGCAGTCTACCGATGAGCTGGTAGAAATCGAAGGCATAGATACCGAGTTTGCGGGTAAATTGATCATGAAAGCCCGCGAACCCTGGTTTGCCGAGGCGGAAACTGAATAGGGTTGTACGGCAGCTTCGGACAAAATAAGCGAGTGGACAGATAATCATGGCATATGTAACAGCTAAACAACTATCGGAAGTAATCGGCGTCGGTATCGACAAATTACTGGACCAGCTTAACGCTGCCGGGGTTGAGGTCAAAGATGCGGACGACCCGATTTCCGACGAAGACAAGATGAAGTTGCTGGAGTCGCTGCGCAGCAGTCATGGTAAGGAAGATGACACCGGGCCGAAGAAAATAACGCTGCGCCGCAAGAGTAAAACCGAGCTCAGGGTTGCCGGAACTTCGGGACGTAATGTCACCACCAAGACGATTAATGTAGAAGTACGCAAAAAACGTACCTATGTCCGCCGTGCCGATGTCGAAGCTGAGGAAACCAGGTTAGAAGAACAGGCCGTAGCCGAAGTCGAAGAGCAGAACAGGGCTGTGCAACAACAGGCAGAGGACGAGGTCAGGCAGGTTGAAGAAGCGGCGCAGCAGCAGGTCGAGGCTGCCAGGCTTGCCCAGGAAGAGGCGCTTCGTGCCGAGGCTGAAAAGAAAGCTTACGCTAAAAGCCTGCAGGAAGTAGAAGTGGCGCAAAAGGCAATCGAACAACAACGCGCCGAAGCCGAGGCTGCCAAAGCGGCTGAAGAAGCGGCACGTGTAGCGCTTGAAGCCGCCGCCGCGGCAAGTGCTGCAGCAGCGGCGACCACCGACAAACCCGGCAAGCATGGTAAACATGATGACAAGGGTACGCGTTATGGACGCAAGGAGCTGCATGTCAAGGAGTCAGCGCATCAGCCAAATCGAAAGCAGAAATTCAAGAAGGGGCAGAGACAGGTACACGATATTAAAAACCTGCATGGCTTTGAAAAACCGACTGCTCCCGTGGTGCGTAACGTAGAAATTCCCGAGGCGATATCGGTCGCTGACCTGGCGCAACGCGTCGCGATCAAGGCTGGTGATGTAATCAAGGTGCTGATGCAAATGGGTACCATGGCGACGATTAACGAAGTGCTCGATCGTGATACCGCGACGCTGGTGGTCGAAGAACTGGGACACAATGTCGTTGCCGCCGCCAGCGACGATGACTTCGAGAGAGAATTACAGGTTAGCGCCGAGCAAGAGGGCGAAGACAAGGTAACTCGTCCTCCGGTGGTTACCATCATGGGGCATGTTGATCATGGTAAGACCTCATTACTGGATTACATTCGTAAATCGCGAGTTACCTCCGGTGAAGCGGGTGGAATCACGCAGCACATCGGTGCATACCATGTGGAAACTGACAAGGGAATCATTACCTTCCTCGATACCCCGGGTCATGCCGCATTCTCAGCGATGCGTGCCCGCGGCGCCCAGGCGACCGATATCGTTGTGCTGGTTGTCGCCGCTGACGATGGCGTGATGCCGCAGACCAAGGAAGCGGTCGAACACGCGCGCGCCGCTGGTGTACCGATCGTAATCGCGGTTAACAAAATTGATAAAGAGAATGCAGATCCCGACAGAGTCAAGAATGAACTCGCTGCACTCGAGGTTATCCCGGAGGAGTGGGGTGGCGAGAATATTTTCGTCAGTGTTTCTGCAATCACTGGTGAAGGAATCGATGGTTTACTCGATGCTATCCTGCTGCAGGCCGAAGTACTCGAGCTCGAAGCGGTTGATAAGGGAAATGCGAAGGGAGTCGTGGTTGAAGCCACGCTCGATAAGGGCCGTGGACCGGTAGCGACCGTACTGGTGCAGTCTGGTATGTTGCAACAGGGCCAGTTATTGCTCGCCGGGACCCAGTTTGGACGAGTACGTGCGATGTATGATGAGTCGTCCAACAGCATTAAATCTGCGGGTCCATCGATGCCGGCGGTCGTACTTGGCCTGTCAGGCGTACCGAATGCTGGTGACGAAGTGTTCGTCGTCGAAAATGAGCGTAAGGCGAAGGAATTTGCCGAGACTCGAGAAGGCAGGATCAGGGAAAACAAACTCTCCGAACAGCAAAAAGCGAAGCTGCAGGGCATGTTCGATGCAATGGCTGAAGGCGAAGTCGCGGAAATCAATATTCTGATTAAAGCGGATGTCCAGGGTAGCTCGGAAGCAATTCGTGAATCGCTGGAAAAACTTTCTACCGATGAAGTACGCGCCAAACTGGTTTCAACCGGGGTCGGTGGTATCAATGAATCCGACATAAATCTGGCCGCTGCGTCGGATGCGATTGTGATCGGCTTTAACGTGCGTGCAGATGCAGCCGCGAAACGCGTCGCGGGGGATTACGGGATCGAAATTCGTTATTACAGCGTAATTTATGACATTATCGACGATATCAAAGCAGTGATGTCGGGCATGTTGTCTCCCGATCAGCAGGAAAAAATAATTGGTCTGGCCGAGGTCAAGGATGTATTTCGCTCGCCCAAGTTCGGTGATGTCGCCGGTTCGATTGTGGTCGAGGGAGTGGTGCGTAAAGGGCAGCCGATTCGCGTTTTACGCGACAATGTAGTCATTTATGAAGGTGAACTCGAGTCACTGCGTCGCTTCAAGGATGCAGTCGAAGAAGTGCGCATGGGTACCGAGTGTGGTATCGCCGTGAAGAACTACAATGACGTAAGGCCAGGTGATCAAATCGAGGTGTTTGAACGCATCGAAGTGGCGCGTACTCTCGCCTGAGTAGTCCGGGATGCCTAAAGAATACCCGCGCAGCGACCGTCTTGCCACGCAGATTCAACGTGCACTGGCCAACCTTGTGCGAAGTGGTTTAAAGGATCCGCGCCTGACCATGCCGAGCATTCTGGAAGTTCAGGTGAGCAAGGACCTGTCCCATGCACGAGTGTTTTTCAGCGTGTTGGACGCGGCGGATGCGGCTGACTGCCTGCAGGCTTTAAATCGGGCTAGCGGTTTCCTGCAGCATGAAGTCGGCAAGAGTCTCAAAACCCGCATTACGCCCAAACTCAGTTTTGTCTATGACGATACCGATATACGTGGGCGCGAGTTATCAGACCTGATCGACTCGGCGGTAGCCAACGACAAGGTCAAAGCCAACCAGTAATGGGTAACCGGGGTAGATCCAGGGACTATCGTGATGTCGACGCTATCCTGATTCTGGATAAACCTGTTGGTTGTAGTTCGAATCAGGCCCTGCAGCAGGTACGTAAACTATACCGTGCACGCAAGGCGGGCCATTGTGGCAGCCTGGATCCGTTGGCTAGCGGTGTCCTGCCGGTCTGTCTGGGTGAGGCCACCAAATTTTCCAGTTATCTGCTCGGTGCCAACAAGACTTATCGTGCCACCTGCCTGCTAGGCGAGACCACGACAACTGGTGACGCAGAAGGCGAAGTTTTGGAGCGCAGGCCAGTGCAGGTTGATGAAACACAAATCAACCAGTGTCTTGCGCAATTCGTCGGTGAGATTGAGCAGATTCCACCGATGTACTCGGCGCTTAAATATCAGGGTAAACGCCTCTATCAACTGGCACGCGAAGGTAAAGAAGTTGAGCGAAAACCTCGTCGGGTAACGATTTACCACCTGGTATTGTTATCTTATGCGGCCGGCAGTCTGTCGTTCGAAGTGTCCTGCTCCAAAGGTACCTATATCAGGACCCTTGCCGAAGATATCGGCGCTTTGCTGGGATGCGGAGCACACCTCACCGCCCTGCGTCGCACGACGGTCGACGCCTTTGTTGAACAGGACTCGGTTACGCTTGAGCGATTACAGTTGCTGGAGCAACAGGGTAGTCATCAGCTGGATGATCTATTGTTGCCTGTAACGACGGCATTAACACAGTTCCCCGAGCTGACATTGAACGCCTCATCCAGCCTCGAAATTTGCCAGGGAAAACGGATTCAAATGGGTTTATCCGGGTCGGCAGGACTATGCCGGCTGATGACCGATGAGGGTCGTTTTATAGGTCTGGGAGAGGTTGGTCCAGATGGCGAATTGGCGGCAAAAAGACTAATGAATACAGCAAGATAGTGCTAGCCGGGAAGGTGGTTGTCAATTAGCCGGATTATTCCGGTGAAAGTTCTTGTTACCACCTGCCCAGATAGGTAGAATACCAGCCTTTTTCGGGCCTACAGAGGTTTTATCCATGTCAATGTCAGCTGAACAGAAGGCTGCAATTATCGGTGACTACCAGCAAGCCAAGGGTGATACCGGATCACCTGAAGTGCAGGTTGCGCTATTGTCGCATCAGATCAGTCATTTGACTGAACATTTCAAACAGCATATTCATGATCATCATTCGCGTCGCGGATTGTTGAAGATGGTCAATCAGCGTCGCAATTTACTGGATTATCTGAAATCCAAAAATCAGCAGCGTTACAAAGATTTGATTGCAAAGCTCGGATTGCGTCGTTAACAGGTGAGATAATAGTGAATCCAATTAAAAAGACATTTCAGTACGGTGCCCATGAAGTTACGCTGGAAACCGGAGAAATAGCTCGCCAGGCAGGCGGCGCTGTATTTGTAACCATGGCCGACACAGTGGTAATGGTTACCGTGGTCGGATCCAGAACCGCCGATCCAGGTCGAGGCTTCTTTCCGTTAACTGTCGACTACCAGGAAAAGACTTATGCCGCGGGCAAAATTCCAGGTGGATTCTTCAAGCGTGAAGGCCGTCCCAACGAGAAAGAAACGCTGACCTGTCGTCTGATCGATCGACCCATTCGTCCGCTTTTCCCCAAGGGCTTTATGAACGAAGTACAGGTCGTGGCGAACGTCGTCTCGAGCAACCCTGAGATAGATGCCGACATCCTGGCGCTACTCGGCACTTCGGCTGCGCTGGCGATATCCGGAATTCCATTTAACGGCCCGATCGGCGCGGCTCGCGTCGGCTACGTGGATGGGGAGTATGTCCTCAATCCAACGGCTAGTCAGCTTGTCGAATCGGATCTGAATCTGGTTGTCGCAGGCACCAAAAATGCTGTGTTAATGGTTGAATCGGAAGCAAATTGCCTGTCCGAATCAGTGATGCTGGGCTCAGTGGTATTTGGCCATGAGCAAATGCAGAACGCGATCCAGGCAATCGAAGAATTTGCCGCTGAAACGCAGGTCGAAACCTGGGAATGGCAGGCTCCGCAAACAGATGAAACGCTGACGCAAAAAGTAGCAGGGCAGGGCGAGGCAGCGATTACGCAGGCCTATGCAATTGCCGACAAGATGGAGCGTCAAAACAAGCTGGGTGGTATACGCGATGATATCGTCGCAGCGCTGGTTAGCGATGCCGAGGATTCCCCGGCAGAAGGTGATGTGCGCACTGCCATTGGCAAGCTCGAAAAATCCCTGGTACGTGGACGTATCATTGCGGGTGAGCCGCGCATCGACGGACGCGATACCGCAACCGTACGTCCGATTGCCATACGTACCGGAGTACTGCCCCGAACCCATGGCTCGGCACTGTTTACGCGTGGCGAAACCCAGGCCCTGGTAGTCACTACCCTCGGCACCGGACGCGATGCTCAGCTGATCGATGCAATCGAAGGTACGTACAAGGAAAACTTCATGATGCATTACAATTTCCCACCATCGAGTGTCGGTGAAACCGGACGGGTTGGCACTCCCAAGCGTCGTGAGATTGGACATGGCCGCCTTGCCAAGCGCGGCGTACTTGCAGTAATGCCGAACCTCGATGATTTCCCTTATGTTATTCGAGTCGTATCGGAGATTACCGAATCGAACGGTTCCTCTTCGATGGCCAGTGTCTGTGGTGCCAGTCTTGCACTAATGGACGCGGGTGTACCATTGAAGGCGCCAGTTGCCGGTATCGCGATGGGCCTGATCAAGGAAGGTGACGATTTCGCAGTGCTATCCGACATTCTCGGTGATGAAGATCATCTGGGTGATATGGATTTCAAGGTTGCCGGATCCACCGAAGGTATTACCGCATTGCAAATGGATATCAAGATCGATGGAATTACTACCGAGATCATGCAAAAGGCACTGGATCAGGCCAGGGATGGACGTATACATATTCTTGGTGAAATGGCGAAGGTACTTACCGAGGGCCGTGCTGAAATGTCCGAGTACGCGCCGCGCCTGATAACTTTCAAAATCAATCCTGAAAAGATTCGTGATGTCATCGGCAAGGGCGGCGCAACTATCCGTTCTATTACCGAGGAAACCGGAGCCACTATCGAGGTTGATGATGATGGCATGGTGAAAATTGCATCGGTAGAGAAAGCCGCAGGCGAAGAAGCCAGGCGTCGCGTTGAGCAGGTTACCGCCGACGTCGAAGTCGGGGTGATTTACGAAGGTAAGGTTGCCAAGATCATGGACTTTGGTGCCTTCGTCAACATCCTGCCTGGCAAGGATGGCCTTGTGCATATTTCTCAGATTTCTGATGAACGTGTCGAAAATGTGAGTGATAAGCTGTCTGAAGGTGATGTCGTCAAGGTAAAAGTCCTTGAGGTAGATCGTCAGGGTCGTATTCGCCTGAGCATGAAGGCAGTTGCCGAGGACGAGGCTGCTACAGCCTAGCCCGGGATCGCAATCAATAGTTAGAAGAGGGGAACTGGTTTCCCCTTTTTTATGGGCGCGAGAAATCCGGCTGAAGCAACCCTGTAATTTGCCAGGTTAGATAAGGCTGTGATGTCTGGCTTGTTTAGCGATCACGGCAAAGACTAGCCGAGAGCAGGCCAGCTAGCAGCCATGCTGGCGACGACGGGCATGCTAGCTCGTTCAAGTTCAACCGGTCACAGTAGCTTGAACAGCGTACCGCAGTAGGGGCACCTGGCTTCGCCGCCATTTTCCTCTACCGGGATATAAACTCGTGGATGTGAATTCCACAGGCTGGAACCGGATGTCGGGCAATGGATTGGCAGGTCATCGAGTTTGACTTCAACTGCGGTCTTCGCGTTTGGTGTGGAATAAGCTTGCTGATCGGATGCCGTATCGGGATTAACCATGGATTTTCTACTTTATGTAAGTTAGAAGGTCGAGATACTTCTCGTTGCGTCCGTGCACCAGATCGAAGTAATCGGATTGCAGGCGTTCGGTAATCGGTCCTCGTGAACCACTACCGACAGGGCGATTATCCAGCTCCGCTATCGGTGTAACCTCGGCTGCGGTGCCAGTAAAAAAAGCCTCGTCGGCAATGTATATTTCATCCCGGGTAAAACGTCGCTCGATGATCTGCAGTCCCTGATCTGCGGCCAGCTTGAAGATAGTCTTGCGCGTGATGCCATTGAGTGCCGTGGTTGTCTCAGGTGTATATATCACGCCATCCCTGACCACAAAAATATTCTCCCCGCTGCCCTCGGCGACATAGCCTTCCGGATCCAGCAGCAAGGCTTCATCGTAGCCGTCCTTGAGTGCTTCACCGAGCGCTACCATCGAATTAATATACTGGCCGTTAGCCTTGGCTTTGGTCATCGCGATATTGGGATGGTGTCGGGTATAAGAAGAAGTCTTGATGCGAATGCCTTTCTCGAGTCCTTCCTGGCCCAGGTAGGAACCCCATTCCCAGGCCGCGACAATACAATGTACGCTGAGATTGTCGGCGCGCAAGCCCATGCCTTCCGAGCCATAAAAACACATTGGGCGGATGTAGGCGCTGTCCAGATTGTTATCGCGCACCGCGGCAATCTGGGCATCCATTAATTGGGATTTGTCGAAGGGAATCGCCATGCCCAGCACCTTGCAGGAATCCATTAAGCGCCTGGTATGGGCCTCTAGTGCGAATATTGCGGTACCCTGTTCGGCGTGGTATGCGCGCACACCCTCGAAACAGCCCATACCGTAATGCAGGGTATGCGTTAGTACGTGTGTGGTCGCTTCCCGCCAGGGTACCATTTCACCGTCATACCAGATGAAGCCGTCGCGATCGGACATCGACATTTTTAATTCTCCAGGCCGAAACATTCGTTCCAGCAATCTACAACATGGTTTACGTGTTCGGCAATCTCTGCGACATCAACTTCAGCGGATTGATTTTGCAGCGTGGATTCGTGCAGCAACCGATGATAGGTTTGATAGATTTCAACCAGTTGCGATTGCGAACCGGTAATCAGGTTTAACCGAAATAGCTCGTTTAGCAGGCTAATATTATCAGAATATAAACGCTCGGAGCCAATCTTATTTGCCTGCGCGAGCACCCAGTACTGTACCAGGAATTCGATATCAACCATGCCGCCTCGTGATTGCTTCAAATCTATACGCTCGCCTTCGGCCGGACGTTTGGCCTGGTAAATTCGCTCGCGCATTTCGACGATATCCTTGCGCAATTGCTGATCGTCTCGAGGAATTTTCAGTACCTGTTCTCGAATACTGGCAAACGCCTGTAGCAGCAATGGATTGCCCGCGACCAGGCGTGCCCGGACCAGGGCCTGGTGTTCCCAGGTCCAGGCCTTTTCCAGCTGGTAGCGCAGGTAAGCCTGGGTTGAAGAAACCAGCAATCCTGACGATCCTTCAGGTCGCAGCCTGGAGTCGATTTCGTAGAGTTTGCCCGAAGCAGTCAGAACGCTGGTCATGGAGATTATCTTTTGTGCCAGGCGCGCGAAATAAACCGAGTTCTCGATGCACTTATCGCCGCTGGTATGCTGATGCTCGCCGCTGGAGTCGTGCAGGAAAATAACATCGAGGTCGGACTGGTAATGCATTTCGTAGCCACCCAGTTTGCCGTAGCCGATGATCGCAAAGTTAGCTTCGCGCTGGACGCCCTCGTCGATGCATCCGGGAGTCCCATACTGTTTTTGTAATGTCGAGTTAGCCAGGCGAAAAACTGCTTCCAGTACTACTTCAGCAAGGTCGCAAAGATAGTGACTGGCCTGGCTGGCATCTATTTCCTGGGCCAGTTCGGCACTGGCAATTACCAGGGTTTGTTCGCGTTTGAACAAACGCAGGCTATCCAGCTCGAGTTCTGTATCACCTTCGATGTTGGCAAGTTGCTGCTGTAAACGCTGGTGCAGGATAGATTTATCGAAACGCTGTTCATCTCCGCTATGAATCAGGTTTTCGAGTAACATCGGATACTGTGAGACTTCGTCGGCGATCCATGCGCTCTTCGCGAACAGGGAGGCAAGCTTTTCCAGCAATGGCTGATTTTGAAACAGTAGTTCAAAATAAACGCTACGTCCCGCTATGGCGGAGAACAGGCGCATAAACCGATCAAATAATTCGCCCGGGTAATCACTGCAGCGGATAGTTTCAAGTAATCTCGGTAGTAAGGTAGTAAAGCGTTGCCTGGCTCGGGCCGACATGTAGCTCCAGGATTTTGATTGCAGAAACCGATTCAGTGACTGGTTAATTTCCTGTGCATCATCCACGCCGGCTTTTGCGACGAATTCCCATTGCTTGCTGGCGTCGATCGAATCGGCAAAACTGTCATCGATAACCAGTTCAGGTTTGGACTCACCCTCCTGTTTGAACAGGTCATTGAAGCACAGGCTGACCTGATCGCGGTGTAGTTGCAGTTGTTCGATAACCGCCTCCCAGTCGGCAAAGTCCATGGTCGCGGCCATGCGCGCCTGTTGAGCCGTGTTTTCGGGTACATCGTGAGTTTGCTGATCGTCAAACATCTGTATGCGATTTTCAAGCTGGCGCAGAAAACAGTAAGCCGCGCGCAGTTTTTCCAACGTCTTGCTGTCGACGATGCGGTGTTCCCTGAGTGCGCTAAAGCAGTCGAATATCTCGCTGCTTTGTAATTTATGATTGCGTCCCCCTTTTAGAATTTGAAAAGCCTGCACGAAGAATTCAATCTCGCGAATACCACCCGGACCAACTTTTATATTTACCCGCATTCCCCTGGATTTTGCCTGCGCATCAATCTTTGCCTTGAGCGTGGCAAGACCATCGAAGACGCGGTAGTCATGATACTTGCGAAATACGAAGGGCCTTAACATCGAAGCCAGATAGGTACGACTGCTTTCGCTGCCGGTTAATACACGTGCCTTTACCATCGCGTATTGCTCCCACTCGCGGCCGTGTAACTGGTAGTAGTGCTCGAGCGCACTATGGCTGAGTACTACCGGTCCGGATTCACCCCAGGGCCGCAAACGCAGGTCAACGCGATAAACAAACCCGTCAGCAGTGGCATCGCTGAGCGCCTGGTTGAGCAATCGTACCAGGCGGCTAAAGTATTCCTGGTAACTCAACTGTCCATATCCCGAGAGTTCCCCATCGCTGTCATAACAGCAGATCAGATCTATATCGGAAGAAAAGTTAAGTTCGCGCCCACCAAGTTTACCCATGGCGATAACATTCAGTTCCATCGCATCGCCGTTGCTTTCCACCGGTTGACCATGCTTGGCTGACAAATGCTGCTGACAGGCATTTAACGCGTTACGAATTAACTGGTCCGCGAGATCGCTAAGGTGATGCAGGGTCATTTCGAGCGGGTTTGATGCCACCACATCGAGATAAATTATTTCGACAAGTTTTTGATGGCGATAACGGCGCAGTTGTTGTTTGACCTGATCGAGATCAATTTTTTCTTTCGCATCAAGGTTGATAATTTCCGGGTCCAGGGTGAAATTTTCCAGACCAAGTAGCCTGTCTATCGATTCAGGTTCGCGTCGAATTTGATCCAGGGCATAGTTACTTGCAACTGCCAGGCGTTCGATTTTTTCGATATCAGCAGCCTGGATCTGCTTCGACTTTAAATAGTCAGCGATTTCACGCCAATGGAATCGATTTTCTTTTAACAGGTCTAGATTTATTGAAGTCGCATTCATATATGATATTTAATGCAAATGAGAACTGTTATTATTTGCGTTTACACTATTATTCATTAAAATTCAGGCTTCTGTGGTGAATTCGAATCGTTTTCCTGCATGGCAAGTTTAGCGCCGAAACGAGTCTGTAAACTACTTTATTTAACCAGGTTGCTGAAAATAATTATGTCTGCTTCAGCCGGCCCTTAACCAACTTCGAGCAGTAATCTATTGAGCTCCGTGTTCGCAAGCTACCCGTCTATGCAACGCCTGTGGAAACCCGGAATATTTCTGGTTGCGGTTTTGTTCAGCTTACCGATATTTACTGTCCTCAGTTTTATTGTTCACCCTTCAAGCGAAATCTGGCGGCATTTGATTGACACCGTGCTTGGCGAGTACCTGATGAATTCTGCGCTCCTCATGCTGGGCGTTGGGGCGGGCACTCTGATCATTGGTGTTGGCTGCGCGTGGTTAACCAGCGTATGCGTATTTCCGGGTAAGAAATTTTTTGCCTGGGGCTTGCTGCTGCCGCTGGCGTTTCCGGGCTATATAATTGCCTACACCTATACCGGAATGCTCGATTATGCGGGTCCGGTGCAAACCTGGATCAGGGAGTTAACCGGTTGGGGTGTACACGAGTATTTCTTTCCGGAAATTCGTTCGCTCGGGGGAGCGGTGACGATGTTTTCGCTGGTACTTTACCCCTATGTTTATCTGTTATCACGCGCGGCATTCCTTGAACAGTCAGTTTGCGTGCTCGAGGTAAGTCGAACCCTGGGATGCTCAGTATGGTCGAGTTTTTACCGCGTGGCATTGCCGTTGGCTCGTCCCGCTATTGTAGCGGGTCTTTCCCTGGCCTTGATGGAAACCCTGGCCGACTATGGTACGGTTTCCTATTTCGGGCTAGGGGTTTTTACTACTGGAATTTTTCGTACCTGGTTTGGGCTTGGCGATCCCGCCGCCGCAGCCAAGCTGGCGGCAATACTGCTGATGTTCGTTTTTACGCTGGTGATTATCGAGCGCGGGTCGCGCAAACGTGCGCAGTATCACCATACTACTAATCGCTATAGCGCCTTACCACAGTATCGGCTCACTGGTCATCGTGCGCTGCTTGCGTTTTGCGCCTGTTTCGTGCCGCTCCTGCTTGGCTTCCTGTTACCCGCTTTGCAACTTGGACTCTGGGCCCTCGAGACCTATGATTACATGGTCGATGCATCGTTTGTCGAGCTTACGACAAATACCATCCTGCTGGCGCTGAGTGCTGCCGTAATCGCTGTTGTGCTCGCACTTTTCCTGGCTTACGGTAAACGTCTGTTCAGAAGCAACAGTGTTGCGGCAGCGATTCGTGTCGTTGCAACCGGCTACGCTATACCCGGCACCGTAGTCGCTGTTGGAGTAATAATTCCTTTTGCGTGGCTCGACAATAGCCTCGATGGTTTGCTGCGCGAACACTTTGGTATTTCGAGCGGATTATTGTTGAGTGGTAGCCTGTTCGCGGTTATGTTCGCTTACATGGTTCGTTTTCTTGCTATCTCGGTCCAGTCAGTTGAGTCGGGACTGGTGAAAGTGAAATATTCAATGGACGAGGCTGCACGTTCACTATCCTATACCCCGGTGGAAATTTTAATGCGAGTGCATCTACCCTTGATGAAAGGTACCGTGCTGACTGCATTTCTTATCGTTTTCGTCGATGTGATGAAAGAGTTGCCGGCGACGCTGATACTGCGCCCATTCAACTTCAACACTCTCGCGGTCAGAGCCTTCGAACTTGCAGCTGACGAACGTCTGGCCGACTCATCTACCGCGGCACTGATGATAGTGGTGGTTGGACTGGTACCTGTTATCCTGTTGAGCCATAGTATTAGCGCTTCGCGAGTTGGCTCATGACATCCCAACTGGAGGTCGAGAATCTGCAGGCTGGTTATGATGACCTGCAGGTGTTAAACCAGGTTAGTTTCTCGCTGCAACCTGGTCAGATTGGTTGCATGCTGGGCCCCAGTGGCTGCGGTAAAACCACGGTGCTAAGGACTATCGCAGGTTTTGAGCCGGCCTGGAACGGGCGTATCCTGATAGATGATATCGAAGTTAGTTCCCGCAAAATCCATCTTCCTCCTGAACAACGCAATATTGGTATGGTGTTCCAGGATTTCGCGTTGTTCCCACATTTAAGAGTGGAAGACAACATCCGTTTTGGTTTGCGAGGAATGCCCAAACGAGAACAGCAATCACGCATCCAGGAAATGCTGGCGATGGTTGGCATGCTTGCCTACGCCAGGGCCTACCCGCATCAGCTCTCGGGAGGCCAGCAGCAGCGTGTCGCGCTGGCAAGAGCCCTCGCTCCAGCCCCTGGGATCCTGTTGCTGGATGAGCCGTTTTCGAACATGGATGTCGACCTGAGGGAACAGCTGGCGCGTGAAGTCAGAAATATACTCAAGCAGGAAAATAACACTGCCATTCTGGTAACCCACGATCAACATGAAGCCTTTGCGATGGCTGATCAGATTTGCGTCATGAATGAGGGCAGCATCCTGCAGCAGGGCAGCGGTTACGATCTTTACCATCGACCGGCAAACCGGTTTGTGGCGGATTTCATCGGGCAGGGCGTTATTATCCCGGCCATCGTGGAAAGCCCGACCACAGTGAAAACTGATCTGGGTCTGATTCGGGGTAAGCATGAAATCGATGCCGAAACAGGCGCAATGGTAGATGTCCTGATCCGACCCGATGATGTAGTTCACGATGATGAATCGACCGAATCCGCCATCGTCGTTGAAAAAGCCTTTCGCGGGGCTGACTTTTTGTATTTTTTACGCCTGGATAGCGGAATCGAGGTTATGTGCCTTGCGCCCAGCCACCATAACCATAAAATTAACGAACGTATCGGGATCCGACTCAATGTTGACCATCTGGTTACCTATTCCCGCAATTAGAACCGAATTCAAACCTCGAGTTTAAATGATTAGTAAAATACTTGTTACGCTGGCAGTAATCATGATCTGCATGTGGATGTTATCGTCGCGTGTTAAACCGGGGCTCAGGGAAATCCCCAATCCCGTTGCTGAACGTAACAAAAAGCTTATGCGTAATGGCGCAATTGCGTTCATGGTCGTTATGGCCATCGCGGCCGGAGTAATGATTTATCTTGAGGCCGATAAGCGCAGCGCGATCGTAACCGTACATGTCATCAACACCCAGTCAGGTTCGCAAAAGTCTTACCGGGTTATGAAAAGCGATATTCACAGCGATGGATTTACCACGCTGGATGGCTTACAGGTATTTGTTGCTGGCATCGAGCGCATCGAAATCGAAGCCAGGTAATGCAGGGTTGCCGAACTAGAGTCGCTGCTTGATCGCTTGCATGACCGGCTCCAGATCGGACGAAGGCACGCTCACCAACAGGCCATCATTACGATAAAACTCCACCAGCGGAGCGGTCTGCTGGATGTAAACCTGCAGGCGATTTTCGATTGCCTCCTCGGTTTCGTCGTCACGCTGTACGATCTCACTTCCACAGACATCACAAACACCCTCGACCCGGGGTGGCTTTGATTTGATGTTATATATTTCACCGCAGTTGTTGCAGGTGCGCCGCGTGATAAGCCGATCGACAATCACATCACGCGGTATGTCGAGCTCCAACACGCAATCGAGCGTTTCCCCAAGTTTTGCCAGCAGCGCTTTTAGCGCTGCCGCCTGGGGTATGGTGCGTGGGAAGCCATCGAGCAGGTATCCTCGCTGACAATCTTCCTCCTGCAGGCGTTGTTCCATGATATTCATTATCAGTTCATCGGTGACCAGGTTTCCTGCGGTCATGGCAGCCTCTACCTGTTTGCCGAGCGCGGTGCCCGCGGCGATCGCAGCACGCAGGATATCTCCGGTTGAGATTTGTACTGAACCATCATACTGCATCAGGGCTTTGGCAATGGTTCCCTTGCCCGCCCCGGGCGGTCCTAACAGGATTACTTTCATGCTTTCCCCTCGAATGGTTCGGATTAGTGTTGCTTCATTCTCCGGTTTTATCCGGTGATGGCAATACAAAATACCAATACTATGTATTATCCCTGCACACCGGTCAGCGTAACTGTGAGGTTACGACGATGGGCGTGATAGCGATGCTCCCATAGAAATAAACCCTGCCAGCTGCCAAGTGCGAGTCTTCCATGCTGGATCGGTATGGTAATTTCGGACTGCGTCAGGA
>CAWCBX010000130.1:0-26956 GCA_963793595.1 uncultured Gammaproteobacteria bacterium | reverse complement strand
TGATGTCGAAGATGGATCGCGGCTTGCGCCGATGCACCGGTTTCACGATCCGGGTGGTGCCTTGTTTGCCACTTTGCCGCAGTGGCCACGGATGAATTCAAAGCTTGTGTGCAGTATAGACGGGCCGCACACCTTTAACACTACCTCGAAACTCCACCTTTGGGTGCGCTTTTACGCCATAATCCGGCCGGCATTCGTGCGCACTCCAGAAAATTCCAGGACGCCGCAAGCACTTGGGTCCCGATTACGGCCGCGTCACTACCGCGCTGCGCTGGTAGTGACGCGGCCGCTTCCGCGCCTGGCAGCCGGTACCTCGGGCGGTCGGCTGGCATTCCGGCGGCGATCGATGGCAACGGGTAAACCTCGGTTCAGGCCCGAGTCAGCGGTTCGTCAATCCAGCAATCATCGCTCGCTTTGGCTTTTGGCGAGCGCCCTGAGCCGCTTCACCAGCGGATTGTTCTCGTCGGCCACCGGCAGTTCCGGCCGGTCGATGTCCACTCGAGCGGCCTCCATGCGCTGCCGTGTCTCGCGTGCCCGAGCCACGCGCAAGCCTCGCTCCGGGGTAAAAGTGCCTTTCCGAGCGCGCTTGACCAATTCGCGCAGGCACCCGAGCGGCGAGGCCCGAATCGCACCAGCCGCGATGATGCCGGCCCACTCGTCCAGCACTAGCTGGTCGAGTGGCGGCTGCAATACCGCAAGCATTGCCTCGGCCCCGGCGCGTTCTTCCGACAACAGGGCCCCGGGATAAACCAGATCAAAAGCATCTCCACCACCACGTTCCACCGACTGTTTTTCCACTACTCCCTGTAGTAGTGGTGGTTCATTGTCGGTTCCTCTGGTGGTTCCTGACATGACGCTGGTGTCAGGAGGCCCCTGACTCCTGTGACACGGGGCGGTGTCACGACCGTCAGGGGGTGGTGACACACTGACACCCCTGTCGAGATGTAACCGGTAGCGATTCGAGGATCGCGAGCCATCGGGTCGATAGCGTTCCTCGATCGTGATCAGTCCACGCCTGGCCTGGAGCCGCAACGCCCGCTGTACGGTGCGTGTCGATACCCCCGTCTTCCTGGCAATTGTCGCAATCCGTGGCCAGCAAACGCTTTCACTGTTCGCGGCGTCGGCCAGAACCACGAGGACAAATTTCGAAATCGTTTCGAGGTCCTGGCGGAAAGCCCATTCCAGTGCCGCGTGACTCACGATACGGGATCGCCGGCAGTGGGTGGATTCAGTCTTCTACAGGGCCAGCGATGATCAGGGCGATCTCGGAGGCCGGGTAGTAAACCCGGCGCCCGATCTTGCGCCCGCAGGCTTTGAGCGCGCGCGTGCTCGGGTCGCTCGGATATTTCAGGCTGTAGCGGAGGCCGCCGGCCGATCTGCCCAGCAGTTCCGCCAACTGGAACTGCGAAATCAAAAGGCCGTAGCGTTCGGTAATTTGCTGCGCCAGCAACGTTGCGCAAGGACTCGTCGTGTCTCCCATTAATGGTGTTCTCCAGCGTTAGTTTGCAGAGCCATCAGCTTGCCACCTCTAACCGCATAAAAAACGTTCGAAAACGCGCCTCCAGGTGCGACCTTTCGAGCGTTTTTTCGTACCACTCCGGCGCTACCATGACCAAACTGTAGATGCCCGATTCACGGAATAGTTAAATGAAACACTCGTCAACTATCACGCCCCGGCTGATTCGTTTCCGCGATGCGCCGCGCTACCTGGGCATGGACCGCAACCGATTTAACGCCAAGGTACGGCCATATCTCGTTGAAATCCGTATCGGCAAACAGGGCATCGCCTTCGACCGACTTGAACTGGATGCCTGGGTGGAGCAATATATCTCCCGCAACGGGTGTCCAGCTGAGCCAAGTGGAGAAAATTCATGGCAAAGAGAAAGGCACCCGGTCTCGTTAAACGAGGCCAAATCTGGCACATCGACAAGACGATCGCTGGAAGGCGAGTTCAGGGCAGCACTGGAACAGGCAGCCTCGAAGAAGCCCAGGCGGTCTTGAGTCATGTGATATCGACGCATCACAAGGCAAAATTCTTTGGCATACGCCCGAGAAGACTGTTTCGTGAAGCAGCAACGAAGTTTCTAAAGGAGGAAACCAAAAAGTCATTACACAACGATGCCCAGGCACTAAGAGCCCTTGATCCATTTATTGGTGATCTGTACCTGGAGCAGGTTCATAGCGGCACACTTCAACCCTTTGTCGACCACATGCGCACAAAAGGCAGAAGTGCAGGAACCATTAACCGCTATATTGCCGTGGTCAGGCGTATTCTGAACCTCGCAGCCCGTTACTGGAGAGATATTGAAACCGGCCTCAGTTGGCTAGAAACGGCGCCACTGTTTCGCCTTGAGAAGGGATTCAAGCGGAAACCCTATCCCATTAGCTGGGAAGAACAACGGCTTTTGTTGTCTGAGTTGACGCCGGTGTTAGCCAGGTCAGTGCTGTTTTTAATCAACACTGGATTGCGGGATCAGGAACTTTGCTCGCTTCGATGGGAATGGCGACAGGCTGACGACCTGTTTATTTTGCCTGAATACCATTCAAAAAATGGGGAGGAACGCTTCGTCGTGTTGAATTCGATCGCCCAATCCATTTTAGCGGATCAGCAAGGGAAGGATCGCTACCGTGTTTTCCCCCGGGCAAGGGTGTACAGCCGAGGCTGGAAAAACGGCCGCGAACGAGCCGCTAACCGCTACCAGGAAGCGTTCGGTATCGACTGCCCCTGGGGGTTTCGTCACCTCAGGGTACACGATCTGAGGCATACCTTCGGCAGGCGAGTCAGGGCAGCAGGTTGGAGTAATGAAGATAGAAAGGACCTGTTAGGTCACAAGAATGGAGATATCACCACGCACTATAGTCGGGTCGAAATTGACCACCTGCGCGAGGTTGTGGAGTCCATTACGAGGAAAATCTCCTACAATTCTCCTACATTGAAGGTGGTCGGAGATTAGGAAAGAGCGCTAAGTCATTGAAAAAATGGTGGCTACGCCCTGATTTGAACAGGGGACCCCATCATTATGAGTGATGTGCTCTAACCAACTGAGCTACGTAGCCATTGTTTATTAGCGGACCGGTTGCCCGGCCGTGAAGAGCGCGCGATTTTCGCTTGAACGCCGTGCGCTGTCAAGCCGATGCAGCCCATCGCCGCAGGGTTGGTTGCAAATAAGAGCCACTAGACGTTGAAGCGAAAATGTACCACGTCGGCCTCATGCATTACGTATTCCTTGCCTTCGAGGCGCCATTTGCCGGCGTCCTTAGCGCCCTGCTCGCCGTTTCCGGCAATAAAATCGTCGAATCCGACTACCTCTGCACGAATGAAACCCTTTTCGAAATCGGTATGGATCTTGCCGGCAGCGCGCGGTGCAGTATCACCCACACGGATGGTCCAGGCGCGGACTTCCTGCGGCCCCGCGGTGAAAAAAGTTTGCAGGTTCAACAGCTTGTAACCGGCGTGGATAACCCGATCGAGACCCGGTTCTTCGAGCCCCATTTCCTGCAAAAACTCGGCTGCTTCCGCCGCGTCCAGTTCAGCGATATCGGCTTCGATCGCGGCGCAAACCGCCACAACCTCGGCACCCTCTTGCGCGGTATGCTCTGTCACCGCATCCAGGTGAGGATTATTTTCGAAACCGTCTTCCGCTACGTTGGCGATATAGAGCACCGGTTTTGCAGTGATCAAATGCAGTTCATTCATCCAGCCGCGCTGATGGTCCTGCAGTTCGAAGCTGCGTGCGCTGTTGCCGCCTTCGACATGCGCCTGCACCGTCACCATGAACTCGTATTTGGCCTTGGCTTCTTTTTCGTTCGACTTGGCCAGTTTCGCGGCGCGCTCAGTCTGGCGGGCAATCGACTCCATGTCGGCCAGCAATAATTCCGTGTTGATCGTTTCGATATCGTTTAACGGATCGATGGTATTACTGACATGCATAATGTCTTCGTCTTCGAAGCAACGCACCACCTGTGCGATCGCATCGGTTTCGCGAATATGGCCAAGAAACTGGTTACCCAGACCTTCGCCTTTGGAAGCCCCCGCGACCAGCCCGGCGATATCGACGAACTCCATCGTCGTCGGGATGATCTTTTTCGGTTGTACGATAGCGGCGAGTTGCTGCAACCGCGGGTCAGGAACTTCTACCACGCCGACATTAGGGTCGATGGTGCAAAACGGATAGTTTTCCGCGGCGATTCCCGCTTTGGTTAACGAATTGAATAGTGTCGATTTACCCACATTGGGCAAGCCGACGATGCCACATTTAAATCCCATACTGGTGTCTCATTCTTCAGGTATGCAGGGCCTGCATCGCCTTGTCGATACGTCCTTCAATGACTAGCGGCATGACCGCGAGCGTATCGCGATTGGCCGCTTCGATTGCATTCAGATCCGCTACCGATGGTTTGTGCAGCACATAGTTGATCACCTGGCTGGCATCACCTGGATGACCAATGCCAACGCGCACGCGAAAAAAATCACGGCTACCGAGATGATTGACAATGTCACGCAAGCCGTTATGACCCCCATGACCACCGGCCTGCTTGATACGATTGGTACCCGGTGGCAAATCAAGTTCATCGTGGAGCACCAGAATCTGCTCGGGTTTAATCTTGTAATAACGCGCCAGCGCAGCCACCGCCTGGCCACTGCGGTTCATGAAAGTCTGCGGTTTGAGCAGGTAGATATCGTTACCTTCCGCCTTGAATTTACACTCCTCGGCGTTATAACGCTTTTCGAAACGAAAACTCAGTGCGCGATCCGCGGCGATCAGATCGATCAACCAGAAGCCGGCATTATGGCGCGTTTCAACGTAATCGGCCCCGGGATTCCCGAGGCCGACGATCAAACGGATATCTGCTGTAAGCGCAGCCATGCGGGTCCGGTTTACTCTTCGTCGCTAGCTTCGCCTTCAGACTCTGCACCGCCTTCAGCCGCTTCGCCTGCTTCGGCTTCAGGTGCTTCAGGTGCTTCGTCTTCGATCACTTCTTCGGCACGTGTCTTGACTACTGACAACACGCCCAGGTCATGGTCGTCATGCTCGGTTTCTTCGATATTCAGCATGGCCGTGATCTCGACACCCGCGGGCATCTTGATATCCGACAGGTGCAGTGATTCACCGAGATGCAGATTTTCAGCATCGATCTCGAGGTATTCAGGCAGATCTTTCGGCAGGGCGATGATTTCGATTTCCGTCACCACTTGCGTCATCATGCCGCCATCCATCTTCACACCAACACATTCTTCCGCGTTGAGAACATGAATCGGAACCACGATCTTGATCGGCGTGTTCTTGTCGATACGAAAAAAATCGGCATGCAAAACCTTGTTCTTGTAAGGATGCCGCTGCAGATCACGCAGGATGACTTCCTCGGTTTTATCGCCGACCTGCAGCTCGACAACCTGGGTATAAATCGTTTCGTGATCGAGTTCGTGCATGAACTTGTTATGCGCGATACTGATTTGCTCGGGGTCACTATCTCCCCCGTATACGATTGCTGGTATCAGACCCTGATGTCTCAGGCGGCGGCTCGCACCTTTCCCCGAGTCAGAGCGTGGTTCCGCAATCAGATGAATTGTGTCTGACATTGCTATACTCCAAAAATAAAAAAACCGTCTCTCGACGGAGGCCTGCCTTGCGACCAGGCAGGGTTTCAAAAGCCGCTTACACGGCTATCGTCAGTCCATATACAACGAACTGACCGATTCTTCAGCATGGATGCGGCGGATCGTTTCCGCCAGCAATCCTGCCACTGATACCAGGCGGATCCGGCTACATGCCGCTGCCTCTTGCGAGAGCGGTATGGTATCGGTCACCACCAGTTCATCCATGGCCGAGTTTTCCAGGTTCTCTATCGCCTTACCCGACAGTACCGGGTGCGTGCAATAGGCAAATACTCCTTTCGCTCCTTCGTCCTTCAATGCCGCCGCCGCCTGGCACAAGGTACCAGCGGTATCAACCATGTCATCGACGATGATGCAGGTCTTGCCCTTCACCTCACCGATGATGTTCATGACCTTGGCCATGTTCGGCTGCGGGCGACGTTTGTCGATGATTGCGAGATCGGCTTCATCGAGCTGTTTCGCAATTGCACGGGCGCGCACCACACCGCCTACATCAGGCGAAACCACGATCATATCCGGATACTTCTGTTTCCAGATATCGCCCATCAGGATCGGCGATGCGTAAACGTTATCCACCGGGCATTCGAAAAAGCCCTGGATCTGATCGGCGTGCAAATCGACCGTCAATACCCGGTCCACGCCAACACTGGTAATCATGTTCGCGACCACCTTGGCCGTGATCGGTACCCGCTGCGAACGCACCCGTCGATCCTGGCGAGCATAGCCGTAATATGGAATTACCGCTGTGACCCGGTCCGAAGATGCCCGCTTGATCGCGTCTATCATCACCATCAACTCCATCAGGTTGTCGTTGGTGGGAGCACAGGTCGGCTGGATAATAAAAACATCCTTGCCACGAACATTTTCGCCGATCTCAACCGAAATCTCGCCATCGCTGAACACATCCACCGCCGCGATTCCCATCGGAATATCGAGGTGTCGGGCGATTGTTCGTGCTAATTCGGGATTAGCGTTCCCGGTGAAGACCATTAAGTCGTTCGTGGCTACACTGCCAACCATCGGGTTCTCTCGCTTTGCAAAAAATCTGTCGACTACAAACCGGACTGTGCGCTCTGCACTATCTCGGCCTGCGTTCGCGAATATTGGCTGGGCCGGCTGGATTCGAACCAACGAATGCCAGGATCAAAACCTGGTGCCTTACCACTTGGCGACGGCCCAATAATTCTCTTCAATCCAGCAATCCTAATTGCTGGTGTACCGGGTTATAATTCATAGCCCTGGTAATGTAAGCTTCCCACTGCCGCGGAACCTGCGATTTTACAACTTCTGCCTGTTCAAGGCTATCGATCGCCGCAAACACGCAAGCGCCGGTTCCCGACATCCTTGCTGTTGCATACTGGCTCAACCAGTCGATCGCTTCACCTACCTGAGGGTACAGGTTTCGTACCACTGGCTCGCATACATTCCTACCCGAGCCGCGCAGAAAGGCGCGTATTGTGAGGGGATCGCAGTTGCGTGTCAATTCTTGCGCAGCAAATATTTGCGCCGTGGAAACTGCGACTTTCGGGTCGATTACGAGGTAAATCGGCTGCTCCAATTCAATCGCCTGCAATACCTCACCGATTCCGCTAGCCCAGGCAGCCCGCCCGCGCACGAAAACCGGCACATCCGCACCCAGTTCGAGACCGATCCCGGCCAGCTGATCCAGTGATAAATCCAGCTCCCAGAGCCGGTTCAAGGCCAGTAAACAAGCAGCCGCATCCGAACTACCGCCGCCCAGGCCACCACCGATCGGTATACGCTTGTCGATACCGATACTAACCCCTTTATCTACCCGAAACCTTGATTGCAACAGGGTGGCCGTTGTAACCAGGATATCGTCCTCGGCGTCGACCGGAGAATTACCCGGCAGTCGCTCAATACTACCCTCGTCATTGGCATTAAATTCGATATGATCGGCAAGATCGATAAATTGAAACACGGTTTCCAGCAAATGGTAGCCGTCATCACGACGCCCTGTAATATGTAACATGAGATTGAGCTTGGCGGGTGCGCTCAGTATCAGTGATTCGGCCATGCTAGTTAAACGAAGGAAAGAGATCGGACGGGCTGGCCTCTATTGTGGACTGCTGCCAGCGCTCGATAATAAGCTTGAGCGTTACCTTGTCGCTTACCAACTTGACTCTACGCGGCAACTGCAGATCGTCCTGTCGGGCGAAGTAGTCGAGGTAATCGATGGCCCACTGATCCTGGCCGATGGATCGCGCGCGACCTGCCGAGTCCAGGCGATGAGAGTAAGCGCTATCCGGTCGCGGCAATCCACGAATCCAGTACTCGAGGCCACTGATCGGCAGCGACCAGCCAATCATTTCCTCGAGCAATGCTTCCGCGCTATTGTTTTCAAAAACCCGGCCGTCTGGCAGGCGCAGCCGGTATGTTCCGCCCGCAGCGGATTCGATACGGAAGACTCCCTGCCCGAAAGGCGCCTCCAGCAGGATCGTTGAATTTTCCGCCTGCCGCTGCCAGCGAATGCCTATGTTATAAGCCGCCCCTTCTAGTTTGATCGCAGCCCGGGCATGGACATCCCAGGTGTCAAGATTGAGCAGCGCCTGTTGCCGGGCCGCCCAGAGTTCCTGCGCCCGTTGCTCATCCTCTAAACGGCCTGACTGGCTACAACCAGCAATGGCCACCGCGATGCAGGCAAGGAAGAGGAGTCGCAACAAGCCGTGAACGGGGATCAGGGATTAAAACGTTGCAATACACTCTGCAACGCCGGGGCATCCGGAGATTTTTTGAGTGCCTTTTGCCAGATGCTGCGCGCCTCGTCCTGGTTACCACTTACCCAGAGAACCTCACCCAGATGAGAGGCAATCTCCGCATCATCAAAGCGTGACAGCGCAGTGCGTAATAGCGCGATTGCCTTGTCATAGTCGCCCATGCGGTAATGTATCCAGCCCCAGCTATCAATGATTGCCGCATCATCGGGATTAATTTCGATCGCGCGTTTGATATAAGCGTAAGCCTCTTCATAACGATCGGTCTGATCGGCCAGGGTAAATCCTAGCGCGTTAAGTGCATGCGCGTTGTTCGGTTCGGTTTTAAGAATGAACTTGATGTCCGCCTCGAGCATATCGATGCGTCCAAGCCTTTCCGCCACCAGGGCCCGCGAATAGAGTAAATCACTGTTCCCAGGCACGATTTCGAGCGCGGTATTGAAAACCACCATTGCCTCCTCGTAGCGACGGGCGGCGCGCAACAACTCCCCCTTGGCAATATAAATTCGCACCAGTGACCCGTCTGACTGGCTACCCTTGAGAATCGCGTCCAGGTGTTCGACGGCTTCATCGGTA
Organism: uncultured Gammaproteobacteria bacterium; assembly: GCA_963793595.1. Lineage (GTDB taxonomy): Bacteria > Pseudomonadota > Gammaproteobacteria. Next base: position 18,028 of record CAWCBX010000130.1, on the reverse strand, counting down.
CGCCCTGACAGGCCAAGCATATCGGCTATACGCAGCTGGGCATCGAACTTGTAATCGCCAACGTGTACCTTTCCATACCAGTCGATCGCCATGTCATACTGTTTTCGGTTTTCAAAAATACGGCCGAGATAATACTGCGCCTCACCCTCGCGTTGCTTCAGCTCGACCAGCATCATCATGTACTTCTCGGCATCATCCAGGCGCTGAGATTCTAGCGACAACAGGCCAAGCGTATAAAGTAGTTCGGCATCATCCGGCGAGGCCATGTGCAGCTTTTCGAATTGGACCCGCGCCTTTTCGTATTCCTTGATATCGACCAGCAGGCGCGCATAAGTCAGTCGTAACGCCTGATCATCGGGATTATTTTCAACCGCCTTGTTGAGACTGACAACAGCTTCGTCAGATCGACCCAGACCGAGTAATAACTTGGCGCGAGTGGCATGCACCCCTTCGATCTCGGCAAGTTCGAGGGAGCGGTCAAGATACTCAATTGCCGCTTCCGCGCGACCGTTTTGCGCCGACAGCATTCCGTGCAGATACTGCGCATAAGCCCTATCGGGATATTTCTGTGCAATGAGCAGGGACACGGCAAGCACGGTATTGGCATTCTTTTCACGTGCCAGTATTCCCAGCAGAGGCGGGAACAATTGCGCATCCTCGAGATCACTGGTCTGGATCAGATCATCGACGTAAGTGAAGGCTTCCTGGATCTTGTCCTGGCGGATATATATCGCGGCGATAACCTGGCGTGCCTCGACCCGGCTTGGATCAAGCTCTATCCAGCGTTGCGCGGCGACAATAGCAGCCTCAAGGTTTTGCCCGTACACCGCGACTCGGACTGCTCGTTCAGCTATTTCCGGGTTATCCTGAGTTAAGGCAACATCGAGGTAATGTTTAACCGCAACTTCCGTATTGCCCTGATTTAAAGCGATCTCGGCCACCATCAGGTTATAGCTGGCATCTGCAACCGCGTCCTGTTGCGAAACCAGAGGGTTTACCTGCACCTGCTGTTGTTCGAGCAACGCCGGGGCTTGCGACGAGGCCTGCGGCAGACCGGCACAGCCTGTCACTATAAGCGTCGTCGTAATTAAGACCGGGCGCAATATAAGGTTAATCGGATCCAATATGGTCTCCTTAAATAAGGCATAAACTCGAGTGTAGCATCTCATAATAGGATTGTATTTATCACGATTTGTTCCATGGATGTTGTATTTGGCAGGCTTATGCCCGAAAATCTCCTGTTGGCACCAAACCTTCCGTTAACATGGCCTTACTGTCCCTTGGCATCAATCATTTAACCGCTCCGGTCGATATTCGCGAAAAAGTCGCTTTTGCACCAGAGCAAATGAGCCGTGCCCTGGAGGAATTACTGGGCATTCCGGCGATTAATGAATCGGTCATCGTATCGACCTGCAATCGCACCGAAATTTACTGCGACGCGTCATCCGATTGCAGAGAAGTTATTACTCACTGGTTGACTTCCCATCACGGCATTGATGATGATGGTCTTTCACCCTATATCTACCAGCACAGCGAACAGGAAGTCGCGCGCCACCTGTTTCGTGTTGCCTCAGGGCTTGACTCGATGGTGCTCGGCGAACCTCAAATACTCGGGCAGTTGAAGGATTCTTACGACCAGGCGCGCGGAGACAATGCCGTTAACTCGATTCTGGATCGCCTGTTTCAGCACTCATTCAGTGTTGCCAAGCGAGTCCGAACCGACACGGAGATCGGCTCCAACCCGGTCTCGGTTGCGTTTGCCGCGGTGAGTCTGTCAAAGCAGATCTTTGGTAATCTCAACGAATTGCACGCGCTGCTGATCGGCGCGGGGGAGACCATTGAACTGGTCTCCAGGCACTTGAAGAGCCAGCAAATCGGTTCGATTACGATCGCCAATCGCAGTGTCGAGCGAGCCAGGCTTCTGGCCGACCAGATAGGTGCCGAAGCGGTGCAGATCAATGCGGTGCCGGAGCAGCTGGTGCGCGCCGATATCGTCATTTCCTCGACCGCGAGTCAACTGCCTATCCTTGGCAAGGGTGCCACCGAGTCAGCGTTAAAACAGCGCAAGCACCGGCCTATATTCATGGTCGATCTTGCCGTTCCACGCGATATCGAACCCGAAGTGGGTGGATTGCAGGATATATACCTCTATACCGTCGATGATTTAAAAACCGTGGTCGATGAAAATCTGCGCGGCCGCGAAGTAGCCGCCGAAGCGGCGCAGGAAATCATCAATCTTGAAGTCACGATGTTCGATCAGTGGTTAAAAACCCACCAGTCCGCCGATCATATTCGGCAACTGCGTGATGGCGCCGAACTGATAAAACAACAGGCCATCGAAAAGGCCCTGGCGCAGCTGAAGCAGAATGTCGATGCCGAGCAGGCACTGCAACGACTCGCCAATGAAATAACTAATAAACTGCTGCACAAGCCGACTATTGAAATGCGCAAGGCGCTGCAAAACGAAGATGACGAGCGTATCCAGCTGCTCAAATCGCTGATCACCCCCGACCCCCACTAATCCTATGAAAGAATCACTGCTAAACAAGCTGGAAGCACTTTGCGCCAGACACGAGGAAATCGCCGGATTACTGTCTGACATCGAAGTCATCAACGATCAGGACCGGTTTCGCAACCTGTCGATGGAATACGCGCAACTGGAAGATGTGGTGAAAAATTTCAATGCCTTTCAGCAGGCGCAAAATGCACTGGCGTCGGCGCGAGAAATGCTGGGCGAGGATGATGCCGAGATGCGCGAGCTCGCCGAAGAGGAGATCACCGACAACGAAAGCAAAATCGAACTACTCGAAATCGAATTGCAGAAATTATTATTGCCCAGGGACCCCAACGACAATGCCAATGTTTTCCTCGAAATTCGCGCCGGCACCGGCGGTGACGAAGCCGCGATTTTTGCCGGCGACCTGTTTCGCATGTACAGCCGTTTCGCCGAGGCCAAAAAATGGCAACTCGAAGTGTTGAATAGCAGTGAGGGCGAGCACGGCGGTTACAAGGAAATCATAGCCCGTATTGCTGGTCATGGCGCTTATTCGCAGTTGAAATTTGAATCGGGAGCGCACCGCGTGCAACGCGTGCCGGAGACCGAGTCACAGGGTCGAGTACACACCTCGGCCGCCACCGTAGCGATTATTCCGGAAAGTGAAGAAGTGCAGATGATCGAGATTAATGCAGCCGATTTACGCGTCGATACCTTCCGCGCTTCAGGAGCCGGAGGCCAGCATGTCAATAAAACTGATTCGGCGATCCGGCTGACGCATCTTCCTACCGGTACCGTGGTCGAATGCCAGGATGAACGCTCCCAACACAAAAACCGGGCGCGCGCCATGTCGCTACTGCAGGCACGTATCTATGACGCGGAAAAGCAAAAGCAGGATGCGGAGCAAGCCGCTGAACGGAAGTCCCTGGTCGGTGGTGGAGATCGCTCCGAACGTATCCGCACCTATAACTATCCCCAGGGCAGGCTTACCGATCACCGTATCAATCTGACCCTGTATAAACTCGACGATATCATGCAGGGCAACCTTGGGCAGGTAGTAGATCCACTAATGCATGAATACCAGGCGGAACAGCTAGCCAGTCTTGGCGACGATAATCAGGGTATCGCTTAAAGCATCGCCGATTTTCAGCCCGCGATATTAATCAGCTACTTGAAACCACAGCATTTCAGTTCGCCACAACACCGTGAGCACCTAAGCAACACCACCCACAAATCTTTGCAGTGATGGCTATTTGCGAGATCCCGATACGTCGGACCGCCGCTTACGCGGGGATGACAACTATAAAAGGGTTGATTACTCGTCAAACCCCAACCAGTAAAATTGGTTATCTGAATCTTTCTGACGCCTTCAGTGCCGTGAGAGCAAGGCAAACAACTCGCAATAGCGCGAGCAATACGCAATGTATGCGAGCGTTTTGCGGAGTTTTTTAACGCCGCCATTGAGATAATAATATGTAGACCGATGAATCCGCACCAATCATCAATCCAAATCAGTAAACTGAATCTTTCTGCCACCCCCTGTGCCGTGAGAGCAAGGCAAAAAATTCCGCAATAACGTGAGCAATACATCAACGTATGCGAGCGTTTTGCGGAATTTTTTAACGCCGCTATCGCGGCACTGGAAGCGTCAGAAAAAGAAAGGCCGTCCCTGGCCACGTGATATCATCAATAGTTCGGGGGGGAGGTATTGATGCACACAGATAATATATAGGCTAATCCATGAATTTCCATAGTGAACCAGTTCATAGTCAATGAGTGAACAAATCGACACCGCCATTCGCTGGGGCAGCGAACGCATCGCCAGATGCAGTGAAAGCGCACGCCTCGACGCCGAACTTTTGCTGGCCCATTGCATCAATATGCCTCGCAGTTATCTTTATAGCTGGCCCGAACGGCGATTAAGCGAACCCTGCTGGCAAATGTACCGACAACTGGTGAAGATGCGCATCAGACCCACCCCGGTCGCCTATCTACTCGGCACACGCGAGTTCTATTCGATGGAATTTCTCGTTACTGACGCCGCACTGGTGCCACGACCGGAAACCGAGTTGCTGGTAGAGCTTGCGCTGGAATTGATACCACCAACCGAGCCAACCAGAGTATGCGACCTTGGCACCGGCGCGGGAGTTATTGCCATAACCCTGAAAAACCAGCGCCCGACAGCCAACGTTTACGCCACTGACGTCGACCCGGGTTGTCTGGTGCTCGCGCGAGAAAACGCCGACCGACATGATGCCAGGATCGACTTCATTGAATCCGACTGGTATCAGCAGATGCCAGAGGATTTGAAATTCGACCTGATTGTTTCCAATCCACCCTACATCGCGGCGGATCATCCATTTTTGAAACAGGGAGACTTACCCGCCGAACCTCAAATTGCACTCACACCCGGCGTAACCGGCCTCGAGGCAATAAAAGTCATCATTGGCCAGGCGCGGGATCACCTCGTCGCGGGAGGGCATTTGATCCTGGAACATGGCTATGACCAACAAGTGATGGTGGCGCAATTGTTCGAGTCTCATGGATTTGAAGAAATCCACTGCGCAACTGACTATAACGATTTGCCGCGCACCAGCATCGCTAAACTGGTTGATAATCTAAATTCCGGGGCGTAGGCTCTGAACATGGATGATGCGGACCGCTATAGATGTCGCCACATTCACCTGAAGCAAAGCGACAACCCAGCCCATCAGGCCGACGCGGCCTGCGCAGCGCTAACCAACATAGACGGCATCCTGCTGGCGGCACCATTTAGCGAATATAGCGTCCACATTATTTATTCGCTCGATAAACTGACCTTTGAAATTGTAATTGAACTGCTTATCGAGCTCGATTTCGTAATGGATGACTCGTTCCTGATATCACTGCGCAACACGATTTTCTGTTTCCTCGAAGATAACGCGCGCGACAACATGCATACCGACGTTACCGAACTTCAGCCGGAAGACAGCGCAAACCCTGAAATCCCTCACCAGGATAACGACAAATACTGGGAAGATTACCATTAGTACTCCTTCCATGCGATATCTGGAGAACTCGTGTACGCAATAACAATGGCCGATATAGCGGTTGCGTTTATCCCGGTGGTAGTGACGCTGATAATCATCTTTTACTGGTCGCAGAGCATCAAGTACGCTGCCATCGCGGTATCGCGGATGTTGATTCAACTTTTGCTGATCGGTTATGCACTCGAGTTTATCTTCAATGCGAATAATCAGTGGATCATTATCGCGGTGCTGAGCTTCATGTTGATCGCGGCGAGCTGGATAGCGCTCGGCGCACTCCCGGTTAAACGCTCGACCTTGCTAGGCTACAGTCTGGCCGCGATTGCAGTGGGCGGCATATTCAACCTGGTATTGATCACTCAGGGCGTGTTGCACGCCGATCCCTGGTATCAACCAGCCATAATGATTCCGCTTGCCGGTATGATCTTTTCCAACTCGATGAATAGCGTCAGCCTGGCCGGCGAGCGCCTCTACGCCGAGCTCGGACATCACAATGATTACCCGCGGGCACGCAATACCGCTTTCCATGCAGCGATGATTCCGCTTACCAATTCACTACTTGCGGTTGGGCTGGTATCCCTGCCCGGCATGATGACCGGCCAGATTCTGGCAGGGACATCGCCGCTCATCGCGGCGCGTTACCAGATTATCGTGATGTGCATGGTGTTCAGCTCCGCCGGGATTTCCGCCGCCATGTTCCTGTGGTTGATTCGATCGCACAGCGCGCATCAATCCCTGCAAAGCGGGGATGACGCAGGCAGGTAATCGCTGCCGTCATCGTCGTGATTCAGCGCGTCGGACTCTGCGCGTGATGATTAGTGATGATTTGGTAGAAAGCGCCAAGGCACAGGCAAAAAAAATGGCTGGTCGTGAGACCAGCCATAATGTCGTAATCGACAATTATAACCAAAGGAGGACATCGTGAGAGAGGTTAGGTGTTCTTAACCCTTAACACGATGTATTTTATAGGTCATATTCACGGAATTACCAGAAAAAAATCGATAAACGGTAAGAAAAACAGTGCCCAAAGGCAGTATTGTTGATCTTTTTTATCATTTTATTGCGCTAATTATTTGATTTTTAAAGATAATTTGTAAATAGAGGCTCACATCGGTCATTTTAAAAAAAATTATTCAATTTAATCTATTTACGTGTCAATCGACGAATCAGGCTAGAAGTATCCCAACGCCCGCCGCCCATCGCCTGCACTTCGCCATAAAAATCGTTAACAATCCGGGTTACTGGCAATTCGGCACCGTTCTTTGCGGCTTCTTCGAGACAAATCCCAAGATCTTTACGCATCCAGTCAACCGCGAAACCAAAGTCAAATTCGTCGTTGAGCATGGTACCGCCACGATTTTCCATTTGCCAGGAGCCGGCCGCACCCTTGGAGATCACCTCGACAACCTTGTGTCCATCCAGGCCGGCACGCTGCGCAAAATCGAGACCCTCGGACAGGCCCTGGACCAGGCCGGCAATGCAGATCTGATTAACCATCTTGGTCAACTGGCCGGCGCCAACATCACCGAGTAGTTCTGCGGCACGCGCGTAGCTCATGATAACCGGACGCACTGCATCGAAGCTTGCCTGATCACCACCGATCATAACCGTGAGTACACCATTTTCGGCCCCGGCCTGACCGCCCGACACCGGCGCATCGAGAAACGGGACATTCGACTTCGCCGCTATTTCGCGCGCGACGTTGGCGGAAGCAGTGGTATGATCGACCAGGATCGCGCCCTGCTTGCAACCCGCCAGCACACCGTCATCGCCATAAACCACGGAGCGCAGGTCGTCATCGTTACCGACACACATGAATACGAAATCCGCACCTTCGGCGGCTTCTCGTGGAGTCAACGCAAAACTGCCCTCGTTTTGCTGGCACCATTGTTCGGCTTTCGCGGCAGTGCGGTTGTATACCCTGGTTTGATACCCGGCTTTGGCGAGATGCCCGGCCATCGGATAACCCATTACTCCAAGGCCAATGAAGGCGACCTGTTGCTTACTCATATGTACTCCTGTTGATTTTTACTGTGCGATTTTACACCAGCGCGTTGATTTGCGCTGCGTTTGGATAATTCATGCGGGTTGCAGGTTGGCCATGCTGGCAATCAGCCACTTGCTGCCGACCTCTTCGAAATTAACCTGCACCCGCGACTGTGGCCCCTGCCCTTCTAGATTCAGGATAATGCCATCCCCAAAACGCGCATGATTGACCCGTTGACCAACACACAATCCGGTGTCCGCTGAGGCTCGATCCTGACCAATCCGCGGTGATTCCGGCATCATGGGACGACTGAAATTTGCCTTGGGCCGAATTTCCTGCATCAGTTCAGAGGGAATTTCGCGCACGAAACGTGACAACATGTTGTAGCTCTCGCCGCCATACAGGCGACGTACTTCGGCGCTGGTCACTACCAGCTGCTCGCGGGCCCGTGTGATGCCGACGTAACACAGGCGGCGCTCTTCTTCCATGCGTCCGGGTTCTTCGCTGGAACGCTGGTGGGGAAACAGCCCTTCCTCCATGCCGACCAGAAATACCAGTGGAAACTCGAGCCCTTTGACCGAGTGCATGGTCATCAATTGCACACAGTCTTCCCAGGCATCCGCCTGTCCCTCCCCTGCCTCGAGCGCGGCATGCGCCAGAAAGGCGTCGAGCGTGGACATATTCTCCTCGATGACTGCATCATATTCAAAGCCCTTGCCGGCACCCACCAGTTCCTGCAGGTTCTCGATACGCGACTGTCCTTTCTCCGTTTTGTCTTTCTTTAAATGCACGTCCAGACCACTGATTTCGATAGCGGACCTGATCTGCTCACCGAGCGGTAACCCGCCGAGCTCGGCGGTCATACGCTGAATCAAATCGATATAAGTCTGCAACGCGCTGCGTGCTCGAGCGCTCAATTGTGCCGACGCAACCAGGTCCACACTCGCGCTCCACAGCGAAGCCGATTGCGCGCGGGCATGGTTGCGAATCTCATCGATAGTCTTTTGCCCGATACCGCGCGGAGGATGATTAACCGTACGTTCGAAAGCGTTATCCGCGGTCGGGCTTGAGATCATACGCATATAGGCCAGTGCATCCTTGATTTCGGCGCGTTCGAAAAAGCGCAAACCGCCATACACCCGGTAAGGCACACCTCGGGTTACCAGGGTTTCTTCAAACTGTCGTGATTGTGCGTTGGAGCGATAGAGTACCGCGACATCCTTACGATCACGCCCCTGCGCGACCCAGCTCTCGATGCGGTCAACGACAAAGCGTGCTTCGTCTTTTTCATTGTAAGCCGAGTAAAACATGATCGGCTCACCATCTTCACTCTGCGTCCATAGCTCTTTACCCAGGCGGGAGTGGTTGTTATCGATTAGCGCATTCGCGGCTTTCAAAATGGTGCCGGTGGAACGGTAATTTTGTTCCAGTCTGACCACCTGGGTATTGGCAAAATCCCGCTCGAAGTGATGAATGTTTTCTATGCGTGCGCCGCGCCAGCCATAAATCGACTGGTCATCATCGCCGACGACAAATACCGGCGTGTCGCTGCCGGCCATCAGCCGCAACCAGGCATACTGGATGGCATTGGTATCCTGAAATTCATCGACCAGAATGTGTTGAAAGCGACGCTGGTAATGCTCGCGGATATCATCGTTATCCCGTATCAGTTCAAGCACCCGCAGCAACAGCTCGGCGAAGTCGACCACCCCGGCGCGCTCGCATAGCTCCTGGTAAAGCCGGTAAATCTCCAGCATCTGCTGCTGGATCGGGTCCTGCCCCGGATCGATATGTGACGCTCGCAGACCTTCATCCTTGTTGTGGTTGATAAACCATTGCGCCTGTTTCGGTGGCCAGCGGGCCTCGTCAAGATCGAGCTGTCTGACCACGCGCTTGACCATGCGTAACTGGTCATCGCTGTCGAGAATCTGGAAGTTCTGCGGCAGCCTGGCGGCCGCGTAATGCAGCCGCAACATGCGATGCGCAAGTCCGTGAAAGGTGCCGACCCACATCGCAGCGGCAGAAATACCCAGCAGCGATTCGACGCGGGCGCGCATTTCCGCGGCCGCCTTGTTAGTGAAGGTCACCGCCAGCACGCTAAACGGCGACAGCCCGTCGACCTCGCAAACCCAGGCAATACGATGAGTCAACACCCGCGTCTTGCCACTGCCGGCGCCGGCGAGTACCAGAATCGGGCCCGGCTCGGCGCTGACCGCTTCACGCTGGCGATCATTCAGGGAATCAATTAAGTGGGATACGTCCATTTACGGCAGGCAGCAAACACAAGCCGCCATTGTATCAATTCGCTATAACGGAGTAAGCAGGAATCTGCCCTGGCTAGTATGTTTTTCTTTTGTGAGCGCCAGTGCAGTACAGCACGGGAATACAAAACAGGATCGTGGTTAAATAAAACCGTCCAGGATTTGACCCACTAACGGTGGCTCGGAGGCAGTGCGCTGGTAGGACTCGATCGCGCGTCGGTTTTGTGGGTCGATCTGCTGATTTATCTGGGGACGATAGCGCTTGTCACTGGCAACCGCTTCGAGCAGCTCTCCGCGATAAACATAGGCATAGGGCGGTTGCTTGCTGGCGTCGCGAAATTCACCGGCACCATCCGCGACAACCGCGACGGACCGGGTTGTCGGTCGGTCCTGGTATAGCGGGAGTTGCGCAGGTTTAGATGGGATAATGTAATTCACGAATCATACTCGCCATTTTTTCTGTTGGTGCTCGATATGGACATTATATACAGCAAATCCGTCAATATTTTGTCGATTTGGTTCAACTATCCCATTTATTTCTGGCAAATATATCACTTTTTCTTGCGTCGACCCAGTTCGAGCCCTGTTCGCTGGTCTCTTTTTTCCAGAAAGGCGCCTCAGTCTTCAGATAATCCATGATGAATTCGCAGGCGGCAAAAGCGTCGCCCCGATGAGCACTCAGCACCGATACCATGACGATTTGATCAGCCGGTTTCAGTGCACCAACGCGGTGGATAATCGCCAGATCGGCAACCTGCCAACGCGCCTGCGCCTTTTCCGCAATACCCTGTAGCGCCTTTTCAGTCATACCCGGATAATGTTCAAGTGTCATTTGCTGCAACGGATCGCCCTCGAGATCACGCACCAGGCCGATAAAACTCGCGATCGCGCCGACGTCGCTGCGCCCGCCGAGCAGTTCCCGGTTCAGTGATGCCAGGTTAAAATCTTCTGTCTGGATTCTGATTATCATCGTTCGATTTAACTAAAAAATTGTGCGAAAGGCAGGTAATTTACAGTTTCCCCGGCGCGTACAGTCTGATTTTCCGCGATTTCCACAAAACCATCCGCCCATACTGTCGAGGTTAAAACGCCAGAGTCCTGGTTCGGGTAAATCTGTACCCGGGTTTGCCCGTCAGCATCGGTGGCGAGCCGGGCGCGCAGAAACTCGCGTCGGCTGTCGGGTTTCGGCCAGTCGAAATCGGCCGTCACCGGCAGTGAAATCGGTTTGTGCCAATCCCTCCCCTGCATGATCTGGATAAGCGGACAAACAAACAGGCAAAAGGTCGCAAACACCGACACCGGGTTACCAGGCAAGCCCATGAACGCGGTGTCATTGATCTGGCCGTAGGCCAGCGGCTTGCCCGGCTTGATGCCGAGACGCCACAGCCGCAGTTCACCGAGTTGTTCAAGCGCGATGCGCACATGGTCCTCTTCACCGACAGATACTCCACCAGTGGTCACCACCAGGTCGGCTTGCGTTGCTGCCCTTAGCATCGCCTCCCGGGTCGCATCCAGCGTATCGCCGACCAGGCCGAGATCGACGATTTCGCAGCCCATCGTTTCGAGCAAGCCGCGCAGGGTATAACGGTTCGAATCATAAATCTTGCCAGCCGCGAGTTTTTCCCCCGGCTCCACCAGCTCGTCCCCGGTAAAGAACATACCCACCCTGATCGGCGCAAAAACCGGCAGGGTTTGCAAACCGATCGACGCCGCGAGTCCGATATCCTGGGCCCTGAGGCGACAGCCTTTGCTTAATATGGTCGTGCCACGGCGAATATCATTTCCGGCAGGTCGAACGTTGTTACCGCTAGCCGGACGTGATTCAAAGCTAATTCTCTGGATGTCATGCTGGACCTGTTCCTGCATGATGACCGCATCGGCGCCAGGCGGCACCGGTGCACCGGTAAAAATTCGGGCGGCAGTACCCGGGACCAGGGTTTCAGCCACGCCTCCAGCAGCGATACGCTGTGACAGAGGCAGAGTTGTTGTGCCATGTTCGGCCAGATCAGCCGTATTAATTGCATAGCCATCCATCGATGACATCGCACAACCGGGCACATCGATATGCGACTCGATCGATTCTGCCAGCACCGCGCCCAGTGCCTGCAGCAATGGTTTATCAACCATCCTGCCACGCGGCGCAACGTTATCGGTCAATTGCTCAAGCGCTTCGTGGTAAGCCAGTAACGGCGATGTATCACAACGATTCATGTCAGTATTCATTAACTTAGACAACCTATGATGTGCAGTCGAACCTCGTCAGATAAGGCGGTTGCGGATGCGTGTCTAACCGATACAAGATTCTCGCTGAAATTTGGCACCATCGCGTGGAAGGACGCCCTCGCCGCTTCATCATCCAGTATTCGCTCAATCATATCAGGATCAACCCAACTCATCTTGCCGGATTCCATCCCGGCATATATCTGTCCCGAGGCGCGGTCGACAAAATTGATGCTGGGTATTTTGCTGGCGCATTTAACCAGGAAACCCGTATTTGATGCCGCATCCATCGCTTCCTCGCCAGGGTAAACCTGGGCTGGCTCATTGGCATTTATATTGATTTTCGTGTACCGCACTATATCCAGCATGCATTTGAAATCCAGGATATACATTTCGCCGTTCAACCCAAACGCAATGGTCCGCGGTTTAGTACCGTAGGCAACGCTATTATCAAGAAATTCGTAATGGACTATTTTATCTTTACGCAATGCCCAGGTGAAAAACAGTGCCGGGATACCCTTGAAGGCTTCGACATTGTGATCGAGCAAATCGTCGACAGCCTTGAAACGCCCAACCTGTAACCCGCGCAACCAGGCGCGTTCTACCGTCGCTTCGGGTGGCGTCACCATAAATAGAAGGTAGACGGTATGGCCGAAGCGGGTGAGCAGGTTACTGCCCTCTTCACTATCTTTACCCGGGGCGAAACTGTCAAATCGAAAGCGGTCGATAAGCAGGTGGGAAATCCGGCCCTGCTCCGCTTTTTGCGCGATATAACGATCGAGTTTCTGATCGACAATCGGAATTTCGTCACCAACGAGCGTGCCGGCATACTTGCAGGCTGGACCCAAAGCATCATAGTCCAGCAGGAATTTGCGCCAGATATCCGGGCTTATCAACGCGAAATCATGCCAGTTGATGCCCAGTTTTTCGGCATGCTTTTGTTGTAACGGGCGCATCGTGCTCTTGCCCGAGGCCGAAGCCCCCTTGACGTTGATGACGATGGGTTCCGCCTGTGCGCGTAACACCGGATAACCCTCCTCGGCAGCTGCCCGCGCGACAATTGGTGCAATTTTTTCACCGATGATTTCGCTGCCATAGCTGTTGCAAACCAGGCCCGTGGCCAGGGTCGTCAACAGGGTTTTATCGCCAACCAGGCGGCCATGTTTGGCTACTATTGCGCCAGCGACTCTGGCGAGCTCTCGATATATTGCGGATGACAGTCGATCAGCGGATGATTTTGCCTGCTCGTCCCAGTCAGACATAATGCGTTGCTCACGCTGTTGCACAGATTCCGTCGCGGCTGGCGATTTCTTTTTGCCTGCAGACCCGAACAGACGAGACAGACTAAACCCGGCGCGGGGTTTTTCAGCCTGCGCCGGTTGCGCAAAAATACTCGTACTTAACGCTTGATCAACGATTGACCAGACCTGCTGGTTCAATGCCGTATGGAGTTCACAGATCGCCCCCATTTCTGGTTCGATATAACCCGTCAAAATTCGACTGACCACGTTGCGGAAATTGATACCGAGGTCTTCATACCTGGTGCCATCGGAGACAAATATGTCGGCAGAAACGCGGATCAGTAGCTCGTGTATGACCAGTCTTTCAGGACGAAAAAAAACCAGTTGCTGAATCGGCAGCCCAGTGAAATCACCGAGCTCGGTGGCCGTCTCGAGACTGGAGAATACATTCTCCGCCTGAAACATGGTCGACAGTGGCAGGTAGGCTGACGGCAGAGTTGATTTTATACCGGGATTCCAGGCGTCTGCTGGTTTATCCTCCAGATTTTCAACTGTCATCGTATGTAACCCCGGCAGTTACAATCCAGATCAGGCCATATAGTAATTTTATTGGCGTACTTATCCCACATCGGTGTAATCCTGGCGCTCGCCGATCCAGTTCTGTAATAGTTGCGAACGCTCTTCCGCGTACTCGGGCTGTTGCATTAGTTTGGCCAGCTCTTCAACCTGGGCAAACCATTTCTGGTCTCGCATGAGGTCCGCTATCTTGAAACTCATTTCACCAGTTTGCCGGGTGCCGAGCACCTCCCCCGCACCACGCAATTCGAGATCCTTTTCCGCGATAGCAAACCCGTCCTGGGTGCTGCGAATAATTTCGAGTCGATTGCGCGCCATTTCAGAGAGGCTGTTTTTTACCAGCAAAATACAAAAGCTTTCACGCGCACCACGCCCGACACGTCCGCGCAGCTGGTGAATCTGCGCCAGCCCAAGCCGCTCCGGATTTTCGATTATCATGATGCTGGCATTGGCTACATCGACACCAACCTCGATCACCGTGGTCGCCACCAGTATATGGATATCTCCTTGCTTGAAAGCATCGATCACCGCTTCCTTGGCAGCTGGTTTCATGCGCCCATGCACCAGTCCAATCGACATTTTCGGCAACTGCTGGCACAGGGCTTCATAGGTCAGCTCGGCGGCCTCGCATTGCAGGGCATCAGATTCCTCGATCAGGGTACACACCCAGTAAACCTGACCCCCTTCTTCACAGGAGCTGGCAACTCGCTGGATCAGGCTACCGCGTTGTTGCTCGGAGACTATCGAGGTTGTCACTGGTTTGCGACCCGGTGGCAATTCGTCAATCTGGGAGTAATCCAGATCGGCGTATATCGACATCGCCATGGTGCGGGGTATTGGCGTCGCAGTCATGATTAACTGGTGGGCCATTTCGTCATTACGGGCCTTGCGTTGCAGGGCGAGTCGTTGATCGACGCCAAATCGATGCTGCTCGTCGAAGATGATAAATCCGAGCCGTTTAAATTCCACACTGGTCTGAAACAGGGCATGGGTGCCAATAACAACCTGTGCTTCCCCGCTAGCGATCATTTCCAGTTTGTGCTCTCGTTTCTTGCCCTTGTCTGCACCGACCAGGTTAACCACGACAACGCCCAGGCTAGTGAGCCAGCTACAGAAATTCTGAAAGTGCTGGACGGCAAGGATTTCTGTCGGCGCCATTAAAGCGACCTGGTAGCCCGATGCGATAACCGGCAAACAGGCGAGTGCGGCGACCACCGTTTTACCCGAACCGACGTCACCCTGAACCAGCCGAATCATGGGTTTACCGGTGGCGAAATCCTGCATGAGTTCAGTCAGCACACGATGCTGTGCGTCGGTTAGTGTGAATGGCAAGGCCTCGCGCAACTGCTGTTGTAATTTGTCGTCGGGTACTATTTGCGGCGTTTTCCTGCTGCGAATCTGGCGCCTGCGTTCAAGCAGGGCAAGACGATGCGCCGCCAGTTCTTCGACGATAAACCGATACTGCGCCGGATGTTTATTCTGTGCGATCAGCGCACTGTCACGCTTGCTTTCCGGGCTATGCAAATCGATCATGGCCGAAGTGAAATCGGGAAACTGATGCTTGTCCAGCCAGACCTGTGGCAAGGTTTCGGCAATACCATCGGACTTCAGTTTGTCGATGGCCTGCTGCAGGATGCGTTTGATCGATAACTGATGCAAACCTTCAGTGGTTGGATAAAAAGGAGTGAGGGTTTGTGGAAGCGGGGGTGGGTTATCAATGTCGATAACTTCTGTTTCCGGGTGAATCATCTCCAGCTCACCCTGCGCCAGCCTGACTTCGCCGAAACAGCGCAACCAGTTTCCTTTTTCGAACTGCCGTTGCTGGTTTGCGTTGAAATAAAAAAAGCGCACTGTAACCATGCCGGTATTATCGGCGAGCCTGGCGGCGAGTACGCGTCGCGACCGCCCCATGCGCCGGAAGTGCACACCGGCGTGCAGCACTTCGGCTTCGATTTGACTGCGCTGGCCCGACTGCAGGGAGCCTAGCGGAGATACAAAGGTGCGGTCTTCGTACCGTAGCGGTAAGTGAAACAGCAGGTCACGCTGGGTTCTCAAACCCAGTTTGTGCAGCTTTTCCGCTACCTTCGGACCAACACCTTTTAGATACCGTAATCCCTGTGTCGACCAGTGCTCCATGCAACTACTAGTCGATAACCAGTACCGCATCCATTTCGACACCAACGCCCTTGGGTAGCGCCGCTACACCAATCGCGGCACGTGCGGGGTAAGGCTGCTGAAAGTACTGCGCCATGATTTCGTTGACAGTCGGAAAATTACTCAAATCGGTGAGGAAAATGTTCAGCTTGACGACATCGGCAAGACTGCCGCCTGACGCCGTGGCGACGGCCTTGAGGTTATCGAAAACACGGGTGATTTCGGCTTCAATACCGCCACTTACGACTTCCATGCTGGTCGGGTCAAGCGGAATCTGCCCGGAAATGTATACCGTGCTATCAACCTTGACTGCCTGCGAGTAGGTACCTATCGCCTGGGGCGCGTCATCGGTATGGATAATGGTTTTAGCCATGCTATGTCTCCAGCTCAAAAAATTTGGATTATGCGGGTATTCACTACACTGGCAATAACTATTTGCGCCAGATGCGATTTACTACCGGCAACCGGCGCAGTCTCTTCATAATACGCGCCAGGTGGATGCGATCGCTAACCGTAACTACGAATTCAATGGTTGAGATACGACCATCCTTTTCGGTCACGTTGACGTGTTCGATGTTGGACGAGGTATTGGCGATGGTCGTGGCCAGGTTTGCCAGCACGCCACGTTGATTGGCAACCTGGACGCGCATGTAAGCAAGGTATTCGCCTTCGACATGCTCCGACCATTGCACCGATAGTTGTCGGTCTTCCTTGCTGCGCTCGGTCATATTAGGGCAACTGCGCTGATGGATCACGATACCTTTACCGGACGACATGAAGCCGGCAATCGCGTCCCCTGGCACAGGCCGACAACATTTCGCAAACGAGACCACCATGCCCTCGGTACCCTTGATCGCAAGCGGATTGCCGGAATCGTCAAATTTGGTGCTATCTTCCTCGATGTCATACATCGCTTTCGCAACCAGGCTCGGGTTGCGGTTGCCGAGGCCTATCTCGGCGAGCAACTCCTGCTGGTCGGCCATGTGATACTGGTCGAGCACTTTTTTAAACCTGGCTTTCGGAATTGCCGTATCTCGCCCCTTGAGCTGGCTGACCGACTGCTGCAACAGCCGCTGCCCGAGCGATATCGCCTCGGTCTTTTGCAGTGACTTGAGAAAATGTCGAATATTGGTACGCGCCTTTGCCGTGGTGACAAAGTCGAGCCAACTCGGGTGCGGTCGACTCGATTCCGAACTGATTATTTCGATGGTTTGGCCATTGTACAACTTGCTACCGAGCGGTGACATCTGATGGTCTATGCGAGCCGCGACGCAGGTATTACCGACATCGGTGTGCACCGCGTAGGCAAAATCGACGACGGTGGCGCCGCGCGGCAGTTTCTTGATTTCACCCTGCGGGGTGAAAACGTAAATTTCATCCGGAAACAGGTCAACCTTGACGCTCTCCAGGAATTCCTGCGAACTCCCCGATTTCTGCTGCATCTCGAGCAGATTTTTCAACCATTCCAGGGCGCGCCCCTGCGCGCTGGTGGTGCTAGTTTCACCTTCCTTGTAAATCCAGTGCGCGGCGATTCCAGACTCGGCGAAATAGTCCATCTCGACGGTGCGGATCTGCACCTCGATTGCGACTCCATGCGGCCCAAACAGACTGCTGTGCAACGACTGGTAGCCATTCGTTTTAGGAATCGCCAGGTAATCCTTGAACTTACCCGGCAACGGTTTGTAGAGATTGTGCATCACACCGAGCACACGGTAACAATCATCCACCGACTCGGTCATGATACGCACTCCGAAGACGTCGGTCAGTTCCTTGAAACTGAGCTTCTTCTCCTTCATCTTGCGATAAATACTATGGATGTTTTTCTGCCGGTATTTCACCGTGGCGACAATGTTGCTTTCCTTGAGGCGTTGGCGAATAGCGGCTTCGATGGTATTGAATATTTCCTTGCGGTAGCCGACCACTTCCTTACATGCGCTTTCCAGCGCGCGATATCGCATCGGATACGCCGCCTTGATCGACAGGTCGAGCAGTTCGTGGCGCATCTTGAAAATGCCCAGCCGATTTGCGATCGGCGCATAGATGTCCATGGTCTCCTTGGCAATACGACG
>CAWCBX010000129.1:0-11529 GCA_963793595.1 uncultured Gammaproteobacteria bacterium | reverse complement strand
CTGGCGGACATGGAATTCAGAATTCATGACGTCGCCGATCAGAAACCGATTCTGGTCGCCGCTGGCTTCATCACGGTCGGCCTGGCGCTCAAGGCAGCCGTGTTCCCGCTACACGTGTGGCTACCAAATGCCTATACCTATGCGCCGAACATGGTAACGGTATTCCTTGCGGCCTGCGCCACCAAGGTTTCGATTTACATTCTGCTGCGTTTCGATTTTTTCGTGTTTCAACCCAATCTGGTTGGCCATGATTTCCAGTTCGCTTACTTTCTGATGCCGCTTTCGCTGCTGGCGATCCTGGTCGCTTCCGGCGTCGCCATGTTCGAACCCAATCTGAAACGTCTGCTGGCCTGGTCGTCGGTTGCACAGATCGGTTATATCACCCTCGGCGCCAGTATGGTTAGCGTGCCCGGCATAACGGCGGCGTTGTTACACATTTTCAATCACGCGCTGGCCAAGGGTGCGCTGTTTCTGGCAGTGGCCTGCCTCGGTATGAGCGTCGCGCGAATGAGGATTGATAGCATCGGTGGAATCGCTCAAAAAATGCCCTGGACCATGGGAGCATTTGTCCTCGCCGGCCTCAGCCTGATCGGGGTTCCGGGCACCGCCGGATTTATCAGTAAATGGTACCTGATCTCGGCCGCGTTCCGATCGGATAGCCTGGGCTGGATGCTGGTCGCCGTAATCGTTATCAGTTCGCTGATGGCAGTCGTGTATATATGGCGGGTCGTCGAAGCTGCCTATTTCCAGGCTCCAAACCCTGATTCAACCGCTATCGAGGCACCGCTGCCGCTGCTGCTTGCGACCTGGAGCGCGGTGCTGCTCAATTTCTACTTCGGCCTGATGCCCGCGCTCCCGCTTGAACTCGCCACCAGCGCAGCGCAGATGCTGCAGGGACAGATGCCGTGAGCCTCGGGATAACAATAGCCGCTGCGATACTAATTCCGTTGACGGGAGCCCTGGTGATCGCACTTGCCGGCCGCATCAATGACAATTTACGCGAGACGGTGACAATGGTAACCGCGGTCGCCCTTGCCCTGACGGTCTGGAGCCTGATTCCCGAGGTAATGGCCGGTGGGCGTCCAGAGCTGCGCCTGTTCGAGGTAGTACCGGACATCGAGCTCGCCTTCAAAGTCGAGCCGCTCGGCATTTTGTTCGCCGCGCTCGCCTCCGGCCTGTGGATCGTCAATTCGATATATTCGATTGGCTACATGCGTGGTAATAAGGAATCAAAGCAGACGCGTTTCTACGTGTGCTTCGCGCTGTCACTAGCCGCTACGATGGGAATCGCTCTCGCTGCAAACCTGTTCACCCTGTTCCTGTTTTACGAGATGCTGACGCTGAGTACGTATCCGCTGGTTTCACACAAGGGCGACGAGAAAACCGTGCGCTCGGCGAGAGTGTACCTGGGGATACTGCTGATGACATCTATCGGCCTGCTGTTGCCCGCCATCGTCTGGACTTACCTGTCGGCGGGGACCGGTGAGTTTACTCCGGGCGGTATTCTTGAGGGTCGAGTCGAAGGCCCTGCCCTGGGCCTGTTACTTGGCCTGTTTGTTTTCGGCATTGGTAAGGCCGCGGTTATGCCGGTTCACCGCTGGTTGCCTGCCGCGATGGTGGCGCCGACCCCGGTGAGCGCCCTGCTGCACGCCGTGGCCGTCGTCAAGGCGGGTGTTTTTAGCATAACCAAGGTCATCATTTATATCTTCGGCGTCGAACACCTTTTCGCCACGCCGAGCAGTGACTGGCTGCTCTATGCCGCCGCTTTCACCGTCCTGGCGGCCAGCGTGGTTGCCCTGCGCCAGCAGAATCTGAAGCGCATGCTGGCCTATTCGACGGTAGCCCAATTGTCCTATGTGGTAATGGCCACAGCCATCCTCAAACCACTTGCGGAGATCGGTGCGTCACTGCACATGGTAGCCCATGCGTTTGGCAAGATTACGCTTTTCTTTGCTGCCGGCGCAGTTTACACGGCATCGAAGAAAACTGAAATCAGCCAGCTTGCGGGGATCGGTCGGCGCATGCCGTGGACCACGACCGCCTTTACCATCGGCGGTCTGAGCATGATCGGCGTGCCTCCCACGGGTGGCTTCGTCTCCAAGTGGTATATCCTCGCCGGGGCATTCCAGTCAGACAACTACGTGGCCATTGCGACCATCATCGTCAGCACCCTGTTGAACGCTGCCTACTTCCTGCCTATTATGTTCGCCGCATGGTTCGGTCGGGAATCTTCAGCGACTGCCGTGGAGCATGGCGAGGCTCCCCTGCCCATGGTGATTGCATTGACGATTACCGCGGCCTTGACTATCGGTTTGTTTATTTTCAATGGGCCAGTCATTGCGCTCGAATCACAAATTCTCGGGTTAGTTAAATGAACGAATCGCGCGAAGACGAAGCCTGGTTGGCGCGCCCCGCGACGATCCGCCTGCTGTGGCGGGTATTATGGGCGGTGCTGGCGCTGACGGTAGC
Organism: uncultured Gammaproteobacteria bacterium; assembly: GCA_963793595.1. Taxonomy (GTDB): domain Bacteria; phylum Pseudomonadota; class Gammaproteobacteria. The sequence continues at coordinate 9,060 of CAWCBX010000129.1, read as the reverse complement.
AGCTCAGCTGGTTATCAAGGTAAAGGGTTACTATGCTGTCGACGGCTGGTTTGGCTTCGGTGCGGCCTTTGGTTTCATCTCCTGTTTGCTAATGGTACTGGTCGCCAAGGGCCTCGGCTACGTGCTGAAGCGTGAGCAAAACTATTACCGCTCGGATGACAACGATGTTTGAATCGTTACCGCCTGCACTGATTCTTGTCGCAGCCGCGATACTGATCGGACTAACCCGGGGCCACCTGCGTACCGCTGTTGTTTTGATCGCCCCTGTTATCACGCTATGGGCGATCTGGCAGGTGCCCGACGGTGTCGTCTCTACCCTGCCATTCCTGGACTACCGCATTGAACCTGTCGAGGGCAGCGCCCTGCGCCGTCTGTTCGCTACGATCTTCGCACTGATGGTATTCGTCGGCGGACTCTATGCGTTCCGACATGCGCGCTGGTATGAACTGGCAGCCGGCTACGCCTACGCTGCTGGCGCTATCGGTGTCAGCTTCGCGGGCGACCTGATTACGCTATTCCTTTTCTGGGAATTGATGGCGATATTTTCAACCATCGTGGTCTGGTGCGGGGGCACACCTGCTGCCCGCGCAGCCGGCATTCGCTACGCCATCATGCACCTGCTCGGTGGAGTCGTCTTAAAAGTTGGTATCGAGGGCGTCGTGGTTCACACGGGATCCATCGACATTCAGCCCATGCTTGCCGGCAACTTCGATACCTGGATGATCCTGATCGGCATCCTCATCAACGCCGCAGCACCCCCGCTGTCTGCGTGGCTGGCAGACGCTTACCCGGAATCGAGCCCGACGGGTTCGGTATTTCTGTCGGCATTCACCACCAAAACCGCGGTACTGGCGTTAATACTGCTATTCCCGGGCGAGCCGGTGCTGATCTGGGTGGGCATCTTCATGGTCATGTACGGCATCATCTATGCGCTGCTGGAAAATGATGCCCGTCGCATCCTCGCCTATTCTATCGTCAACCAGGTGGGGTTCATGGTTTGCGCGATCGGTATTGGCACTGAAATGGCATTAAATGGAGCGGCGGCACACGCTTTCGCACATATCATCTACAAGGCGCTGCTATTCATGAGCGCCGGTGTTGTCATTTATCGCACTGGCTTCAGCAAATGTACTGACCTCGGCGGCCTGTTCCGCACCATGCCGCTCACCACGGTCTGTGGCATCATTGGTGCATTGTCGATCTCCAGCTTTCCGTTGACATCGGGTTTCACTACCAAAACCATGATTTCCCAGGCCGCCGCCGACGAGGGCATGGTCATCGTTTACTTTCTGCTCGCGGCGGCCTCGGCAGGTGTTTTCCTGCACGCAGGGATCAAGTTCCCATGGTTTGTTTTCTTTCAGAAAGATTCGGGCCTGCGACCGAAGGACGCGCCCTGGAATATGGCCGCAGCCATGGTGTTTTTTGCGGTTTTATGCATCTTGATGGGTATTTTTCCGGAAACTTTTTACCAATTCCTGCCCTATGCAACTGATTATGTCCCCTACACGGCTGGCAAAGTCCTGTTTTATCTACAACTGCTGCTGTTCTCCGGTCTTGCGTTCTTCCTGCTGTTGCCACTGATGAAACGCACGCTCACGATCAGCCTCGATACCGACTGGTTTTGGCGAGTATTGCTAAAGCGCATTGGCGCTGCCGGCCTGAACGTAATCGCAGCTAGCGGGAACCGGCTGGCGGCAGCCTTCCAACTTTGGCTAAGTAGCTTGCATCGTTTCGCACGCCGCTATATCGGCGTTTCCGAAACCGGCAATCAACGCGGTGTGTTTGCGCGGACCTGGCCGATCGGCACCACCGCGATGTGGATCGCTGTTCTACTGTCCGCATACGTGCTGGTTTACTTTGTATCCTGAACAACTCCAGGGATGCAACAGCAATAGTTAGTTGTCAGTTCAAAGCTACTGGGAATGCAGTCTTGCTTAGTCGCCGAGGGTGTCCAGGCCCTGTTCGCCGAACAGGGTTTCGCGGGCAGTTTCCATGATCATCGAAACCACTGGATGCAAAATTCGGCGTTCCACCGAGATCGCATAAAACTCTTCCCTGATTTCTTCGACTCGTCCTATTATTTTTGCCTGGTACTGCAACGCAACCTCGTTTTCAATCGCCGCCGGCGCGATGAATATGCCGGCACCCTGTTTGCCGAATGCCTTCATCAGCGCGCTATCGTCAAATTCAGCCACCATGCGCGGATGAATCCGGTTTCGATCCAGCCACTGGTCGACAACGCTGCGCAATTGCGTGCCGGCCCCGGGTAGCAGAATCGGCGCGGCATCGAGGCATTGCGGGAAAGGCCCGCTCAACGTCGACGCCAGTTCATCGGTGGCAAAGAAACTTACCGCACAGACACCAAGCTTGTGGCTGAATCCGCGCATGCTCACACTGGCAGGAATTGGCCGATCAGCGAGTACCAGGTCGATGCGGTGTAGCGTAAGTTCGGCCAGTAAATCATCGAGACTTGCCTCGCGGCAAACCATGCGTATCGGTTCGGGCATGGTCAATGCAGGTTGCAAAATTCGATGCGCAATGGATTTGGGCAACGCATCGACGACCCCGACTCGAAATAGTCGCGGACGGTCTTTCGGTAGCTGATAGACGACCTCTTCCAATTCACCACCAAGCGAGAAAATCTCATCGGCATAACTCAGCACCAGGCGCCCGGTATCTGATAATTCGAGGTTACGTCCAACCCGGTTGAACAGTTTACTGCCGAGGTGGTCCTCCAACAGGCCGAGCTGACCGCTGATGGTTTGTGGCGTCAGATGCAGACGTTCGCTGGCGCGGGCAACGCCACCTTCTTTGGCGGTAACCCAGAAGTAATGCAGGTGTTTGTAGTTGATCATGCTCTTTATTTCGGAAAATACGAATGGTTTTGTAATTATATTCGACTTTTTTATTAAATACAGCCGATTTAGCATCAGCGCATTACAACGGAAAGAGGAAGCTAGGATGAAAATTGAGATTCAGGCACATCGGGTTTCGCTATCCAGGAAACTGCATGGTTATGCCGAACGCCGGGTTCGAGCCGCGCTGACCCGATTCGACGAACGCATCATGAAGGTGTCGTTGTGGCTTTCTGACGTAAACGGCCCCAAAGGTGGCGCAGACAAAAACTGCCAGGTGCAGATCATTATGCCTGGCAAGCCCGACGTGGTGATCGCGGAAACCCGGGAAAATCTTTATCTCGCCATCAATCGCGCAATCGAACGCGCTGGCCAGGCCGTGGTGCGCAAACTGGATCGGCAGCGCACTCGTGTCAAACGCTCGGCCCAGATATTACCGACGCTGCCGGGAGCAGTATAGATTTTTCAAACTTGAAACACAGAGAGAATTGAAATGAAAGAGACAGTACTAGCAACGCCATTTACGAGCCAGGCGAGCGGGCTCAGCACCAACAAGGTTATACGTAACACCTATATGTTGTTGTCGATGACCTTGTTGTTCAGCGGCCTCACCGCGGGTATTTCGATGATGTTCAATCTGCCGCATCCCGGGCTGCTGCTCACGCTCGGTGGCTATTTTGGCCTGTTGTTCCTGACCACCAGGTTCCGTGACAGCGGTCTTGGACTAGCCTGCGTATTTGCGTTGACTGGTTTCATGGGATTCACGCTGGGGCCGATAATCAATGCCTACCTGGCGATGCCCAACGGTGGACAGATCGTGATGACCGCGATGGGCTCGACCGGAACGATCTTTCTCGCCTTATCGGCTTATGCGTTGATATCGCGCAAAGATTTCAGTTTCATGGGCAGTTTTCTACTAGTTGGCATCCTGGTTGCATTTCTTGCAGGACTCGGTGCCATATTTTTTGAAATGCCGATGCTGTCACTGGCGGTCTCGTCGATGTTCGTACTGCTAATGTCGGGCCTGATCCTGCATCAAACCAGCAGTCTGATACACGGCGGCGAAACTAACTACATCATGGCAACAGTGACGCTGTATGTATCGATATTCAACCTGTTTACCAGTTTGCTCCATCTGCTCGGCTTCATGAATTCGGGCGAATGATCAATCCCCAGATCCCCTGTTAGACCTTTGACCCCTGGTGGAGGCTTCTCACGGAGCCTCCCCCTGGGTCTATTTTTCAGTGAATTAACCCTTCAATTTCGGGCGCCGTCACGACAGCCGATATGCACCCCGTCCGCGGACCGCATGTGGCAAATCTACTCGATAGCAGTGATTCAATATCGATTGACTGGAATCATCCAGGATAATCAGCAGGGATCATTGATCAATCAATACTGGCCTTTGAAAACAGAACAAAGCCATCGCCATTACTGACGCCGGCTAAACAGCCGCCTGTTGGCGGTAGGCAGCGACAACATCGTCCAGGGTGTCAAAGAAAGCATCTTCACCGAACAGCTCACGCAGTTCGTATCGACTAACTTCAGTGACATCATCCATGACCTGCGCCACCACCAGGTGCACTCCTTTGTCCTTCAACAAATCAAAAATAGAGCGCAGGCTTTCCGCCGCCGAGTAGTCCACGTCATCGATTGCGGAAGCATCGATACACAACCAGCGCAACGGCGGTTTAGCTGTATTTACGAGTTCCGTGATCTCTTCTGTGAGTTGCTGCGCATTGGCGTAGTAGATGCTGTGGGTAAAGCGGTAGATTAACAGCCCCGGTTCGGCCTGGACCTTACTCGCCACCGGCTGTGCGCGCATGACGCCCGACGCTTCCTGCACGAGCACAGCATTCCTGGGCTTATAACCACGCCGGGTATGATCGATCAAAGACAGCACTACCGCCAGCATGATGCCCTGTTCGACGCCTATGAAAGTAACCACCAGCATCGTGAGCACGGCCACCCAGAACTCCGATTGCCGCTGCTGGTATATCTTTCTCATTCCCCCTATATCGATCAGATCCACACCGATCAGGAACACTACCGCCGACAGAACCGCTTCCGGCATGTAGGCCAGCGGCCCGGTAAGAAATAGCAGCACCATCAGTACGATCAGGGATGTGACAATCAGCGACATCTGCGTGCGTCCACCGGCACCGTCAACCATCTGGGTCTTGGTTGGACTGCCGGCGACGACAAAGGTACCGGAGAGGCCGGCACCAATATTCGCCATCCCCAGGCCAACGAGATCGGTATTCTCACTGAAGCTTTCGTTATAGCGTGCGGCGTAAGCGCGCGAAGTCGCCGCACTCTGTGCCAGGATAACCACGAACATGGCAACGGCGGTAGGAATCAGCTTGCCGATGAGTTCCATGCTCCAATCCACCTGCGGCAGGCCGAGATGCGGCAGACCGCTGGGGACGGTCCCCAGAACATGCACATACTGGCCGAGGTCGATCGCCCAACTGACGACGATGGCGCCAATCACGGCAATCAATCCCCCCGGTATCTTATTCGAAATCTTCTTCGAACCGATCAGGACCACCAGGACACTGAGCGCGGTAAGCAGGGCATAATAGTTAACTTGTTCGATCTGCTGAATGTCGGTCCAGATCTTGCCCAGGGTCCCGTGACCACCGCCTTTCAGGCCGAGCATGCCGGAAAGTTGTCCGAATGCGACCTGAATACCGACCCCGGTCAGGAAGCCGATTAGCACGGTACGCGACAGGAAATCGGCCAGAAACCCCAGGCCGATAATACGCGCCAGTATCAGTAAACCGGCGGCCATGATTGCGAGTACCGCAGCCAGTGCCACATACTGGTCCGAGCCAACGGCGGCGAGCCCCACCATACCGGCGGCGAGTATGGCCGCGGTCGCCGAATCGGCACCGACCACCAGGTGCCGCGAGGAACAGAAAATGGCGTACAGGAAGGACGGAATAAGAATAGTGTAGAGACCGGTGATCACCGGCATACCCGCGATTTTGGTGTAACCCATGACCTCGGGAATCGCCAGCGCGGCCAGGGTGAGGCCGGCAATAATCTCGGCAGGAACCTGCGACCCCTTGATCGGCAGCACCCCTTCCAGGAAGGGTATATGAAACCTGGTTTTTTGCTTCCTGTCAGTTGTTGTCATCGAATACTCCCCCGCTGAAGTAGAGCATACCGAATCCATCCCTGACAGCAAGCTATCTGAATGTTGACCCCAACCACATTGATAAATCTTCAACTTTTGGCCTATAGTTAATTTAATAGTGTGAAGTTCGGAGGTATCCATGCGCCTTGATCAGCAGCAATTGCCCATCACGGAAACATCCCTTTCCAGTTATTTCAGCAAACGCCTGACCCGTTATGCCGAGCGATTTCGCCCGCCGCCCCACGAGGACACCTGCTGGTACCTGGGCAGCCTGCTGGAACGCTTCGGCCGCAGTGAACAACTGTTTGCCTACCAGGATGGGCAAATGACACTGCGACCCCTGGCACTGCTCTATAGCGATGCCATAGAAGCTGACAATACCCGCGAACGCTGCCTGATGCTGCAGCAACTGGGCGACATGGCACTTTTTCTCGGCGCGTTGTTTCCCGAACGCTATACCCGCCACGGTATTCTGCATCATGCCCAGTGTAACCGCAATACCGGCATTCCCGTCAGAGGGTTATGACCGTCTGGCGCGGATCTTCACACTTTCTCCACAGTTTCTCCATCGCCGCTGTCATTTTGCCCACTAGCCTGTAGCCATCAACAACTCACCACAAAGGAGAACATCATGAATACACGTCTCATCACCCGTACAGGGTTTCTGCTGGCCGGACTGGCCCTGTTGAGTTCACCCGCGATGGCCTGCGCCGAACGCCGTGGACCACCACCCGAAGCACTGGAGGCCTGTGCAAGCGCGGGCACCGGCGAGCAATGCAGCTTTGAAGGCCGCCGCGGCACCGTCACCGGCACCTGCGAGAACCGCCGCGACGAAATGGTGTGCGTGCCGGAGCACATGCGCCATTCAAAACGACGTGATACCGGCCCCGGGTCGGACGAATAAATCTCAACCCCGGTGATATCGCCGAGCTGGTTGCATTTTTGCAGACACTTTCCGACGGACACAACCTGCAGGAGATAACGATGAACCATACTGGTTATTTTACAAGACTGAATATTGCAATTTGCCTCGCTTTATCCGCGCAGCTCATCAACGCGGAGGACAGAAGGCAACCGGCTGAATTATTGCAGGACGCGGACGCACGAACGCAAACTCCCGGCGTATCACCGATCCGGCGTATTCAACGACCGCCTGTCCGCCCCGGAGAATCGCGTGCTCGATCCCGCCTTCCGCAGCTTCGACGGCAGTGATAACAACTTGCAGGATCGGCTCATGGGTGCAGCCGGAACCAGGCTGGAACGCATCGTGCCGCCGGATTATGCCGATGAAATATCACTGCTTGCCGGCCATAACCGGCCGGGGCCGCGTGAGATCAGCAACGCAGTCAGCGCACAGGCGGACTCCCGCCCGAATACGTCCGGCTACACTGACTTTCTCTGGCAATGGGGCCAGTTTGTTGATCACGACATCGATCTGACCGACGGCGCAGACCCTGTCGAGCCGGCGGATATTCCGATCCCGGCAGGTGACGCCTGGTTTGACCCGGCAATACCGGCACGGCCGTGATGTCATTCAACCGTTCGTTTTATGACGCGCCTACAGGCACTGATGCAGGTAACCCGCGCCAGCAGGTCAATGAAATCACCGCCTGGATCGATGCATCCAATGTCTATGGCTCGGATGCGGAGCGCGCCATGGCCCTGCGCACGCTCGACGGCACGGGACGGCTGAAAACCAGCGCGGGAAATTTACTGCCCTTCAACACGCAAGGCCTGTCAAATGCCGGTGGTGACAGTGACAGCCTGTTCCTCGCCGGTGATGTACGCGCCAATGAACAGGTCGGCCTGACCGCAATGCATACACTGTTCGTGCGCGAGCACAATCGCCAGGCCCGGCTGATCGCACGTGCAAACCCGGCACTCTCCGGCGATCAAATCTACCTGCGTGCACGCCGCATAGTGGGCGCTGAAATGCAGGTGATTACCTACCGGGAATACCTGCCGGCCCTGCTCGGCGGTGCCGCACTGCCGCCTTACAGCGGCTACCGGCCGGCGCTGGATGCCTCTATCAGCAACCTGTTTTCTACCGGCCCCTACCGCTACGGCCACAGCGCACTCAGTCCGACCCTGTTACGCCTGGATGCGCAGGGCAATGAAATCCCGGAAGGAAACCTCGCGCTGCGTGAGGCCTTCTTTGCCCCGTCATCGTATTACCGATGAAGGCGGCATCGAACCGCTGCTGCGCGGACTCGCCAGCCAGGTCTGCCAGGGCATCGACCCGTTCGTCATCGATGACGTGCGTAATTTCCTGTTTGGCAATCCCGGTGAGGGCGGTTTCGACCTGGTCTCCCTGAATATCCAGCGTGGCCGCGACCATGGCCTGCCTTCCTACAACGACGTGCGCAGCTGCCCTGGGCCTGCCAAGGGCCAACTCTTTTTCCGACATCAGCTCCAACCCTGTCATCCAGCAGCGACTGGCATCTGTTTACGCAGCATGTCGATGATGTCGATGTCTGGGTTGGCGGACTGGCGGAAGATCCATCTGCCGGGTGCGCTGGTTGGTGAGCTGATCTTTCACGTGGTCAGAAACCAGTTCCTGGCACTGCGTGACGGTGACCGTTTCTGGTACCAGCTTACATTGAATGATGACGAACGCCGCATGGTCGAGAATCTGCGCCTGGCAGACATCATCCGGCTCAATACCGACATACGCGACGAGCTGCCCGACAACGTGTTCCAGTCCGGACGCAGTGAACCGCGCAGGCCACGACGCAGATAGTCCCGCCCCTTCACAGCTCCTCCCTTGCCGGGCCAGTTACTGGCCTGGCTTTTTTTTGCCTTGCATCCCTCTTGCCGACAACGGCTGAAACAGAAGTAATCCGCTTCCGGCGCCTGTTTCACGCAAGAGCCATATAAATGCTGCCCCCGGCTGATATATACATTTCCGGGCTGAAAAACCCGATTGACCTTTTTACCGGTTTCAGTGTCTACCGTACGTATCTTTGGAAAATGGAGAATCAGTATAATGAGAATATTACCGGCGCTGTTGCTGTGCCTGCTGCCCTTGAGCCTGCTGGCGCAAACCCCGGCGGAACAGGGACT
>CAWCBX010000128.1:0-5536 GCA_963793595.1 uncultured Gammaproteobacteria bacterium | reverse complement strand
TCGCCGTGCTGCAGTCGCGCATTCACGAAGGGTGGGCGCGCCTGCACTCGTCCACCTTCGGCGAGGGGTTGCGTTACACGCCGTCGGGTTGCGTCGATACCTTCCCCTTTCCCACCACGGGACCGCTTGGGGGAAGTGGCGCTTTGGACGCAGTGGGCCGCGCGCTCTACCTCGCCCGCATGCGGTACATGAGGGAGACCGGGCTCGGCATGACGGCTACCTACAACCTCCTGAAGGACCGGGGCTGCCAGGCTCGCCGACTTCGGGCCCTTCGGGCGCTCCACGAGCAGCTGGATCGAGAGGTGCTCGGCGCGTACGGCTGGGGCGATCTGACGGTCCCGCCGTTTGCGCCGGCCGTCCCAAGCGGCGCACCGGGGCCCGGGGAGCCGTTCGAACACGCCGTGATTCAGAGACTTTGTGACCTCAACGCCCAGCGGAGCCGCCAGGAGGATTGAATGCCGAGTGCCGCTGGTCAGTCCAACCTCGTCGGAACACCCTATTTCATCGGCTGGCTTGCGTCCGGTCGGGCCCGTGCCGCGGGCTTGACAGGGTGCGGGTGCTGCCAAACGCTCGGGTGACATCCCGAGTGTTCACCAAGGGGGCGTGATGCGGACCTTCATGGGCGACGACCACAGGCAATCCAAGGGGCGAGTACGGGTCACCTCCGTCTCGCGGCGGGCGCTGGTGCAGGGGGCGGTGTGCCTGGCAGCGGTGTGCCTCGTGACCGTTCCGAGCCTAGGGACGGTTTGCGAATTGGTCGAGGGGAGGATTCTCAACTGGCTCGGGACGTGTCCCATCCGTCGTGGTGCGCGTGACGGCGTCAACGCAGCAGATTGGTGATCTTCTCGTCGTCCGCCGAATCTCGGTGAAACTAACCCGGCCAATCGTCGGGGGTTTCCATCTTGAACCAGGGTGGTAGGTTCGCTCCCCATGCATCATCGGCTCGTATTGAGATGGGGGCTTGCGGCGGCCGCAACGACGGCGACTTGGTTGGGGGGGTGCAAAGATCCTTCCGCACCCACTCCCCAGCCGAGCGCCTCCGCCGCAGCCTCCGCGCCCGTCATCACACCTGCGGTATCGTCCGACCCGATCCGTTTCGCGCCGTCGAGCGCAGCCATGTCCGCCTCGCGGCACCTGAGGAGCCGTTGTGCCCGCAAGACATGGTCTTCGTCGAAGGTGATCACTGCTCTTTGGTTGAGCAGAAGTGTTTGGAGTTTCCGAAAGACCAGGACGGGAAGTCAATCGAGTCCGTGTCTTCGATTTGAGAAGCCCCAGCAAGTGCAACTCAACCGGCAGGTGGCACCTGCGCTCTGCATGAACCGGTACGAATACCCGAACGAAGTGGCAAATGCCTCGAGTGCTCGTCGACTTTCGCGAGAAGCAACAGCGATGTGCGAAGCCGCAGGTAAGCGATTGTGCACGCCTGCGGAGCGTCAACTTTCAGTGCGAAGGCGAACAGATGCTGCCCTACGCCACCGGGTTCGAGCGCGACCCAGCCAAGTGCAACATCGACAAGGAGTGGCGTAGAGAAAATCCGCGACTTGCTGTCCTACGACGGGTCGACGATCAACGATGCGCAAGCGAAGGCACTGTCTTATGTCCACGAGTCGCCGAAGCCAGACAGCGTGTGTGCCAACTGCCAGCTTTATACCGGCCCCGCCGACGCGGCATGGGGCCCCTGCGCGCTCTTCCCGGGCAAACAGGTGGCTGGCGCCGGATGGTGCAGCGCCTGGGTGAAGCGGGCTGGGTAACCAATACACTGCACGCCAATTATTTGAATTTTGCTTTTAATTTTAATCGAGGAATCAATATGGAAACCGACATTGCAATGATCGCCACCGGATACGTGCTGACCCGCATCGGAATCATCGCCGCTATAGGCTACCTTTTCTACCGAGTCATGCGCAGTGAACTGGCCAGAATACCGTTACAGTCGCAAAGTAATTACGCGAGAGAGCGCTTCGAAAGCACGCCGCCTCGATCGCTAACCAATACGTCTCCGCCGGTAGCCCGCTTCCCGCTCCGAACAGCCAGCTACGTTCGGCTGTTATCAACCGATACCGGCGGCAGACGGTGCACTCATGCCTGCACTTGCGCCTCAACACTCCCTGAGGCATTGTCTCTCGCTGGCCGGCTCCCGAGAGCGAGCCACGATGCTGCTTAGCCACTGGTGCACTATATGCACCGGCACTCTCGATGAAACAAATTAACGACAAACATAGCTTTCGTACGCTTCGACTGATCCTGGGCGACCAGTTGAACCTCCGACACAGCTGGTTCAAAAAACAGGATCCCGGTGTCCTGTACCTGATCGCCGAGCTGAGCCAGGAAGCGACCTATGTCCAGCATCATGCTCAGAAGCCATGTACTTTTTTTGCCGCAATGGAAGCTTTCGCCGCCAGGATCGACGCCGACGGACATCAAGTTGCTTACCTGACACTCGACGACACGATCGGCTTCCGACACCCTGCCCGACCTGATCAAATCGATTTGCGGGCGGTATGGCGTGACTCGTTTCGAGTACCAGTCTCCGGACGAATACCGTTTACGCCGGCAATTGCGAAACCCGGGCTTGCCAGAATCGATATCGGTACTCGAGTTTGATAGGGAGCACTTCTTGCTGCCTGAAAAAGTGAAAATTAAAAGGGGTCGGAGACAAATGTAACTGATAATCATGTGTCACCGATTCCTTTGTTCTTTGTAGCCGTCTGCGACGAACGAGGTGCGTTTGTTTGCATCGACGCCTGCCTTTCATTGAACGATATAAAATTGTCTTACGATAATAAAAACGTGGCGATTTGATAATCAAGGCAGCACAAGGAATCGTCGATGAAATCGAATTGATCGCCTTGTTGCGCAATCAGGCACAACAATAGTTTTGATTCAATGAGTAAAAAATGGTCACGGCACAAGGATTCAAAGCTGTCGATCGGGCAAAGAAAGGCCCTTCATCAGGGGCTTTGAATTGGTGCCGACACCACGAATCGAACGCGGGACCTACTGACTACAAGTCTGTGTAACAATCGTTATAAATCAATAATGTACAAGAATTTATTTTCATAAAACACCCTGAAAGCACCCCTACTTTATCAGTGTTTTGGCGGGTTTTATTCATAAATTAGCGCATCGGGTTCAATCATCCTTTCGGGCGATATCGATCGTGGTCAGCTTGAGTCCAATTATTAAACGTGATCTGTCCCCTATTTGCCTGGCATCATGCGCTGCCAGTAAATTTCGAATAGCACCGAACCGGAAACGACGGCGATCGCACTCACCTGCAGCCAGGTAGGCTTATCACCCAAAATAGCGATCGCGAGAATGGCGGCAATTACAGGCTTAAGGAAAAAGAGGTAAGAAGCGCGCGTCATGTCCGGAGCCGAAGCCAGGCCGCCGAACCAGAGCAACTGGGTGATGGTCGTGTTCCAGATACCAAGCACAATCAGCGACCAGAACGCGACCTCTGGCATTGAGAAGAGCGTCAACGGATTCACCCAGATTCCCCACAGGGCACCGACCAACAACCACAGCCCGGCTGCGCCGATGGTCACTGCGAGCGTGGTGATTCGCATCCCGCCATGTCGCTGCATCATCGGCTTCGCAAGCACCGAATAACTTGCAGCCAGGGCCGCGCACAGGATAGCCATCAATACGCCCTGCAACGACGAGCCTTCCGAAAGAACATCGAGATAACCGTCGGTCAGTAGAATTGCGATACCAATAACCGCTAACGCGCCAGTGACAATCTTCACGGTCGAAATCGGTGTGTGGTTCACGGCCAGGTTGGCGAGTCCTACGAAGATTGGAATTGTCGTGACCAGCGTCGCAACCTGGATCACGCTGGCAAAGTCGAGTGCCCAGTGAAAGAACAGATAAGCTGCGGAGACACCGAGCAGGGACAACGGAATCAGGCCGCGCCATTCCTCGCGCAACGGGGTCAGGAGATCACGGCTATCGGATCTCGATAGAGACCAAAGCAACAAGCCGATGGCACCGATGACGTAGCGCCAGACCGAAACCTCCGGCCCCGCCACGCCGGTCAACTTGGCAAAAAACTCCGAGCTCGCGTGACCACAGACGCCAATGAAAACCGCCGGGTAAGCCCAGCGAACTGGGATGTTCATCCTGTGAACTCCCGACCGAAAGCAGCGAGTCGCTCGACCAGCCGGTCCGGGCGTTCCAGCGGCAGCAGATGCCCTGCGTCGTCCCACTCCTCACGGCGTGCATCGGCAAGCTTTGCGTACAGGCGATCGATCACTTCGGGGTCACGGAATACCCGATCGTGAAGACCGGTAATGTTGAGTACTGGCAAATCGAGCGAGGCCCAGTCGAAGCTCCAGTCTGTGTTCACCGAGTTGCGCATCAGATTGGCGTGCCCATGCGTCGGGTCCAGTGGCTCGTAGGGACCAGTTAGAAAATTGGGTCGCGCCTTCATGGCGAACTCGGGGTTGGTCAACAAGGGCATCATCAATCCCATGAATAGTGCTGCTCCGCCCGTGGCGACGTAATGGGGCAGTGCGTCGTTGATCCAGGCGATTCTCGGATTGATTTCGCGCAGCGTGTTGAGCAGAACGATGCCGCTAGCCTGGCGCGCGCGGGCGTAAGCCTGGGCAGCGTAAAGCCCGCCTATGGAAAGCCCTACCAACACCGGCCTCGAAGGTCGAAGTGATTCGATCAACAGAACAAGGTCGTCGACTATGAGTGCATTGGTGAGTTCGAGTTCTTTGTCGAAGCTCGACTTATCCTGACCGCGGAAATTATATGAAAGCGTGCCAAATCCCTGATCCCGTATGCCTGGCGCGACGACTGCTTCCCAATGATCGGTCGATCCGGTCAGAGCATTGACGAAAACAAATGTCGGCACATCTTCTATTGCCGGAGGGAAGTGCAGATAGAACAACGAGTTATTGCTATCGATCTGATATTCGGACATTTCGCATTGCTCCAGGTCTGATCGAGTTTAATATTGGTACCAGGGTTTCCAAATTACAACCAATTTACTCTGGGCTGCTGGGCGACCTGGGATCAGGCAGGCAAGTTTCGGAGGATAGTTTCATCCCGCCAGGACCCGCGATCTCGAGGGTTAATGTAGGAACACGATACTAAATTCATCGTCATTCGAAAAATTTGTAGTACTGGAACTGAATCGAGAAAAGAAAAAGCCCCTGCATCAGGGGCTTTGAATTGGTGCCGGCACCACGAATCGAACGCGGGACCTACTGATTACAAGTCAGTTGCTCTACCAACTGAGCTACGCCGGCAATTTGCTTTTCATATTTTTGCTATTGTGGCTCGGCAGGGTCATTCCTATCCCTCCCGAGGGCGCGAATTCTATTGTTTTTGCACTGAGTTGGCAAGCTTACCGGAGATCCGGCGCTAGCATGAACAACAGCATTTCAAGGACTACCCGTTTTTGAAACCGCTACCCCGTCAGTGTCGGTAGCCGCTTCCGTCTAGCTCGGCAGGCACTCGGTTGGAATCTGGCTGATGCCGCTATCGTATTCGTCATCAACGAGTAACTGCAGCAACTCGGTTTCGC
>CAWCBX010000127.1:0-37004 GCA_963793595.1 uncultured Gammaproteobacteria bacterium | reverse complement strand
TTTTTTGTTGACACCTTCGACTCCTACGTATTGCTCACTCGAAGCTATCGAAAAAGCACATGTCGTGATTCTTGTGATCGATGCGCGCGATGGTCTCACGGACCAGGATATGACCTTGCTGGGATATGTGCTCAACGGTGGTCGCGCCCTGGTACTGGCAATTAATAAATGGGATGGCCTCGATATAGAGCAGCGCGATCAAAACCGCAGTACCTTAAAACGCAGGTTGACGTTTGTGCCGTTCGCCGCGCAACATTTTATTTCCGCCCGACACGGGACCGGGGTAGGTGAAATGATGGCTTCGGTTGATCAGGCTTACGCGTCGGCGTTCAAGGATTTAAATACACGCTACCTGACTGATTTGCTTGAAGAAGCCGTGTTCAAACACAACCCGCCCTTGCACCATGGTCGACGCGTTAAGTTACGCTATGCGCACCAGGGGGGGCGCAATCCTCCAGTTATCGTGATCCATGGTAACCAGACACAACACCTGCCAGATTCCTATCAGCGCTACCTGATCAACTTTTTTATTACCAAGTTGAAACTAAAGGGCACCCCGTTACGCATCGAGTTGAAATCGGGAAGCAATCCGTTTGCGGATAAAAAAAGCGTCCAGAAGCACAAAAAGCGAGACTAAATCACAAAATACTGCAAATAATCACGAAATCCCTGAAAAATCAGTTGTTTCGACATAGACTTTGCAGCATGGGCTTACAAAGAATCCTCGTAACCAACGCCAAAGGCGGATGCGGTAAAACGACTATTACGACAAATATTGCCTCGCATTACGCGCGCCGGGGTAAAACAGTGCGTCTGTTCGATCACGATTCCCAGGGTTCGTCGCTAGCCTGGATTAACCGGCGCACTGCGGAACTGGCAATGATTACCGGTGTCGATGCCTCGAAGAATTCTGACCATCGACTGACTCGTTCCTGGCAACTGCGCGTGCCACCGGAAACCGACGTCGCAATTATTGACTCGCCGGCTGGAACTGATATCAATGAGCTGGTGACGCTGTTTCAACAAAATGACTCGGTGCTGATTCCAGTGCTGCCGTCGCCAATCGATATTCATGCCACCGCGCATTTTATAAAAGCCCTGTTGACTACCGGCAGGGTGCGTAAAAAAATGATTCGCGTCGCTGTGGTGGCTAATCGGGTGCGCAAAAATACGCTGATGTATCATTCCCTGGAACGGTTCCTGTTCAGTCTTAATATTCCGTTTATTGCGAGTCTTCGCGACACCCAGCTTTACGCCAGGGCAATCGAACTAGGCATTGGAGTTGCGGAAATACCGGGCTCGCGTAATAAAATTGACAGAGAACAGTGGGCGCCGATTGTGCGCTGGCTCGATACCCCGGTTACCGGGGAAGTCGCCCCGATCACCCCGTTGTTCAAACGCTCAGAGCAGTAATATCCCAGCGCTGGCTGCGCAAAGTAAACTATTATATTTAATGTGTTTTCCACGCGCATCGATGCAAAATCATGTGTTATTATTGCGCCAGTTTTCTGCTTCGGTTTAGCCATGAAATTTATTCGCCTCAGTCACCTTTTCCTGCTAGGCCTTGCGGCCATTTCCACAGCGAACGCCAACGATTTTGAAGTCGCGCTCAGCAAGGAAACCGCACAGTTTACCTTCCGTTCGGACTCCAGTCTGATAGGCTGGGGCGGCGCAGACCTCGCGCTCGGCCTGTTTTATAATGACGAAAGCGACGTTATCGTGCAGGCCAGCCTGATCCAAATGCGTCAGCCATCCGAGGAAACCCCGTTAACTTTCGGTGTCGGTGTTAAGGCCTATCTGGGTCATCTCGACGACCCTGACGAGGATCTGGCCGCGCTTGGCATCGGTGGTGAAGTTCGCTACACCATTCCCGGAACCATGCCGATGGCGGTTTATGCGCGCGGGTTTTATACGCCCGATATCACCAGCTTTACCGACGCCAAGGAAATCATCGATTATACGCTTGGATTTCAAGTCGAAATCCTGCCGCAAACCATGGGTTTCGTGGGTATCAGGCACCTGCAAATAGATACCGATGACGACGGTGATTATGATGCCGATGACGATAATATCCATATCGGCGTGCGCTTGACTTTCTAGTCCACCGCAGCAATAAATAACGCGGGGTCGATCCAGGTTCCGTTCAATCCCAGGCTCCAGTGCAGGTGTGGACCGGTCACGCGACCGGTGGCGCCGACCTTGCCGACAATCTGTCCTTTTTCGACCCGCTCACCGAGAACGACATCTATTTCGTCCAGATGGGCGAACATTGATATCAGTCCCTGGCCATGGTCGAGGTAAACCAGGTTGCCGCTAAAGAAGAAGTCTCCCAGTTCTATCACTGTGCCCGCGCTGGGTGCACGAATCGGTGTCCCCGTCGCTGCAGCAAAGTCCATGCCGCTATGTGGGCGCCGTTTTTGTCCATTAAAGACCCTGCGCCGGCCAAAACTACCGGTATTCGTACCAGTTACCGGGGTCAGAAAATCGATATCGACATCAGCTTTTGAATAATGATCACGAGCTTTTTGTTTGCGCGCCTTTTCCGCGAGGATACGCTCCATGTCGCTGGCGTAGGGATTGACCTTGCGCTTGTCGGTTATGGTGATATTTTGCGTGCTGTACTGTTTCGGTTTGACTTCGAAAAATTTCTTGTAAACCTGGCTGGCGCTGCGTTTTTCGATATAGTGCTCGCCCGGTTCAAGACTGAGCGGCAGACCAACCAGCGCGCTTGGCTTACCCGCGATTTGAGTCACCAGCACCGGCTTGCCGCGGAAGCTGTAGCTGGAAGCATCTCCCGACTCGAGGCCGACGATTGCGACACCGCCGGGAACCAATGACTGGCGTGGTTCTGACAGCGCCGATGGCAGGTGAAACATCAGCAAAACCAGCAGTAGAATGCGCAAACTTGATATCCGCTTAAGGGGAGTACGCAGGTAAGTATGCGAACTTTTTAACCGGGGTCAAGGTCCTAATGATCTTTAACCGCCATGCGCTACTCGTAGCGTGGTAATGGCATAGATACACGCGACTCGAAGGTAAGTATGGAAATAGAGCATCTCGGTAGTATCGCTGAAAAGCTGCTGGTTTTCGGTGGGCCTTATAGCAATCTCGCGGCAACCATCGCGTTACAGGCTCGTGCGCGCGAACTCGATATTCCTGCCGAACGTATTATTTGTACCGGTGATATCGTCGCTTACTGTGCCGAAGCCGAACAGACCATCGAACTGATTCGGGACTGGGGTATCCATGTGGTGATGGGTAATTGTGAGGAAGCGCTCGCTTTTAGCGAGCCCGACTGCGGCTGTGGTTTCGCAGCGGATAGCAGTTGTTCGACCCTGGCGATTACCTGGTATCAATATGCGGATCGCCGGGTAACAGCCGAACAACGGCGCTGGATGCAGGAGTTGCCACGCAGTATCGAGTTTGATGCCGGTGCAAAGGGTTTCAAAGTGGTGCACGGAAGCCTGTCGAGCATCAATGAATTCGTGTTTGCGTCGAGTGATGCTGCATCCAAGCTTGCGCAAATCAGGGCGGCGAGAGTCGATGTGGTTATCGGCGGGCACTGCGGCATTCCCTTCGGACAGGGTATCGACAACCTGTTCTGGTTAAATGCCGGTGTCATTGGTATGCCGGCCAACGATGGCGGGAGCCACGGCTGGTATATGTTGATCGATCCGCTGGCTGACGGATTGCAGGTGAGCTGGCATCGGCTGGATTACGATCACGCGACCAGCCGGCGCACCACGATAGCGGCCGGCATGGCCGAGTACGGCCAGGCACTGCTCGACGGTCGCTGGCCGAGCATCGATATTCTACCCGCCGCAGAGTCCCGCCAAAGCGGTCAGCCGCTAGACCTGCCAACCCTCCGCATCTAATCCAGCACCCTCCCTTCCCACATCCCTGCCATTGCGAAACGTCGGACTGGCACGTCTGGTCATTCAGTCTCTTCGAGCGGTACGGCCATTCGCTCCCTTCCAGAGCAGCCTCGGGAGAATACTCGCGAAAGTCGCTCCCAACCGGCATACGCCGGTTGGCCCATCCATGGGATCGCTTGGAGCGCGGCGTCCCTGCCGCGCTACACTTTCGCGAGTATTCTCCCGAGGCTGCTCACTATCAAGGTGCGGGTATCGGGTTCTCTTTGCGGGACGCTGTGCGACAGGGATGTCGCACGCGAGCCTACATGGACGTATTTACGGCGATCCCGCAAAGAGGACCCGATGGCCGTACCGCTCGAAGAGACTACTTCCAGGTTGGGAAGGTCTTAGGTTCTGGGGGAGTGACTGGACTGGAACTGTTCGACCCAGAGCAGGGTTGCGCCGGCTACCGCGACTGGCATGGCGAAGAAATTGATGACTGGAATGCTGGTCATGATCATTACCGATCCGCCGAAACCAAGCGCGATTCCGCGCCGCTCGCGCAATAATCGTTTCTGCTCGTCAAAGATGATGTCGTGGTTACCCATCGGGTAGTCGAAATATTCCAGCGATAACAGCCACGAACCAAACACTATCCAGAGTACCGGCGCAACCAGATTGACCACCGGAATCAGGCTGACGAGGAATAGCCCCAGCGCCCATAACAGGATGTACACCAGCTTACGCAATTGTGAGCCAATCGCATCCAGCGCCATGCGCGTAAAACTGATATCCGATGAAACCGGAACCCCGGTCAGATGCGCCTCGATTTTTTCAGCCATCAACGCATTGAAAGGCGCCGCGACGATATTGGCTACCGGGGTGAAGGCAAAAAATACGGTTATTGCTGCAAGTGTTCCGAAGAACACCCAGATCAGCCACTCGAGAAAGGCGAGAAACTCGGGCACGAATGACATCAGCCACTCGACGAAGGGAAGAAACTGACTGTAGCCATAATACACCAGCGCGCCGAATAGCAGCAGGTTGATACTCAGCGGCACGATGACGTAAACGCGAATACCTGGCTGGTTGAGTAAACGCAGTGCGCGCGCCAGTGCCTGGGTACCGGTGGTGATGTCGGCGATCATTGCCTGGCGCTACTCAGGCCAGTTCGACCAGTTCAGGCGCCTGCCAGTCCGCGGCGCGATGTTCGACCACGACCCGGGTGTAAACGCCGCCACGTACGTTGAACTCGGCGTTGACACGCATAAAGCGTGGCGCTACCGCTGCCGCCAGGTCCGTCAGGATCTGATTGGTGACCGCCTCATGGAATGCGCCGCGATCGCGATAGGACCAGAAATAGAGTTTGAGTGCTTTTAATTCCAGGCATAACTCATCCGGCACATACTGGATTTCGATACTGGCGAAATCAGGTTGCCCCGTGAGTGGGCACAAGCAGGTGAATTCGGGTGTATCGATGTGAATCGTGTAGTCACGTTGCGGATTTGGATTGGTAAAAGTGTCCAGCGTCGTGGAAGCTTCGGTACTCATATTGGATCTCTCAGGTTAGGCAAGTCCGTAAAGGGCATCAGACTGCGCGGCGCGTAATTATATATGGGCAGACGAAATAGGCAATTTTTTAGCAGGATTTACTGCTGCAGGCATTTGCTAATGATATAATCGGCGCGCAAAAATTTAACCTGGAAGTTCTCGCTCAAATGCGCCTCAGTCAAATTAAAATTGCCGGCTTCAAGTCGTTCGTCGACCCGAGCAAAATCATGTTTCCGGCGAACATTACCGGCATCGTAGGTCCGAACGGCTGTGGCAAATCAAATGTTATCGACGCGGTGCGCTGGGTCATGGGCGAATCCTCGGCGAGAAACCTGCGCGGTGAGTCGATGGAAGACGTTATCTTCAGCGGCTCTTCCGGGCGGCAACCCGTAGGCCAGGCTTCGGTTGAACTGGTTTTCGATAACTCGGATGGCAGGGTCACAGGCGAGTACGCCAAATACAACGAAATTTCGGTTAAACGCATCGCAACCCGGGTCGGCAAGTCGAAGTATTTCCTCAATAACACCCGTTGCCGTCGTCGTGACATTGCCGATATCTTTCTCGGCACCGGGTTAGGGCCGCGCAGTTACTCGATTATCGAGCAGGGAATGGTGAGCCGGGTCATCGATGCCAAACCTGATGAACTGCGGGTTTATCTCGAAGAAGCCGCGGGGATATCCAAGTACAAGGAGCGTCGACGCGAAACCGAAACCAGAATTCGACATACACGCGAGAACCTCGATCGCCTGGTCGACCTGATCGATGAAATTGACAAACAACTCTCCCGCCTCGATCGTCAGTCGAAAACTGCGGAAAAATACAAACAGCTGAAACAGGATCAGCGCCGACTCGAAGCCGAGAGCCTGTTGTTGCAAAAACAGCTGTTTGATCTGGAAATCGATGCGCATAAGCGCAAGCTTGCTGGCGTTGAAACAGGGATGGAAGAGCGCACCGCGGGATTACGCGAGACCGAACGTGAGATCGAGCAGGGCCGACAAAAACTCACCGAGGCAAGTGAGCAGCATAACCAGGTTCAAGGCCAGTTCTACCGTCTGGGCGCGGATATTTCGGGCAAGGAACAGGCTATCGAAATGCAGAAAAATCTGCGCCAGCACAACCGCCAGGAGTTAGCGACCCTCGAACAATCGATTGCGGAGGCGAGCAAGATACTTAGCACCGATGGTGAACGGCTGGCGCAACTGGAACTGCAGCTTGCCAGTATATCGCCTGAACTGGAATCAAGTAGCGACAATTTGCAACAGCAGCAGCGGGCGCTGGAAGCGGCGGAAGAAAAAATGCAGGAATGGCAGGAACTCTGGGATCAGTTCCGGCGCGAGTTTCACCATGTTCATGAAGCCGCGCAAATTGAGAACCGGGGCATCGAGCATATTGAACGCCAGGTTCAGCACACCGATCAGCAACGCCTGCGCCTGCAACAGGAACTGGATAATCTTGATGCAACCACCGCCGTACGTGAAATTAATGAACTCGAAGCCAGCGTCGCGGCCAGCAACGAGGAATACGCTGCCAACATGGCGCTGGCACAAACCCGTGCCGATGAAATTCAACAACTGCGCGGTGGCTGCGAAGATTTAGCTACCCAGCTGGATGTAAAACGTAACCAGGTGCAAACCCTGCGTGGCCGTTTGAGCTCGCTGGAGGCTCTGCAGCAACACGTGCTCGCCGAGACCAGCGATGAAGTCATACAGTGGCTGCAACATAACAAGATTGACTCGAGTCGTCGCCTGACCAATCTGCTCAAGGTCAAGGGAGATATCGGCAAGGCGGTCGAGGTCGTAATGTCGCCATTTCTCGGCGCTTACTGTGTGGCAGCGGGTGAAGCTATCCCCGATGCGTTCGTACCGAACCATAATCTTGCAGTCTTTGACCGTGACCCGGTGCCGTCCCAGGCCGGTTCCCGCGAATGGCCGAAACTCAGCGACTATATCGAATGCGAGGTTGACTTGTCGGCGATTCTGGAAGGAATCTACCTGTGTAGAGACCTGGAGGATTTACGTATCAAGAGGGCCCAGTTGAAGGCTGGTGAAAGCCTGGTTACGGCACAGGGACTGTGGGCTGGTGGTAACTGGATTTTGCAACTGGGTGATGAAGATCAGCATGCAGGCATGCTCGAGCGCGCGCAGGAGATCAAAACTATCCGCGCCCAGCTGGAGCATATTACCCAGTCGGCGATGGCAGTGAAATCGAGTTACGATGGTGATCGGCAACGTTTGCAGGTTCTCGAACAGGAGTGGGATCAGGGGCAGAAAACCCTGGCGGGCCTGCAGCATCAGCTATCTGAATTGCGCCAGCAACTGAATAACCGGCAAAACCAGGCCGAACAGGTGCAAAACCGTCGTGAGCAAATACAAACCGAGCTAGTAGAGCTCGACCAGGTGAAGGCCGCGCATAGCGGTGAATTGCTGGCAAACAGTAATAAGCGTAATGAGTTTCTAGAGCAAATCGCACAAATGACTATCCTGGAAGAAGGTCTGCAGGAGCAGAAATCGCAATTACAGCAACAACTTGCCGAAACCCGGGAGTCGCTGCAGCGAGCCCGGGAAAGTGCGCATCAGCAACAGATTCAACAACAGGCACTGGAAACGGAGCAGCGCGCCACGCGTTCCAATGTCGAGCGGGTCAAACAGCAAAGCGACCAGTTCGATCAGCGTATCAAGGAACTGGATAGCGCAATCAATGGTGCCAAGGACCCTATCGATGAACTGGAAGCGGAATTGCAGGAGTTGTTACAACGGCGCAATCAGAATGAGCAGGAACTGAAGCTCGCGCAGCAAGCCGTCGGCGAGCTCGATAACCATCAGCGTGAACTCGAAACCGAGCGCAATACTCGCCAGCAGCAGGTCGATGAATTCCGTAATCAACTCGAACAGGAGCGGATGCAGTTGCAGGAGGCCAAAATTCGCTGCAAAACGATCGAGGAGCAATTGCAAAAGTCCGGGCAGGATATCGAGGAATTGCAACAGAACCTTGACACGGAAGCCGAACTGGAAGAATGGAGTAAGCGCCTTGAGGTACTCAACAACCGCATCGAACGCCTGGGACCGATCAATCTGGCTGCAATCGAAGAACACAAGGAGCAGGCTGAACGTAAACAATACCTCGACGCGCAGCACCAGGATCTGATTTCGGCGCTCGATACGCTTGAGGGTGCGATCAGGAAAATCGACAAGGAAACCAAGGATCGCTTCAAGGAAACTTTCGAACAGGTTAACAGTCGCATGATTGAACGCTTTCCTAAATTGTTTGGTGGTGGCGAAGCCCACCTGGAAATGACTGAAAACGATTTACTTAACACCGGTGTACAAATTATGGCGAGGCCGCCGGGTAAGCGCGTTACCAACCTGCAATTACTATCGGGTGGCGAGAAGGCGCTCACCGCGGTGGCATTGATTTTCGCGATTTTCGAACTCAATCCCTCCCCATTCTGTATGCTCGACGAGGTCGATGCGCCACTCGACGATGCCAACGTGGGGCGTTTTTGTGCAATGGTTACGGAAATGTCATCGCAGGTACAATTCATCATGATTACGCATAACAAGATAACCATGGAAATAGCAGAGAGCCTGAACGGCGTTACCATGCATGAGCCCGGCGTATCACGCCTGGTATCGGTCGATGTCGGCGAAGCGGTGGCCCTTGCTGGAGTTCAGTAATGGACGCAAGCACATTTAGATGGGTTCTGATTATTATCGCCGTGATACTGGCGGTCGCAATCTATCTGTACGGATTGCATCAGACGCGTTTGCGCAAGCGCAACGCGATCGAAACATTCACCCGTGAAGAAGTCGATTCAGCGTTTGTCGAGGATGAGCAATTGCGTTCCGAGATGAGCAATCTGAACAAGATACTCACGGAAAACGAGACCGACGAGGACCTGGAAGAATTTCTGATAAATCCCGCCGAGGATGCCGAGGATGCCGAGGAGATTCCATCCGCATTACCTGATCCCGAAATTTATATACCTGCGGAGCTCGCCGGCAAAGATGAGGGTCGGCTAATCAGCCATCATCTCAGGCATAGTGACTTCAGGTTGATTGTCGGTGAGGAAGTGGAATCGGCGGTGCAGCAGGCTGACCTGCAACTTAATGCCGACGGCCTGCTCGAATATCGCGAAGAGGACGAGCTTGCATTTCAGATTACCAGCCTGAGTAAACCGGGTAATTTCTATGAAATCGAGGATCTCAATTTCGCCACGCTGGGATTCAACTGTTTCATCGATCTGGATTCCTGTGCAAATCCACGTCTGGCATATGAGTCGATGCTGAAAAAAATCGATGAACTGGTGCGTATGTTGGACGTCAAGGTTTATAAACCTGATCACGAACTACTGACTATCAGCGACGTCACCAGTATTCGTGAGGGACTGGTTTAACTACAGTACTGATGTCGATTTCCGAATCCAGCAAGGCCGAGGTGGCTCGACTCAGGCAGGAGTTGAACGAGCATAACTATCATTATTATGTTCTCGATGCGCCAGTCATTACTGATCAGGCCTACGATCGCCTGTTGCGTCGCCTGCAACAACTCGAAGAGGAATTTCCGGAACTGGTGACAGCTGATTCACCCACCCAGCGAGTGGGTTCCGAACCAGCAAGTCATTTCGAAACAGTCGCCCACGAAGTACCGATGTTGTCGCTTGATAATGCGTTCGACGACGAGGAATTGCTCAGCTTCGATCGCCGGCTGCGTGATAAGCTGGAACGCGACTCGACGCTTGGCTACTGCGCGGAACCCAAGCTCGACGGGCTTGCGGTAAGCCTGCTGTACGAGGCTGGCAATCTATCGCGCGCGGCGACCCGGGGCGATGGTCGTAGCGGTGAAAATATCACCGCCAATGCACGTACTATTGCGTCGGTTCCATTGCGTCTGATGGGTGAGAATCTGCCACGACGTATCGAAGTCCGTGGTGAGGTTTACATGGAGCTCGAAGGTTTTGAGGCGCTCAATCGGAGTCAACGTCAGGCCGGCAGCAAGATTTTTGCCAACCCGAGAAATGCCGCTGCGGGCAGTTTACGGCTACTCGATTCCCGCATTACCGCAAGCCGACCGCTGACTTTTTGCAGCTATGGTACTGGGCTTTGCGAGGGTGTCGAACTACCCGCCAGCCAGTTCCAGCAAATGCAGTACCTGCGCAGTATCGGCATTCCGGTAAGTCGGCAAATCGAGTTACTCGATTCGATCGAGGATTGCCTGGATTATCACCAGCGTATACTCGAGCAGCGCGACAGACTGGCTTTCGATATCGACGGTGTCGTGTTCAAACTAGATAATACCGCATGGCAGCACGAGGCCGGCTTCGTGTCGCGTGCGCCCCGCTGGGCGATTGCTTACAAGTTCCCTGCACAGGAAGTAATGACACGCCTGCTCGATGTTGACTTCCAGGTCGGCAGAACCGGTGCGCTGACGCCGGTGGCAAGGCTTGAGCCAGTCGCGGTCGGCGGTGTCATGGTGAGCAATGCAACCTTGCATAATATGGACGAGATCGAACGCAAGGATGTTCGCATCGGTGATATCGTCATCGTGCGCCGCGCGGGAGATGTGATACCGGAAGTTGTCGCACCCGTACTGCAGCAGCGCGAAGGCGATTTAAAACTGCCGCGCATGCCTTCACGCTGTCCAGTTTGTGACTCGGAAGTCCTGCAGCAACCCGGACAGGCGGCCTATCGTTGTGTTGGTGGGCTGGTTTGTGCGGCGCAGCGCAAGGAAGCCATCAAACACTATGCTTCGCGCAAGGCACTGGATATCGAGGGCCTGGGAGATAAGCTGGTCGAACAAATGGTAGAGCAGGGAATGATCGATTCTATCGCGGATCTTTACCATTTATCGCTCGATCAGCTGGCCGGGCTCGAACGCATGGCGGAAAAATCCGCGCGTAACCTGCTGGACGCGCTCGAACAGAGCAAGCGAACAACGCTGGCGCGATTTATTTATGCGCTTGGGATTCGTGAGGTTGGCGAAGCCACTGCCGAGGCACTTGCCGGCTACTTCGGCGCAATCGATGCACTCATGGACGCGGACGAGGAAGTCTTGCAGCAGGTCGAAGACGTGGGCCCCGTGGTTGCCGGAAACATACGTCATTTCTTCGACCAGGAAAAAAACAGGGACATAGTCGAAAAAATTTTACTCCAGGGTGTAAGCTGGCCACAGCAGGACGTCGCGCAGCAACAGCAGTTGCAGACCCTGGAGGGTAAAACCTATGTTATCAGTGGTACCCTCGAAGGCCTTAGTCGAGACCAGGCGGCCAAAATGCTCAAGGCGCGAGGCGCCAGGGTTAGCAGCAGCGTTTCCTCCAAAACAACGGCGGTGATCAGTGGTGATAACCCGGGTTCCAAGGTAACAAAGGCGGAAGAACTCGGTGTGGAAATTCTTGATCAGATCGGGTTTGAGAATTTGCTGGGAGGCCAGGAATGATATTTGACGAAGCACAACAGGGCGAGCTCAGGAAATACACCTACGCGGTGTATATTCTGCAGGCGCTGTCTTTTGTTACCCTGGTTACTGCAATTGTTGGATTGATAGTTAACTACATCAAACAGGACGATGTACGTGGCAGCTGGCTGGAGTCGCATTTCAGATGGCAAAAAGCAACTTTCTGGTATGGTTTGCTGTGGCTGGCGCTCGGTCTATTAACGACCCCGATACTGGTCGGTTACCTGGTGTTGCCGGTAGTGACGATCTGGCTGATGTATCGCATCGCGCGTGGCTGGATTTATCTGGTCGATGGTAAACAAATGTACCTGCAAACGGGAGAAGAAGATGAGTGATGATGATAAATGGCGCGACAAGTTGAGCGCGGAAGAATACCGGGTATGTCGCGAAAAAGGCACCGAGCCGCCGTTCAGCGGTGAGTATAATCACAATCCTCGAAGCGGGAAATATCTATGCAAGTGCTGTGGTGAAAGCTTGTTTGCTTCAGCCGATAAGTATGATTCCGGGTCCGGCTGGCCTTCGTTTGACAAGCCGATGACCGATCAGGTGATTCGTTACGAGGAGGATTCTAGTCTGGGTATGCGACGGGTCGAAGCCATGTGTGATAAATGCGGTTGCCATCTCGGGCATGTATTTGAGGACGGTCCGCACGACAGCACCGGCAAACGCTATTGTATCAATTCGCTATCGCTCGATTTCGCGGCCAACGAAGATGAATGAGTCCGATTTCAATCAGCTCGCGGAAGACACCATGACCGCGATCGAGGAAGCCATCGATGACTGTGGCGTCGATATCGATTACGACAGTGCCGGTGGTATTTTAACCCTCGAATTTGGCAACGGTAGCCAGATTATCGTCAACAAGCAGACCCCGCTTTCGCAGCTATGGGTAGCGGCGCGCTCAGGCGGCTTTCATTTCGATTACGATGCTGGTGACCAGTGCTGGCGATTGCAGGGTGGTGGCGAAGAACTGTTTAGCTGTCTCAGCCGATACTGCAGTGAACAGGCTGGTGAGGAAGTCAGGCTAGGCACTTAGTATTGCCGCTGCCCGCCCGGGTAAATTTCTGCATCGATGTCGAGGGAGGCTGTCGTATTGGCGCCCCCTGGCCCGAGCCAGTAGCAGGTGTTCAGATTATTGAAACGAAAACTACTCAAAGGTTTATTCAGGGCTTTATCTGCCGTTCTGGGACTGGCGGTGCTTTATGTACTGTTCGATTTTGCGATCGATGTCAGGCCACCCCGGGTACAAAGTTCCTACCAGTTTAAAATCAAGACCCTGCCGCCAGATGAGCCGGTGTTTCTGCGCCAGGATAACCTGGTTATCGTGGTGATCGCCCGGTCCGCGGCGAGTATCACGGGGTTACAACAGGCCGCCGCGAAATTGCAGGATCCTGAATCGCAGCGCAGTAATCAGCCCGCGTTTGCGACTAATACATTACGCTCCAGGTACGCCGAGTATTTTGTCGGCTATGCCATCGGTACTCATCTTGGTTGTGTCATCGAAGCATTTGAGCGTGGTTTGCAGGAAATCTGTAGCAATGCACGTTATGATTACGCCGGCAGGGCGTTGCAAGGTGAAAATAAATTTCGGAATCTTGCGATCCCGAATTATAATTTCAGCAATGATTTCAATACGTTAACCATTAAACCCTGAGCAAGAGTATACGATGCCATCATTTGACGTTGTTTCCGAAGTAGACCACCACGAACTGAGTAATGCGCTGGACCAGGCGAATAGAGAAATCGGTACCCGATACGATTTCAAAGGTTCGAACGCCAGCATCGCCCAGTCTGGTAATGACTTAACCCTGGAGGCGGAATCTGAATTCCAGGTAAAGCAGATGATTCCCATCCTCAAGGAGAAAATGTCAAAACGGGGCATCGACGTCGATTGCCTTGATTTCGCCGATATTGTCGAAATGAACAAACGAGCCCGTCAGCAGATCACGGTGAGGGAAGGGCTGGACAAGGATCTGGCGCGCAAGATGGTGAAACTGATCAAGGACAGCAAGCTCAAGGTTCAGGCCGCGATTCAGGGAGAGCAACTCAGGGTAAGCGGCAAGAAGCGCGACGACCTGCAACAGGTTATGCAAAGCCTGCGCGAAGCCGGGCTCGGCATCCCGCTGCAGTTTAATAATTTTCGCGACTGACCCCATCGCACTTACTTATGTTCACAACTATCGCTATACCAACCCAGCTATGGCCGGGTAATGGATCGGATAATCGGTGAAAGTTTTTGCGAATGCCTCGGCGGCTACGCCGCCTGCGGTTTACTTCGCAAAAACTTTCACCGATTATCCTGCCCTGGGATTTATGGCGAAGCGATGACGGCCGTTTGGGTGGTGGTACTTATCGACCTCAGCGGGTCAGGTAGACATCGAATCGAATTGTTTTTTCACGATACACCAGGTCCGGTTTCAAGCTGCTGAGTTGGGCCGCCTTGGCCGGACGCTTGACCACTACTCGCCGGCGCGCTTTCTGCAATGCCAGCTCGAAGCACGCATCGATTTCAACGTTGGCGGTCAGTGCCTGCAGTATTTGCATCTCCTTGGCCGGTTTGGCGCCGGATTTATGGCGTGGAAACATCGGGTCGAGATAAATACAATCGTATTCAAAGCTGGCGTCGGGTGATTGTAAGTAACTATTTGCATTGGCATTTTCAATGAAGATTCGCTCGGCAACAGTGGCGCCGTGATGGTCAGCCGCCAGTCGGCTGAGCGAATAGGCGACGATTGCATGCACCAGTTCATTCTGCTCCAGCAGCATAACCTGCTGACCGTGCCAGGCGAGGGTAAAGCCATCGATGCCCCATCCAGCGGTGAGATCGAGGACCGTTTTGATATTGCGTTGCTTGTTACTGCAGGCTTTTAACAGGGCCTGGGTCGATTGCCTCGCGCGTACGGGTAGCGAGCCCGTAACAAAACTATGTTGAAAACCAAGCTTCGCTTCGAGCAGTCGGATGTCGACACCGTTTTCATTGGGCAGGATGCTCATTTTACCTGCCTGCGTCCGCGCACAGGCAAGCAGGTTGGCTAACGCGTCATGCTCTGCGGCCTTCATCAGTAATGCGGTGGTATCTCGAACTCGGAACTTGTTTCGGTTGCTGATTCGCTCTTCAATGACTGCAGTTGAACCTTGATTTGTTCAATCTGCAAATTCAGGCGGGAAATTTCCTGGCTTTGTTGTGCAACTATGTCGTTGAGTGTCTGAATCATGTGATCCTGTTCGCTGTAGAGCAGTTCGAGACTGTCCAGCCTGGCCTGTTCGGTTTTACTCACGCTGTCACCTTTGCCAAATCCGACGAGTTTAACAAAAATAATAGCCGGCAAACATATAATGCCTGTTTACCGATGACGAATTCCACCGCATAATATGTCCTTCGCAGCTGGTTTTTGTTTTACCTGACAGCAGTAAGCATGAGGTTACCCGTGAGCGACTCACAAATTGATAAAATAGCCCAGATAGCCGAGAGAATTTCGGCCGAAGAAAATAGACGTACCCGACAATCCCACACCATCGATACCTTGTTGCAGGAAAGGCAGCAGGTACTGGTATCGATGTGCGAACTCGCCGAGCTCGAGTCCGGTGAGGTTCCCCCAACCACAGTGATGCACAATCTACGCAATTTTAATCAGCAACTGGTCGATTACACCGCGCTCGGTCATTTCGAAATATACGAAAGGATTATCGAAGGCAAGGAGCGGCGCGGCAATATCAAGATGGTTGCCGATCGGGTATACCCGTTGATTTCAGGCACCACCCAGTTATTTGTCGATTTCAACGATAAATACGAGGGCGTGGATGAACCTGAAAGTTTGACTAATTTGTATAGCGACCTGTCGTCGATCGGTGAGGCGATGGCTGAGCGCATCGAGTCGGAAGATATGCTGCTGCGTGAAATCAGCGACAATCTCGAAAGCCCGAGTAAAAACCTGTAACGATCCGCTACCTGCCGTGCCCGGCGCGGCATTTACTCATACCCGTGCGCGGATCGCGCAACATTCCTGGTCCCGTAACTGGACTCAGCCAACCCTGCGGTCGAAGTTAGCATAAATTTTATTTAATCATTGCGTCACGAGATCCCGGATAAGTGCTGACGCACTTTCCGGGACGCTGCCTTACGGCAGCACTTTCTTGAAGGGCTTTACACTAACCGACGCGTAGGCACCGGATTCGATGTAAGGGTCGGCGTCGGCCCAGTCCTTTGCAGCTTGCAGCGAATCGAATTCCGCGACGATGATGCTGCCGGTGAATCCGGCGTCACCCGGGTCATCGCAGTCGATCGCCGGATTCGGCCCCGCAATGATCAGTCGACCTGCATCGCGCAGCTCGTTCAGGCGGGCGACATGCGCGGCGCGAACCGACATGCGCGCCGCGAGGCTATTCTCCTTATCAATTCCTACGATACTGTATAACATCAGCTGGTCTCCTCATCGGTATCGGGCATGAACCTGGCCAGGTAAAACGCCTGGCCGATGACGAATATGACGGTCATACCCATCAATCCGAACAGTTTGAAATCAACCCAGGTATCTTCGCTCAACTGCAGTCCGAAAGGATCGATTGCGGGAGCGACGATCACATTGGCTACTCCGGCGACGATAAAAAATGCGACCCAGGACAGGTTCAGCTGCGCCCAGACACGCTGCTCGGAAATCTCGATCGCATTACCCATCATGCGCTGGATCAGGGGTTTATCGCCAACCAGGTGGCTGCCGAGAAAAACCAGCGCAAACAGCCAGTTGATCGCGGTTGGTTTCCACTGGATGAAAAGCGGATCCTTGAGCGCCAGCGTCGCGCCACCGAACACCAGTAACAGCGCCAGCGTGATGAGCGGCATCTTTTCCACCTTTTTGACGATTATCGCCGCCAGCACTACCTGCACCAGGGTCACCACTATCGCGGCGAGCGTTGCCAGGTAGATCGCATCGGACGATTTCCCCGGGGTTAGATTCATTAGTGGCACCCAGTTGTTCACACCGAGGATAAATTCATCGGGCAAGTCGAGGTAAAACTTGTAGAGGATGAAAAAAAGTAGCAGCGGAAAGAAGTCGGAAAGCTGTTTCATTGAATTCGAGTGTGTTTAAAGCAAGGCAGATTCTAACGTATTCGATCTGGCTTGGGTGACTATTTTAAGACTCGATGATATGCTCGAAGTTCGTTGTACAGACCCTTGAATTCATCAGTGCAAACAAAAAAGTTTTTCTACCTGGCCGGCTTGCCGCGCACTGGCAGCACCGTGCTGGGCGAAATTTTGAACCAGAACGAAAATATTCACGTGTCGCCGGCCTCGCCGTTGAGCGAGCTGGTCAGCGAAGTGCTGGTCAAGTGGCGCATGAATACGGTTACCCTCAAGGCTTACAAGCATCCTGATCAGCTGCCCAATGTGTGGCGGGGAATTCGCGAGGGCCTGTATCGGCATCGACCTGAACCCTGCATCATCGATAAATCATGGGCCTGGCATATGAACGATGCCATCGACACCGCGCGAGACATTCTGGGCGAAGAAATGAAGGTCATCTGTACGGTCGATGATATTGCCGATTGCCTGGCTTCTTTCATCATGTTGATACGCTCCAACCCTGACTATATCTCCTATATCGACGATTATCTGCGTGGTCAGAGAATGGAGTTGAACGATGCCAATCGGTGCATCGCGATGATGGATCCAAAGATCGGCACCAGTGTGGGCTGGTGCTATGAAAACCTGAAACAGGCCTGGATGGGTAAAAACCGCAACAACCTGCTACTGGTTGAACGCGCTGACCTGGTGCAGAACCCGACTGCGATACTGGAAAAAATATACGCTTTCCTCGAAATCCCCGAGCTGGCGACCTGGGGTGATAATCAGACCCACTATTTCGATCGTATCGAAAAGGAAATCACCGAGGACGATGGCGCGGCCTATGGTATTCCCGATCTGCATAAACTAGGCCCGAAACTGCGCGAGCGCAGCTGGAAGGCGAAAGACGTGCTCGGCAAGCAGTTGTTCTTCAAATACAAACGGCTCGAATTCTGGCGCCCCAAAAAACGCAATTTCTAGTCACTTGCCAGTTTATCAATAGTCATCCCGACGGCGGCCGGTGCTGCCCAGTGGGATTTTCTCAACCGGCGATGCTGACAAGATCACCGCTTTCGCGGCGGTCCGAAATATCGGTAGTGACTATGGAGGCGTCATCCCCGCCATCTTCAGTCATCCCCGCGGAAGCGGGGATCTTGGGAATTAAGTTAACTGTCACCTTAATTCGCCAATAAAAAAGGGCTCCCGAGGGAGCCCTTTAGGTACTGCTTTACGAATCGTCTAGATTAGATGATGTCGTACTTCAGAACTGCCATTACAGCGGTACGGTCGTCGTCAGAGTCATCGGTATCATTGTCGATATAGTTGAACTCGTAGTACGCAGTAGTCTTGCGACCCAGGCTTTGAGTATAGCCAAGCGTAGTACTCAGGCGATCTCTGTCATCGTCAAACTCTCGGGTGTTAGTATCTAAATCAAAGTTAGCTGGAGAGTCTTGATCAACAAATTCCGCTTCGATATGCACGTAGAAGTTGTTGTAAGAAATGTCAGCCAGGAAGCTGGTGTCGTCGTCCTGCATCTGAGCACCAAAGCCCATTCCGAAGTCACCCAGCATGATGCCGCTCAGTGTTACACCGAATACTTCTTCGTCACTACCGTTACCGATCGCGATGCCATCGTTGGTATTAGCGTAACCAGCGTCATCGTCGCCAATGTCTGCCTCGGTACCGCGTACAGCAGCTCCCAGCGTCATGTCGTTGCCGAAGGTAAAGCTTGCGCCGACTTCATATACGTCAACCGCGTTTTCGTCAGTATCCCTGTTCATGTATACAGTTGCGCCGAATGCGAAATTGTCGGAGCTACCTGCATAAGTCAGGCCTTTATCGGTACGGCTGACGTAGTCGATCATGGCGTAACCAGAATGCCACCACGGATTATCAGTCGGACCAACCGCGAAGTTGTAGAAAGTGTGGTATGTCTTACCAATCAGTGCGCTACCGAAGTCGCCTTTCAGGCCGACATAACGGTGACGAATACTGAAGTCGTTTTCATCAACGTCCCACTCGTAGCGACCGAAACCGGTCAGGCCGTTGCCGAGATCAGTCTCGCCTCTGGCGCCGAAGCGTGATGAAAAGCTCTTGATGTCAAAATCGCCAGTGCCACCTTCGTCAACAAACCAGGTACCAACGCGAGCAGACGCGTAAATTTCGTCTGCACCAGCTTGTACTGCTACGGGAGCAGCAACAGTGCCGGCGACAGCCATTGCAATTGCAGTTGTTTTAAATTTCATGAGTTTAATTACCCTTAAGTCAGTTATATATATTGTGCTTAGGATATAAACCATCTCGATTCGGGATACGCATACATACTGGCCCGGTCGGATCGCTTATGGAGACGAATAATAGTCATTTTTGACACAATAGCAACCCAATTTTTAGAAAAAAACAACAAATCTCGAATTTGTTGCAAAAATGTAACATAAATCGATCATTTTCCTTAAGCCCTTTTCTAATACCATGGCTAATTTATTGATTTGGGTAATGTTTCTAATCGTTGTTTTCTTCCCACCAATTTCCTGTATTATCGCGATCCCTGGTTATTAGTACGGCTCATGGCGCAGTTCTTTGAAATTCATCCGGATAATCCCCAGCGACGACTGATCGAGCAGGCGGTGTCGATTATCGATCGTGGCGGACTGGTGATCTATCCCACCGATTCGAGTTATGCACTCGGTTGTCATATCGGCGATAAGGCCGCGATGGAGCGGATCCAGCGTATCCGGCGCACCGATAGCAAACACCACTTCACCCTGGTATGTAGCGACCTGTCTGAAATCGGCACTTACGCCAAGGTGAGCAATTCAGATTACCGCCTGATGAAAACTCTTACCCCGGGCCCTTATACTTTTCTGTTGCAAGCGACTTCGCAGGTGCCACGTCGCCTGATGAACCCGAAACGCAAGACCATCGGCGTGCGCGTTCCGGACAACAATATTGTGCATGCGCTGTTGATGGAACTCGGGCAGCCGATCATGAGCAGCACGCTGATTCCTCCCGGGGCGGAGCAGGCCCTCGACGATGCTTTCGAAATACGCGAGGTGTTCGAGCGCGAGGTCGATCTGATTATTGATGGCGGCTTTTGTGGCGTCGAACCGACCACGGTCATCAGCCTGATTGATGGCCATCCCGAGATTCTCCGCCATGGGCGGGGCGAAGTTTCGTTTCTGGAGTAAAACCGATTCCCGGACGAAAGGGAGACTAGCCATTTTATTGTCATGCCGATACAAAGCTAGCCTTGCAAGATCCCCGCTTCCGCGGGGATGACTCAAATCTGCGGGGATGACTCAAATCTGCGGGGATGACTCAAACTCTGCGGGATGACTCAAATCTGCGGCATGACTCAAATCTGCGGGATACTCAAATCTGCGGGGATGACTCAAACTCTGCGGCGATACTCAAATCTTCACCGTCATTCCCGTTATACTACCCAGTCATTCCCGCCATACTCTCCGTCATTCCCGCGAAAGCGGGAATCTCGTAACGAGGCCACCATTGCAAGATCCCCACTTCCACGGGAATGACTGGTATCATTAACGTCATTCCCGATTCTGCTGGCAAATATTAAACCTTGGTCTGACGCACCGCTTGTTAGTATAATTCGGCGCAGGGCCACCATCACTTTCTTTGGATCATCATTATTGAACACCATTAGTCAAAACAACCGCGTGCTGTCGGGCATGCGTCCTACCGGGTTGTTACATTTAGGCCACTATCACGGCGTGTTGAAAAACTGGATCGAGTTACAGCACAGTTACGAGTGTTTTTTCTTCGTTGCCGACTGGCACGCGCTCACCACGCATTACGAAGATCCATCGATCATCGCCGAAAGCACCCGTGATATGGTGATCGACTGGCTGGCCGCCGGGGTTAATCCGGGCAATGCGACCCTGTTCGTGCAGTCGCGCATCCCTGAGCATGCCGAGCTGCACACGCTGTTGTCGATGATTACGCCGTTGGGCTGGCTCGAACGCGTGCCCAGTTTCAAGGATCAACAGGAAAAAATTAAGGACAGGGATCTCGCTACCTATGGTTTTCTGGGGTACCCGCTGCTGCAGAGTGCGGATATCCTCATGTACAAGGCGGCATATGTGCCGGTGGGCGAAGACCAGGTCGCCCATGTCGAATTGACCCGTGAAGTCGCGCGGCGCTTTAACCACTTTTACGGCCGCGAGCCTGATTTCGAAGCCAAGGCGGTTGCCGCGATCAAAAAAATGGGCAGGAAAAACGCGAAGCTTTACGAAGACGCGCGCAAGCGTTACCAGGAACAGGGTGACACCGAGGGTTTGTCGATCGGTCGGGCGTTACTCGAATCACAACAGAATATCAGCCTGAGTGACCGCGACCGATTACTCGGTTATCTCGATGGCCAGGGACGAATTATTCTGCCCGAACCGCAATCCCTGCTCACGGTGTCGTCGAAGATGCCCGGGATCGATGGGCAGAAAATGTCCAAGTCATATAACAATACGATCGCTTTACGTGAAGATCCCGATAGTGTCGCGAAGAAAATCAAGACCATGCCGACTGATCCGGCGCGCGTCCGGCGCACCGATCCGGGTGAACCGGACAAGTGCCCGGTATGGGAATTTCACCAGGTGTATACCGCCGAGGATACCAAAAAAATGCTGGCGGAAGGTTGCCGCACCGCCGCGATCGGCTGTATCGACTGCAAACAATACATAGTCGATTCGATCCTCGACGAATTGAAACCGATACAACAGCGTGTCAATGAATACCTGAAGGACCTCTCCGGGGTGGACAGCATCATCAATGAGGGTTGCGAGTACGCCCGCGACGTGGCGCAGGACACGATCGAAGAAGTGCGCAAAGTGATGGGTTTAACCGGGCGCTGGTAATGGAAAAAGTGTTCGTCAACAACGCTTCGAACCAGTCTGAAATGCCCTTCGCGTTGGTGCAGGGCGAACCCCTGACCGTGATCCCGCAGGATTTGTACATCCCGCCCGATGCCCTGCTGGTTTTCCTCGAAGCCTTCGAGGGACCGCTCGATCTATTGCTCTACCTGATCAAGCGACAGAACCTCGATGTGCTCAATATTCCGGTTGCGGTCATCACCAGGCAATACATGGAATACATCCAGCTGATGGATCATCTCGAACTCGAGCTTGCCGCCGAGTACCTGGTGATGGCATCGATGCTCGCCGAGATCAAATCACGTATGTTGCTGCCGCGACCCACCGAATCGCAGGATGAGGACGATCCGCGTGCTGAACTGGTGCGCCGGCTGCAGGAATACGAACAGTTCAAGCAGGCCGCGGAAGACCTCGATGCGCTCGACAGGCTGGAACGCGACACTTACCTGACCAATATCGATATCCCCAAGTTCAAGGTCAAACTGACCTTGCCAACGGTTGAGCTGAATGACCTGATGAGCGCGTTTCGTGACGTGGTCAATCGCGCCGAACAGTTTGCCAGCCATCATGTCGACCGCGAACCGCTGTCGGTGCGCGAACGCATGGTGATCGTGCTGGAGCGCATATCGGCCGACGATTTCACCAGTTTCAACGATTTTTTCAATCCCGCCGAAGGGCGTATGGGGGTCGTCGTCAGTTTTATCGCCATTCTCGAACTGCTCAAGGAGTCGCTGATCGAACTGGTGCAGACCGAGCCCTATGCCCCGATATATGTCAAAGCCAAATCATAAAATATGGAAATCGACAAACTCAAATCCATCCTCGAAGCCCTGTTTTCCGCTGCCGATAAACCGCTTTCGGTAAACCAGCTGTTCGAGCTGTTTGTCGGCGATATCGAGCAGCCGAGCAAGGATGAAATCCGCCAGGCGATCCAGCAGCTGGCCGAGAAGTACGCGGACAGCGGTTTCGAGTTGAAACAGGTCGCCTCGGGATTTCGCTTTCAGGTCAGGGCCGACTTCGAAACCTGGGTGGTTCGTCTATGGGAGCAGAAGCCGCCGCGTTATACGCGCGCGTTGCTCGAAACCCTGGCGCTGATCGCTTACCGGCAACCGATCACGCGCGGCGAAATCGAGGACATCCGCGGCGTCAGTGTCAGCACCAGCATTATCAATACGCTGCAGGAACGTGACTGGGTCAAATCGCTAGGGCACAAGGAAGTACCGGGCCGACCGACGCTATATGGCACCACCAACGGATTTCTCGATTACTTCAATTTGAAATCCCTCAACGAGCTGCCGACGCTGGCCGAAATCCGCGATATCGACCAGTTCAATCCCGAGCTGGCGCTGCTGCTGCCGGATAGTAGAATTGCCGGCGAAGCTGAAGCTGCCGAGTCGCAAGAAGCCCCCGAAAAAAGCGAGGCGCCGGCTGATTAGCATCTATACTCAGGTAGATGCGAAACCTGCTGAATTTAATCCTGATCTGCACTTTGCTGAGCGCCTGTAGCGAGCAAAAAGAGGCACTCGACACCTGGGTGCACGCCGATACCGGTTCGTATAGCGCGGCCATCAGCCCGGATGGCAAACTTTTGCTCACCGCAGAAATCGGCGGTTTCGGCCGTGTCTGGGATCTGCAAACCAACCAGGTCAAATACAGTGTGCAGCACGAAGAGGGTAGTGCGGGCGGTATCGTCGCGGCCGCGTTCTCCGCGTCAGGCGATGTACTGGTGACCGTGGAGCAGCATTCAATCGCGCGTTGGGTCGTCGAAACCGGGCGTCTCACCGGTTACTGGTCGTGGCCGAATCTGACCGCTGTCGCGGTCTCGGCAGACGGGCGTTACGCCCTCATCGGCAGCAATGATAACCAGGCGGTGTATTTCGATATGGTGCAGGGCAAGATGCGCTACGTGTTTCCGCATCATGAAAAAGTGACCAGCGTGGCGCTTTCGACAGATGGACGTTTCGCGCTAACCGGTGCCGATGACTGGCACGCCAGCCTGTGGGACCTGGGTACCGGTGAACATCTGTGGTCGAAGAACTTAAAATACAAGATTGCGCTGGTGGCGCTGTCCGACGATGGTGAGTTTGCACTCGCCAATGCCTATATCGGCGATGCCCATATTTATGCCACCGGCGGCAAAGGCAGCCTGGTGTCGCGCCTCGATGAAATCAAGATGACCATGGTGTCGGCTGATTTTTCCGACGACAATCGCCTGCTCGCCTCGGGTCGGGCGGCCAAGGCCATCGATATCTGGGAAGTGAGCAGCGGCAAACAGCGCGAAACCTGGGAACCGAAGGTCAAGTACAAGGTACGGCCGGACTCGGCCACCATCCTTGATCTCAAACTCGATACCAACGCAAAAACCCTGATCTCCGAATCCTCCACCGGCATCGGCCAACGCTGGGCCATCAAGTAACCAACCTGTCATTCCGCTACTCAGTCATTCCGCTCTACTACCAGTATTCCCGGTACGGAATCTCCGCACTTCGTCAACATCCCAAGATCCCCCGCCGCTTTCGCGGGCTTTAATTCGAGCTAGCTGTATAATCCCGCGATGGAAAGAATACAGAAATTTCTCGCCAACCAGGGCATCGGCTCGCGGCGCAAGATCGACGCGATGCTGCAAGAAGGGCGCATCAGCGTCAATGGCAAGCCCGCGAAGCCGGGCGATCAGATTGACGGTCGCGAGAAAATTGCCATCGATGGCAAACTGCTGCGCCTGCAGCGTCACCTTGCCAGGCCGAAGATTCTGCTCTATCACAAGCCGATAGGCCAGGTTTGCACCCGCTCGGATCCAGAGGGTCGTGATGACGTATACCAGCATTTGCCTCGCCTCAACCAGGGGCGCTGGGTCAGCATCGGACGACTGGACATCAACACCAGTGGACTTTTGCTGTTTACCAACGATGGCGAACTGGCAAATCGTCTAATGCACCCCTCCTACGAGGTGGAACGCGAGTACGCGGTGCGCGTGCATGGCGCGGTAAGCCAGGAAATGCTGCAGCAGTTGCGCGACGGCGTGCAGCTCGACGATGGCCCGGCGCATTTCGATGAAATTCTCGATTCGGGTGGCAGCGGCAGCAATCACTGGTATCACGTGGTGTTGAAGGAGGGGCGTAACCGCGAGGTAAGACGTCTGTGGGAGGCGGTCGGTGTCGAGGTTAGTCGCCTGGTGCGGGTGCGCTACGAGCAGTTCAAATTACCCAAGTGGTTAAAACCGGGCAAGAACCGATTTCTCGATGATGACGTCGTAACCCGGGTTTATCAGCGGCTCGGCATCGGCAAGAAAAACGAGCAAGCCCCGCGCGCAAAACGTCAACGTCACCAGGCCTGATGTCAGCGAACAAGATTTCCAGGCTTTGCCAATCGGTGCTACCTGCCGAATTCGAGCAGGTCAAACGCCAGGCGCCCGGACTGCAACATTTTCTCGAAGAGAATTTGCCCGAGGCCGTCCAGCAGTCGGTCACCGTACTAACGATCAATCAAAATGAAATTGTAATCGCGGCAAACAGCCCGATGGTGGCGAATTATCTGCGCTTGCACAGTAAGGAATTACAGCAGCAGTTGCGCGAAACTTTTAATTTCGAGCAAACCCTGAAATTTCGTACCGTGCCGGATTCCCTGCTAAAAATTGAGCGGCATGAACACCTGCGCCCACCGCGACAGGTGAGTGCCGAGTCGGTCGAGGCGCTAAAGCGCAGCGCGCAATGGATCGAGGATGAAGACCTTAAGGCGTCGATACTGTCGCTGGCGGAGAGCCTGAAGACCAGTTGAAAAATTACCAGTCGGCACCTGAATCAGGTCGACACGCCATACAATCGAACAGGTGGTAGTAACGAGCGACAACGCAATCCGCCGCGGAAATTGAGCCATCCCCAGGAATCAGGCAACCCGCACAAAACACAGGATCACCCCCGCGAAAGCGGGCTCTGCTCACGACGCCACCATTACGAGATCCCCGCTTGCGCGGGGATGACCCAGGAGTAGAACGGGAATGACAGGTAGTGAAGAGAGCAGCGTAATCCGGATTACAGCTGACCTTGCGCCTTGAGTTCGGCAACAATCAACCGCTGGGCCATGCGCTCCCTCATCGTCCTGGGCTGGTCGAGCTGCATCCGCTGCAGATAGGGCGCAGCACTCTCAGGAATATTTCCCACGTCCATAGTCCGGGCGAGGGCTGTGGCAATCGCCGCCGGACCCGCGAGATTGGCCTTCAAGGCCTTGAGGACTTTACCGAGCACTATCTCTTCGGGCGTGAAGTCGGTGCCGAACGGGAATGTCGGGAAGTATCCCTTGCTGCGACGGCTCTTCAGCGCGTTGGCTAACTGTTCCGGTGTGTTGTTGCGGAACGCCGGTGCGATCTCATAGTCGGCCGGTATCTTCCCGGCCTGCTTCGCCTGACCGAGGAGTTCGTCCTGGAAGCGCGAGTCAGTGACCTTGAGCAGCTCGGCGATGATCTCCTTGTCGCTCTTGCCGCGGAGATCGGCAATGCCGTACTCGGTCACGACGATATCCCGCAGATGACGAGGTATGGTGATGTGACCATAACTGCCGACGATATTGGAGGTTACCTTCCCACCCTTGCTACGGGTGCTGCGCAACATCAGAATCGACCGGGCACCAGGCAACTCGTGCGCCATGGCAACGAAGTTGTACTGCCCGCCCACGCCGCTCACCACCCGGCCGTCTTCCAGCGCATCAGAGCAGGCGCCACCGTTCAGGGTGACCATCATGGTCGTGTTCAGAAAGCGAGCGTCCCTGCGCTGCGCGGTCGCGAGGTCCTGGTTAGCATACAGCTGGTTGACGAACATGACGCTGGTCATGGCAAAGCGCCGCCGTTCGTCCGGTGCCATTGCATTGAGCCAGTCATAGAAGTCGCGGCTGCCGAGGAAGAAACCACCGTGCATGACCACACCACCATTGAGCCGTTCGCCCAGGCAGTGCTCGTTCAGGCGGGCCAGGTTGGTGGTATCAGCCAGATCGTTGGGGATCTGTTCACCCCCGGTAAGTCGGATATGGTTTCCCTCGAGTGCCAGGTCGTCGCGGAAAACTCCGCTTGACTGGAGCAGGGCGAAATCCTCGCTCGATAAACAGGGCTCGATCGCACCGGCCTCGAGCAGAGCCTCGAGCACCCCCGGTCTGATCGTGCTAGCTGATTTTGCCCGCATTCAGCAGCTGCTGGATAGCCGTGTGCGGGTAGACCTCCCGCGTCAACACGCCGGCCTTGTAGAGTTCCATGAAGCCGCCGACGAACATCTCGCTGGAGCCATACAGGCCTTGCTCGAAAGTATCCGTACCGCCGACCTGAGCGATGATCGAAGCAAACCGATCGGTGATTCCGAGGTCATCGATCAACTCGCGGTAAGCGGCGTTTTCCCGATGCCGCATACAGGTAGCATAAGCGATCGCATCACCGAGCGAGCCGATGCCGATCTGCAGGGTCCCGCCATCGCGGACCAGGGTGCTGGCGTACAGTCCGATCATGTAGTCGGGGGTGCCGATGGCCGTATTCGGCGGAGCGAACAATTGATGCTCGTAAGCGGGGTTTTCCAGGATCAGGTCGAAGCTCGACGGCGCGACCATGGCGTCGTGGTACATGAAGGGCAGATTGGTGTTGACCTGGCCGACGATCGCGGCCGGTATTCCCTCGGCTTCCCGCGCTCTGACCTGTGCAACAATATCGAGCGTCAGGTCCGGGTTGGAGCTCAAGCTGTAGAAGGTGCAGTTATCCTCTTCCGACTTGCTAATCATCTGGGCGCAAACGTTGACGCCGAGGGCCATCATGTCGCGGGCGATATGCGTGTAGTTGCTGCTGACGTAGTTCTGCTGCTGCGACGGGTTGTTCAGGTACTGACCGGCGCTGAGAAAGAACTCGGTCACCTCGACATTCGGTGGCAGATCGCCCGCATCGCAGCGCCGAGACATAATCCAGATCAGGATAGTCACCGAAGATGCGCTCGAGAAAGGGTTCGAGAAACCGCCGCTCCAGATCGCTGCCGGCCTTGGGCCGGTTGAGTGACAGCGCCGTCACGATATGCAGCTGGAGTTCGGGATCGGTCTCTGGCCCGACGATACAGGGCGTTGACGAAGTGGCAGGGTTTACCGAGCGCGAGCGGCAAGGCCAGCACGATCCGCTTGCCGACTCGCTCGATCACTGCGTCTACACAGGCATCGGCATCGGCGATCACTTCTGGGTTCTACTGTTTGCATCGGCGTTACCCCTTTCGCTATTCTCGCCCTGCCAGGAATTGCTTCAAATACCGAGCGAGACGCTCTCGAACACATCGGCTCCCAGCGCCTGATACAGCGTGAGCGCGTCCCAGTTGTCCCAGGACTCGACGATCTTGCCGTCGGCGAAGCGGTGAATGCTGATGCCCGTGACCTTGACCTCCTGGGCGTTCGCTCGGCGCGCTGACGAGGCCCGAGGTCGGCACCGTGGTCGCGGTCCAGCGGGTCGCGACTCGGTCACCCTCGGCGATCTGATCGTCGACGCTGAAGTTCAGGTCCGAGGTCAGCACACTGTGCAGGGCGACGAACTGCTTGAATTGCTCCAGTCCCTGCGACATCCTGCGGCGCACCGGCTACATGGGCGACATAGTCCGGCCCGTAAACCTGGTCCACGAGCGAGAAGTCGGAGTTGTTCCAGACTTCGTCGAACACTCGTCGAATTACAGTTTTATGGTCCTGGGTCATTCCTTTTATCCTCTGGCCTGCGTTAAGGTTTGACGCAGACATGGCTGCACCGAATCGTTGGGAAGTTACCACACTACCTGATGCGAAAGAAGCATTACGACAGGCACAGCTGACGTCTAGAAACTTATGTTTACGTGATTCCCACTGGCGCGAGAATCACAGGAGAAAACGAATCATCCCGATACATCGGACCGCCGCATGCGCCGGATCGATTCAATCGTATATTGCCGCTCGCAAGGGTTCCAGTTGCTTTTCATATCGTTTCCAGAGTTGCACGGAATCCTTATAGATCGGGCGACGAACCTGGGCATTGCTTGCAGTTTTGACTTTTCGCCGGGTCTGATGGAAATCAAGACAGGCATCATCCCAGTCGAGACCGCAATGCTGCAGTAACTTGCTCACCTGCTCTTGCTGAGAGCTGACAAGATCTTCATAGCTTTGATCGTAGATAAACCCGGGCAGGGTATCTCTCCAGTAATCCATAAGCTCAAGATACATTCGGTAATATTGCCCCAGCTCAGACATGTTATCGGCATACCCATGGCCATTATTTAAACGGGTCTTGAAAATAGACAGGCAATTGTCCATCGGATCCCTGGTGCAATGGACTATGCGGGCATTGGGCAGGATCGCCCGGACGAAACCAATATACAGGAAATTATGTGGCATTTTGTCGGTTATAAACTTTGCGCTAGCAGAATACTTGCGGATTCTTGCAATGTATTGTTTACCTAAATCTGCGTAAGCCCTGGCATCTAGTTCGAGCAATCGGTCCGGGATTATTGCGCCTTGCTTCTCTTTCTCAGACGACCTTACAGATGCTAAAACTTTCCCAAGATCTTTTAGCTCGCCCGCGCCGTAAACATCTGGATGACTCGCCAGTATTTGTTCTACGAGACTGGTACCTGATCGAGGCATGCCCAAAATAAATATCGGGGTTCGATCAGGATCACCTGAATCATGGTGATTGGCAAAGAAGTCACGCGAAAACACCTCTTTAGTTCTATCGAATTCTTCCCGGGACTCGCAAATCGAATAGTCATATGAGTTGCGCTTTAATCGCGTTGCCTTGACCACATACTCCATTGATTTATCAAAATTGCCCAGATCCTCGTATGCCTTGCCTAAGGCAAAGGCAAGATTAAAGCTATCTTCATCTGAGATTCCTTTCTTCGACAACAAGGATTCCATGGCTCTTATATCATCGTCGTACTCTGTAAATTTCTTGTTCTTCGACAGAGGTAGGTAAGCCTTTGCATACTCGGGATTGATTTCGAGGGCTTTTCGATTTGCAGTTAGCGCCATCTTCAATCTCCCCATGGTCACCAAACGCTTTGCCTAGCTCTTTGTAAG
Source organism: uncultured Gammaproteobacteria bacterium (assembly GCA_963793595.1). Lineage (GTDB taxonomy): Bacteria > Pseudomonadota > Gammaproteobacteria. The sequence continues at coordinate 7,155 of CAWCBX010000127.1, read as the reverse complement.
CATTTTCATAGAGGGGATCGATAGCTATGGCTTTCTGGTATGCGGATACGGCCTCATCCAGGTTACCTTGCGCACTTCGTGCATTTCCCAGTCCCAAACAGGCTTTTTTGTCTGCGGGATTGATGCTCAGAGCTTGATTGAAACAATGGACAGCGTCATCCAGTTCTTCCAGTTCAAGCAAAATAAGCCCCAGGTTGTAATAGCCTGTGGCAAATCCAGGGTTTATTTCAACCACGCGTTTATAGGCAGCGACCGCTTCCTCGTTTCTATCGAGCGCCCGCAAAGCATTACCTAAATTATTATAGGCATGCGCGTTATCAGGACCCTTGCTGATTGCCTTATTGAGCAAGGTTAATGCCTTTTCATTTTCGCCTTGCAGCTGAAGAACATTGCCGACATTGTTTAACAGCATCGGGTGGTCTGGAAGTAGCTTTAACGCTTTTAGGAACGCATTGGATGCTTCCTTAAGTCGGCCCTGTTCGAGCAGTACGTTGCCGAGGTTACTCTGTGCTTCGACAAAATTGTGGCTTATCTTTATAGCCTTTTTATAGGCTCTTTCGGCATTAGCCAGTTTTCCTTTTTGATGCAGAATTATTCCCTGTTCGTAATGCTTTTTTGCTGTTGGTGGTACCTGCATGTGAATATCCTGCAATCCTGTATTTTTCAAAATCATTTTACCGATATGAAGCAGAATACAATAATTCAGATCGACTTTTAGATTTAAGGTGAAAGTTAACTTAAGAGTGTTGCTTTACAGCTGCCAGAAATTTCCGCCGAACCGCGCAGGAATGGCGGGAACGCTCCGAGTCATCCCCCCCGGAAGCGGCGATCTTGCAATGGTGGGATTGGTACAAGATTCCCCGCTTACGCGGGAATGACAGGTACTCCTGCAATATTCGCATCGCACCGCGCAGGTTTGCGCGGGTATTGCTTAAAAAGATTCTCGGCGGTCCGAAGTATCGGTATGGCCTGGATATTATTCAGCTGTCGGGAGTGGTTTTTATGTTTTGCACAACTGAAAGGAAGTTGGCTCCCCGGCCCGGGCTCGAACCAGGGACCCATTGATTAACAGTCAATTGCTCTACCAACTGAGCTACCGGGGAATAGAGGATGCGTATACTAAATGAATAGAAATAATACGGCAACCAGAATTGTTGGTCTTCGCATGGGCTTGAGGTAACAAGATTATAGCGTTATCGGCTGATTTTGATGCAAAACCCGGGGCACGCATCGTACGCTACCGCCTGGGTTTAGTCGCGTTGATGGTCGAGCGGGTCATACTCCTTGCCGCAGGTGCGCGCGCAGATAGCGAGTTTGCCGTCGGCTATCGAATCAAGATCCCAGCTGCGTGGAATAGCCTGTTGAAACAGGGGGCCTTCGATGACCTGTTTGAGCCCGTGGCGCCTGGCATCCAGTGCGGTGCTGCCACCATGCTGGTTTATAAGGTCGGCGAACTGTCGGCGCTCGGCGGTACTGGACTCGCTAAATACGGCCCCGAGCCAGCAGCAGGGTAAGGCGTATCCCTGGGCGGAAAGGTACATTTTGCCTTTGCCACCTGCGACCTTGCAGTTGACTTCGACCTGGTCCAGGTAGGTCTGGTATTCCCCGTAGCGTTGCTTGACCTGCTCGAGATTGCCGAAGGCCGGGTTAACGTACTCAGGATTGGCGGGTTGCTCCAGCCAGTACTCGAACCTGCCTTTCTTATCGAGCACGTCGAAGCGCGCCGAGGTCTCCAGTTCACCGGCGCTTAGAAAACGCCCGGTTTTACGCACGAAGAATTCCTTAAAGCCCATATCCTGTGCCAGTTTGTGCGCGGTCTCGACCTGGTGTTCGTTGTGTTTGAAGACCAGGAAGTCCCACTCGGCATGTCCGCCGGCGGCAATGAAGGTCTCGGCGCTACGCATGACGGTTTTCCAGTCGGTGCCGCGGCGATAAAGGTGATTGGTATCTTCCAGTCCATCGATGCCAAAACGAAGATAGTGGGGCCCCTGTTTCATGATCCCGGCTAATTCACGCCACCAGTCGGGACGGCGTGCGGAGCCATTGGTGTGCAGACAAAGATTGAGTTCCGGGCCGTGTTCGCGCAGGTAGCGAAAAACCTCGATACATTCGCGCGCGACGATCGGATCGCCGTAATTGCCGCAGGCATAAATACGCTTCAGTCGCGCGATAAAATCGGGCAACAGGATAGTCTTGATATCGGCCAGCGATAGCTCGCTTAACGGCATGTCCGGGTTGATTGCACCGCCGTGAATGTTGCGCGCACACATTGGGCAGGCGGCGTTACAGCGATGGGTTAGCTCCAGATGGACAATACGCAAATCTTCGTAGCGATACAACGATGATCCTGCGGGCACCGGGGTTTCAGCGGGCGAACTCATATATAGGTCTTCATTTTGGAACGGGCAATATAAGTCATATTGCCTGCAATGCGAAATCCGGGTGAGCTCGAATTGCCAGCCTGCCTTAGCCTTCGAACACCTGCCGGATCCGCGCCACCGCTTTTTCCAGGTTGTCCATGCCGGTCGCGAAGGAAATTCGCATGTAGCCCTCGGCGCCGAAAGCCGAACCCGGAACGAGCGCGACGCCGACTTCTTCGAGTAACAGGTTCGCCACATCGACATCATTGTGTAGATCGTCGCGCGAATCGATGAAGTCCTGGATGTTGGGGAAGCTGTAGAAGGTGCCGTCTGATTCCAGGCACTGGATATGCTTGATCGAATTCAGTTCGGCGACCAGGTAGTCATGTCGCTTTTTGAATTCGTCCACCATGGCGCGTACCGGCGCATGGTCTCCATTCAGTGCCGCTACCGAGGCTGCCTGCGAAATCGAGGTCGGGTTGGACGTGCTTTGCGACTGGATTTTCTTCATCGCCTTGATGATACCCGCATCTCCCGCGGCGTAGCCGATGCGCCAGCCGGTCATCGCGTAAGCCTTGGAAACACCGTTGAACACCATGGTGCGGTCATAACTGACCCGCACCATGGTATTCAACGGTGTTTCAAGGCTTACGCGATGACCGGCTGGCGCATGGGCTACGCCGCGGAGATGGTATCATCAAGGCGATGAAGAAATCCAGTCGCAACCGCGTCCAACCGACCTCGATTTCGCAGGCGGCCTCGGTAGCGGCGGCGACCATGCGCCGGTACGCGCCATGGTGGACGAATTCAAAAAGCGACATGAGCTCCTGGTCGCCGAGCTGAGAACTCAATCAAGCATATCCAGTGCCTGGAATCAGACGGCACCTTCTACAGCTTCCCCAACATCCAGGACTTCATCGATTCACGCGACGATCTGCACAATGATGTCGATGTGGCGAACCTGTTACTCGAAGAAGTCGGCGTCGCGCTCGTTCCGGGCTCGGCTTTCGGCGCCGAGGGCTACATCGTTGTTCCTTCAGCAACCGCATGGACAACCTGGAAAAAGCGGTGGCGCGGTGCAGGTGTTCGAAGGCTGAGGGCAAGCGGGCAATTCGGGCTCACCCGGATTTCGCATTACGGGCAATATGACTTATATTGCCCGTTCCAAAAATGAAGACCTATATATGAGTTCTCCCGCTGAAAACCCGGTGCCCGCCAGGATCATCGTTGTATCGCTACGAAGATTTGCGTATTGTAGGGGTCTCGAGCTAACCCATCGCTGTAACGCCACCTCGGTCTGCGCGCGACGTTCACGGCGGTGGCGGATTCAACCGGACATGCGGTTAAGCGAGCTATCGGCTCGCGATATGAGACTTATCCTGGTGCCCGATTTCATCGCGCGACTGAAGCGTATTTATGCCTGCGGCAATTACGGCGATCCGATCGTCGCGCGCGAATGTATCGAGGTTTTTCGCTACCTGCGCGAACACCTCGGCCCGGAACTCAATCTTTGTCTGCACACCAGAGATCGCTCCGCACGCCGTCCCCGACTGGTGGCGTAATTAGCCGGGATCATGAAACAGGGGCCCCACTATCTTCGTTTTCACATCGATGGACTGGAAGATACCAAATCACCTTTATCGCCGCGGCACCGACTGGAAACCGTCATGCGTAGCGCCGAGACCTTCATTGCGGCCGGCATCAAGTGGGACTTCCTGGTCTTCAAACACAACGAACACCAGCCGCACAAACTGGCACAGGATATGGGCTTTAAGGAATTCTTCGTGCGTAAAACCGGGCGTTTTCTAAGCGCCGGTGAACTGCGCGCTTCGGAGCATGCTCGATCAGAGGCAGGTTCGAGTACTGGCTGGAGCAACCCGCCAGTTGCGTTTATTCCGGCCTTCGGCAATCTCGAGCAGGTCAAGCAACGCTACGGGGAATACCAGACCTACCTGGACCAGGTCGAAGTCAACTGCAAGGTCGCAGGTGGCAAAGGCAAAATGTACCTTTCCGCCCAGGATGCGCCTTACCTGCTCCTGGCTCGGGGCCGTATTTAGCGAGTCCAGTACCGCCGAGCACCCCGACAGGTTCGCAGACCTTATAAACCAGCATGGTGGCAGCACCGCACTGGATGCCAGGCGCCACGGGCTCAAACAGGTCATCGAAGGCCCCCTGTTTCAACAGGCTATTCCACGCAGCTGGGATCTTGATTCGATAGCCGACGGCAAACTCGCTATCTGCGCGCGCACCTGCGGCAAGGAGTATGACCCGCTCGACCATCAACGCGGGAGTAGCGTACGAACGATACCCCCGGGTTTTGCATCAAAATCAGCCGATAACGCTATAATCTTGTTTCCAAGCCCATGCGAAGACCAACAATTTCTGGTACCCGGTGTTATTTTCTATTCATTTAGTATACGCATCCTCTATTCCGGTCCTAGTTGGTAGAGCAATTGACTGTTAATCAATGGGTCCCTTGGGCGGGAAGACAACTTCCTTTCAGTTGTGCAAAACATAAAAACCACTCCCGACAGCTGAATAATATCCAGGCCATACATTCGGAGCCGCCGAGAAGTCTTAAGCAATACCCGCGCAAACCTGCGCGGTGCGACTCGGAGATATTGCAGGAGTACCTGTCATTCCCGCGTCAGCGGGAATCTTGTACAATCCCCGCCATTGCAAGATCGCTTCCGGGGGGGGATGACTCGGAGCGTTCCCGCCCATTCCTGCGCGGTTCAGTGGAAATTTCTGGCAGCTGTAAAGCAACACTCTCACCTTAAATCTAAAAGTCGATCTAAATTGTATTCTGCTTCATATCGGTAAAATGATTTTGAAAAATACAGGATTACAGGATATTCACATGCAGGTACCACCAACAGCAAAAAAGCATTACGAACAGAATTCTGCATCAAAGGAAAACTGGCTAATGCCGAAAGACCTATAAAAAGGCTATAAAGATAAGCCACAATTTTGTCAAACAGCGAGTAACCTCGGCAACGTACTCGACGGGGCCAACTTAAGGAAGCATCCAATGCGTTCCTAAAAAGCGTTAAAGCTACTTCTCCACCCCCGAATATACTAAACAATGTCGGCAATGTTCTTCAGCTGCAAGGCGAAAAATGAAAAGGCATTAACCTTGCTCAATAAGGCAATGAGCAAGGGTCCTGATAACGCGCATGCCTATAATAATTTAGGTAATGCTTTGCGGGCGCTCGATAGAAACGAGGAAGCGGTCGCTGCCTATAAACGCGTGGTCGAAATAAACCTGGATTTGCCACAGGCTCTTACAACCTGGGGCTTATTTTGCTTGAACTGGAAGAACTGGATGACGCTGTCCATTGTTTCAATAAAAACTATGAGCATCAATCCCGCAGAGCAAAAAAGCCTGTTTGGGACTGGGAAATGCACAAATACGGGTGACGTCTCGATAAGGCCGTATCCGCATACCAGAAAGCCATAGCTATCGACCGTTTTCTATGAAAATGCTTACAAAGAGCTAGGCAAAGCGTTTGGTGACCATGGGGAGATTGAAATGGCGCTAACTGCAAATCGAAAAGCCCTCGAAATCAATCCCGAGTATGCAAAGGCTTACCTACCTCTGTCGAAGAGCAAGAAATTTACCAGTACAACACATATAAGAGCCATGGAATCCTTGTTATCGAAGAAAGGAATCCAGATGTGAACCGATAGCTATGACCTTCCCTTATACCTTAGGCAAGGGTCGCGAGATGCGGGAGTTTTGATAAATCAATGGAGTATGTCGGGTCAAGGCCACGCGATTAAAGCGCAACTCATATGACTACTCAATCTGCGAGTCCCGGGAAGAATTCGATAGAACTAAAGAGGTGTTTTCGCGTGACTTCTTTGCCAATCACCATGATTCAGGTGATCCTGATCGAACCCCAGATCTTTATTTTTGGGCATGCCTCGATCAGGTACCAGTCTCGTAGAACAAATACTGGCGAGTCATCCAGATGTTTACGGCGCGGGCGAGCTAAAAGATCTTGGGGAAAGTTTTAGCATCTGTAAGGTCGTCTGAGAAAGAGAAGCAAGGCGCGAATCCGGACCGATTGCTCGAACTAGATGCCAGGGTTTTACGCAGATTTAGGTAAACAATACATTGCAAGAATCCGCAAGTACTCTGCTAGCGCAAAGTTTATAACCGACAAAATGCCACATAATTTCCTGTATATTGGTTTCGTCCGGGGCAATCCTGCCCAATCCACCATAGTCCCGGGAATATGAATATGTTTCAAGACCCGTTTAAATAATGGCCATGGGTATGCCGATAACATGTCTGAGCTGGGGCAACCGAATGTATCTTGAGCTTATGGATTACTGGAGAGATACCTTGCCCGGGTTTATCTATGATCAAAGCTATGAAGATCTCGTCATCTCTCAGCAAGAGCAGGTGAGCAAGTTACTGCAGTATTGCGCTGGGATGATGCCTGTCTTGATTTCCATCAGACCCGGCGAAAAGTCAAAACTGCAAGCAACGCCAGGTTCGTCCGCCCCGATAAGGATTCCGTGGAACTGTGGAAACGATATGAAAAGCAACTGGAACCCTTGCGAGCGGCAATTTACGATTGAATCGATCCGGCGCCATGCGGCGGTCCGATGTATCGGGATTGTCTCGTTTCCTGCTGTGATTCCCGCGCCACGGGAATCACGTAAACATAAATTTTCAGACGTCAGCTGTGCAAGCTTCTTTCGCATTAGCTAGTAAGTATTTCCCGACGATTCGGTGCAGCGGTGTCTGCGTCAAACCTTAATTACAAGCCAGGACGATACGTTG
>CAWCBX010000126.1:0-24940 GCA_963793595.1 uncultured Gammaproteobacteria bacterium | reverse complement strand
ACTGGCTCGGTGACCAGGATGCGATCGAATACATGTGTCGCGAAGCGGTTCCCGCGGTCATCGAACTCGAGCACTATGGCGTACCGTTTTCGCGCACCGAAGAAGGCAAGATCTACCAGCGTCCGTTCGGTGGTATGACGACCAATTTTGGTGAAGGTACCGCGCAACGCACCTGTGCCGCGGCGGATCGTACCGGCCACGCTATTTTGCACACGCTTTACCAGCAGTCATTGAAGCACCGCGCTGAATTTTTTATTGAATATTTTGCCATCGACCTGATCATGGACGATGGTGTCTGTCGTGGCGTGGTGGCCTGGGACCTGGCCACCGGCGAATTGCACCGTTTCCGTGCGCATACCGTGGTACTTGCCACTGGCGGTTGCGGGCGTGCATATTTTTCGGCGACTTCGGCGCATACCTGCACCGGCGACGGCGGTGGCATGGTGGCACGTGCCGGCCTGCCGCTACAGGACATGGAATTCGTCCAGTTTCATCCAACCGGGATTTACGGCGCCGGGGTATTGATTACCGAGGGCGTGCGCGGCGAAGGTGGATATCTGACCAATTCGGATGGTGAACGGTTCATGGAGCGTTATGCGCCCAACGCCAAGGATCTCGCGTCGCGAGACGTGGTCAGCCGTTCGATGACGGTGGAAATTAACGAGGGCAGGGGAGTTGGACCGAACGCTGATCATATCCACCTGCATCTCGAACACCTGGGCGCTGACGTTATCGATGAGCGTCTGCCCGGAATATCAGAGTCAGCCGAGATTTTTGCCGGCGTCGACGTCACCAAAGCACCGATTCCCGTATTACCGACCGTGCATTACAACATGGGCGGTATCCCGACTAATTATCATGGTGAAGTCGTGACCCTCAAGGACGGGGATCCGGACGCGGTAGTGCCCGGATTGATGTCGATTGGCGAAGCCGCCTGTGTTTCCGTCCACGGCGCCAACCGCCTGGGTTCCAATTCATTGCTCGACATCGTCGTCTTCGGGCGCGCAGCGGCCCTGCGTGCAGCCGAGGTTATCAAGCCCGGAATGGCGCACAAGCCGCTGGCCGATGATGCCTGCGACGGCATCATCGATCACCTGGACCGGGTGCGTAATGCCTCTGGTGAAACCCCGACTGCAAAAATCAGGTTCGAAATGCAGCGCGATATGCAAAAGCATGCGGCAGTATTCCGCACCGGTGATTCGCTGCAGGAAGGCGTGAACAAGATGAACGATATCTTTGCGAGCTTCGAAGACGTGGGATTGTCTGATCGTGGTCTGATCTGGAATACCGACCTGGTGGAAACCCTGGAACTGGAAAACCTGTTGCTGCAGGCGCAAACCACTATCCAGAGCGCATTGAATCGGACCGAAAGCCGTGGTGGTCACGCGCGCGAGGATTTCCCCGAGCGCGACGACGAAAACTGGATGAAGCACACGCTATCCTGGGTCGATGACAAGGGCAGGGTGAGCTTCGACTATCGCCCGGTGCATATGTACACCCTGAGCGATGAATGCGATGTTATCCCGCCGAAAAAGCGTGTCTACTAGAGTTGTGAGGCAGTAAAAAAGATGGCCGAATTTACCTTACCCGCCAATTCCGTTGTCAAGCAGGGCAAGCTGTTAAAGGCTGCCGCTGGGCGCGACCAACATCAAGCGTTTCATCGTTTATCGCTACGATCCGGATAGCGGGGAAAATCCGCGCACCGATACTTTCGAAGTCGATCTGGATACCTGTGGGCCGATGGTGCTCGACGCATTACTCAAGATCAAGGACGAAATGGATGCCACGCTGTCGCTGCGTCGCTCCTGCCGTGAAGGTATCTGCGGTTCCTGCTCGATGAATATCGATGGCGTCAATACGCTGGCTTGCACGCAGTCGATTTCGAGCATCAAGGGCGACGTCAAGATTTACCCGTTGCCGCACCAGCCGGTAGTCAAGGACCTGGTGTCGGATTTAACCAACTTCTATGCGCAATATGCCTCGGTCGAGCCGTGGATGAAAACCGATACGGCCACACCACCGGATCGTGAGCGGCTGCAATCGAAGGAAGACCGGGAGAAACTCGACGGTCTGTACGAGTGCATCCTTTGTGCCTGTTGCTCTACCAGTTGCCCGAGCTACTGGTGGAATAGCGATCGTTACCTCGGTCCCGCGGCGTTGCTAAATGCCTATCGCTGGATAGTCGATAGCCGCGATGAAGCCACGGGCGAGCGCCTCGATGATCTGGAAGATCCGTTTAAGCTTTACCGCTGTCACACGATTATGAATTGTGCCAAGGTCTGTCCGAAAGGTCTCAATCCGGCCCAGGCGATAGCGGAGACCAAAAAGCTACTGGTGCAACGCAAAATTTAAGCGAAGCATGGCGGAGCTATCGCGTTTACGCTGGTTATGTCGCCGTGGCATGAAAGAACTCGATATTGTCATGAGCCGCTATCTGGAGCAGCATTACGCCTCGGCATCGAGCGCAGAACAGGATCGCTTCAAGGCATTGCTCGAAATGCCCGATCCGGAACTATACGATCTGCTGCTGGGACGCAGCGTGACATCCGATGCGGAACTGGCGCGGTTCATCCAGTTGCTGCGTAACAAGTCGGAGCAGTAGAACAGGGAAAGTTGATTGCAAAAATACTACGAAATACGACCTTCGGTAGCGCAGCGTAATTTTCTGTTAACCAGCCATGGCCTGGCCGCCGGGGCGATTTATTTTTATCTCGAACCCGCCGCGTTGATGCTGCCTGCCCTGGCTGCCGTCTGCCTGTTAGCCGTTTATGAATCCAGGTGTCTGATTCAACAAGAAATTATAAAATTGCGCCTCGACCCCGGTGACAAATCAATCGAGTTTAGACAGGGTGAACAACCATATTTTTATAGTAAATACAAGGTTCACCAGACGCGATGGTTTGCTATTCTTAAGCTCGTTGAGGCAGATAAATCCAGGACACTGATATTGAACTCTGATTGTTTTAAGTCGCTGCAGGACTACCAGCAGTTACGCTACCGGTTACGCAAAATGGAGCAAGCCGGTGCTGCTTGATCTCGCGCCAGTTCGCAAGGGACGTTTCGTCCACGCACGCAGTTTTGCCGGACTGATGGAATTGTATGAGCAAAACTATATCCACCTGCGCAACATCGCCCCCGACCTCGCGGTGGCCGACGAAATGATTTCATCCGTGTCCGGGCACCAGGATCTGTACCTGTCGATAACGCAGCGTTGCAGGTATACCACGATGCTGCGCATGACCTATCAATTCGAAGACGCAGGGCAAACGCTATTCGAACCTGATCTGCATTTAAAGGTTTGCCATGACGCGCGCGTGGTCGAAGTTCAGCAATTTCATTCGCGTACCCACGGTCCGCTCTACGTCGCCGATATGATCGAACAGAAATGGATGATGAATCGATTTCTGTATAAATGGCTCGGCTACTGTTTGCGCCAGGGTCACTATTTCCATCCGATGCAACATTTGAAAGACAGTAATAAATAGCTTTAAGTATATTCAGTAAGTATCTGAAACTTAAATAGTTTATTCTGCGATTAATATCATAAATTATTTTCATTCTGCTCTGGATCAAATACATCTTGACCTGACCCCGGTCATCGATATAATTCCTGACTAAATTAGTCAGGAATTACGAGTTTTCTCATGCGCTTATCTACCAAGGGCCGCTATGCCGTTACCGCGATGATGGATATCGCGTTACACCAAAAGGTTGGTCCCGTGACGCTGGCCGACATTTCACAGTGCCAGGGTATTTCGCTTTCTTACCTGGAACAGTTGTTTGCCAAGCTGCGCAAGGGTGGACTGGTCGAAGGTGTCAGAGGACCGGGTGGAGGTTATCGCCTGGCACGCCCGGCCGATCAAATTTCAGTCGCCGACATTATTCAGTCGGTCGATGAAAAACTGGACATGACCAAATGCGGTGGCAAGGGCAATTGCTCGCAGGGCGAGAAATGCCTGACCCACCAGTTATGGTTCGAGCTTTCCTGCAACCTGTATCGTTTTTTAAGTGATATCAAGCTTGATCAATACGTCAACCGTCCCGATATAAGTGAACTAGTAAGAAAACAGGATATTCAGTACGGACGATTCATTAACCGTCCGCAAGCAATAGCATGATTGGAGAAGAGAAGTGAGTGACTTAAAACTACCTATTTACCTCGATTACAGTGCAACCACGCCGATCGATCAGCGAGTCGCAGCCAAGATGGCGGAGTACCTGACTATCGAAGGTAACTTTGGTAACCCGGCATCCCGCAGCCATGAGTTTGGCTGGACCGCTGAAAAAGCGGTGGATCTCGCGCGCCAGCAGGTTGCTGACCTGATAAACGCGGATCCGCGTGAAATTGTCTGGACCAGCGGCGCGACCGAATCGGACAATCTTGCCATCAAGGGTGCCGCGCACTTCTATCGCAAGAAGGGCAATCACATCATTACCCTCAAGACTGAACACAAGGCGGTGCTTGATACCTGTCGCCAGCTCGAGCGTGAAGGCTTTGAAGTCACCTATCTGGATCCGCAGGAAAACGGATTACTCGATATGGAAAAGCTGAAAGCGGCAGTTACCGAGCAAACCATTCTGATTTCGGTGATGCACGTCAACAATGAAATCGGTGTGATCCAGGATATTGCGGCCATAGGTGAGTTCGCACGTGACAACAAAATTATTTTTCACGTGGATGCGGCGCAATCGACCGGCAAGGTCGACATCGATCTGGAGCAGCTGAAAGTTGATCTGATGTCCTTCTGTGCGCACAAGACCTACGGCCCCAAGGGCATCGGTGCACTCTACGTAAGACGCAAGCCACGCGTGCGCCTCGAAGCGCAAATGCATGGTGGCGGGCACGAGCGCGGTATGCGTTCCGGCACCCTGGCAACCCACCAGATTGTGGGGATGGGTGAAGCTTTCCGTATCGCGAAGGAAGAGATGGCTACCGAGAACGAGCGCATTCGTATGCTGCGCGATCGCCTGTACCATGGTCTGAACGATATGGAAGAGGTCTATGTCAATGGTGATCTCGAACATCGCATCGCCGGCAACCTGAATATCAGCTTTAACTTCGTCGAGGGCGAATCGCTGATCATGGCGCTGCGCGACCTCGCGGTTTCCTCGGGTTCGGCCTGTACCTCGGCCAGCCTCGAACCTTCCTACGTGTTACGCGCGCTGGGACGAAATGATGAACTCGCACATAGCTCGATCCGCTTTACCATCGGACGTTTTACCACCGCCGAAGAAATCGATTACACGATTGATCTGGTGCGCGCCGCGGTTGAAAAATTACGTGATTTGTCGCCACTTTGGGATATGTACAAAGATGGCATAGATCTTAATTCTGTTGAATGGGTGGCGCATTAGGCGCTGCATTTAGAGGTGTAACATGGCATATAGTGAAAAAGTACTAGATCATTACGAAAACCCACGCAACGTCGGTGTACTCGACGACGACAAGTCGGTTGGTACCGGCATGGTTGGTGCGCCGGCCTGTGGTGATGTGATGAAGCTGCAAATCAAGGTAAGCGACGACGGTATCATCCAGGACGCCAAGTTTAAAACCTATGGCTGCGGCTCGGCGATTGCGTCAAGTTCTCTGGTAACCGAATGGGTTAAAGGCAAGAGCCTGGACGAAGCTGCGGAAATCAAGAATACGCATATCGCGCAGGAACTCGCGTTACCGCCGGTCAAGATTCACTGCTCGGTGCTGGCTGAAGACGCTATCGCAGCGGCTATCGATAATTACCGCCAAAAAAATCAGTAGGTTTTCCGACCTGATCGAAAAGCCCGCAATCGCGGGCTTTTTTTATCCCCCATTGTGAGGATTCAGTAATTATTCCCGGCGGCATATAATCCTGCAGAGGTGATTGCGTACGATGAATTTTCTACCGATTTTTTACAACATATCCGGCAAATCCTGCCTGGTCGTGGGTGGCGGTACTATTGCCGTGCGTAAAGCGGAATTGCTGCTGAAGGCGGAAGGCAAGGTGCGCGTGGTAGCCCCCGAGATAGATGATCGCATTCGCGACATGGCGGCGAGTCACGCGCTCGAATTCGAGCAGCGTGAGTTTGTCACCGATGACCTGGAGGCGGTGGTTTGCGTGATCGCGGCAACCAATGATAAAGCGGCTGAATCGGGAAATTTCGGAGCTGGCCCAGGTGCGGGCTATCCCGGTTAACGTAGTCGATAGCCCGGAATTGTGCAGTTTTATCATGCCGTCGATGATTGATCGTAGCCCGGTAAAGATTGCGATATCGACGGGCGGGGTTTCCCCGGTGCTGGCTCGTATGCTGCGCTCCAAACTGGAGACCTGTATTCCCGGGGCCTACGGCGAACTCGCCAGTCTGGCCGACGAATGCCGTGACCTGGTGAAGCAAAGCCTACCCGATGTGGATGCCAGAAGGCGCTTCTGGGAGACGGTTCTGGACGGCAAGGTAGCCGAGTTTGTTTTTTCCGGCAGAACCGAGGATGCGCGAGCGCTTCTGCAGCGACAGTTAAAGGGTTTCGATCCCGGTTCGGCCAAAGGCGAGGTTTACCTTGTCGGCGCCGGTCCGGGTGATCCCGACCTGCTGACCTTCAAGGCCTTGCGTTTAATGCAAAAGGCCGATGTCGTGGTTTACGATCGCCTGGTATCGGAACCTATTCTCGACATGGTGCGTCGTGATGCCGAGAAAATTTATGCCGGCAAGGCCAAGTCGGATCACGCGATCCCGCAGGAGAGTATCAACCAGTTGCTGGTGCGCCTGGCGAAAGAGGGCAAGCGCGTATTGCGCCTGAAAGGAGGTGATCCCTTTATTTTCGGGCGCGGTGGCGAAGAGATTGCCGAACTCATCGACGAGAATATCGAATTCCAGGTGGTGCCCGGCATCACCGCAGCCTCGGGCTGTGCAAGCTATGCGGGTATCCCGTTGACGCATCGTGATCATTCACAGGCCTGCATATTCGTCACCGGCCACCGTCGCGACGGTGGCGTTGACCTGAACTGGGAAATGCTCAGCCATCCGAACCAGACGGTGGTGTTCTATATGGGGCTCGATAATGTCGAACGCATCTGTAGCTCGATGAAAGCGCATGGACGTGCGCCGAATACCCCGGCGGCACTGGTGGAGAAAGGCACCACCGCGGAGCAGCGGGTATTTGTCGGTGATCTTGATTCGCTGCCGGGAATTATTGCTGAAAATGAAGTTAATGCACCAACCCTTATCCTGGTCGGCGAAGTGGTCGCGTTGCACGATCGGCTGGGGTGGTACAAGCCGGGTAAAGCAATCAGCTAACCAATGCCCGGGTAACGGCTGCAGAAAAATGGGCTGCCACCTGTCCAGCCCATCATCCCGGCTCGCGCTGAGACTTGTCGATCAAAAACGACGCTTACGCGATCAGTGATGAATCGATAATCTTGTTCTTCTTCATGAAATCGCGCACTTCGCTGTACCAGTCGCTGGTACTTTTTAAATAAGGATTGCCGCTGTCCATACCAGTGACTTCGTCGGGCCTGGGGCGCAACCAGTTTCTGTTAACGGTTTTGACTTCGTCGGCCAGTAACAGCGCACCGGCATTTCTGCCGCTGCCCTGGTGAAAGAGCTGGTGTGCCCTCCAGATACAAACCGAGGCTGCCATTAACTGGTTTTCGTCAGTAACTCGACACTCACTGTTGTTGAACTTGCCTTTTTTGATCACCAGGTCGTCTTGCTTGAATTGCTCATGCGGCATTCCATAAAGGCTGATTGTAATACTCAGCGCGTTCGTCCATTGAAACTGGAAGCCGACAAAATTCTGCTCTCCATCCGGCATCCACCAATCGACATTTCTTTTGAAAACGATGCCTGGTTCTATACTCATTGCATATTTGATCAACGATTTGCCGATCACGGTTAAATGCTCGAGCTGCTGTACTTCGTTAAAAATGCTCATCAATCTTTTCCTGTTTCCTAATATGATTAATCTCGGAGTTTTTCGGCTTTCTGAAAACCAACGTCTTTGGGTCGCTTTACCTGCAGCATCAGCCAGGCATTGTTGTTTTTATTCCCGCGCATTGCATTGCAGACTTTTGCCGGTGATTTGTAGGCCTGTTCGTTGAAGTAAAACTTGCCGTTTTCGAGTGTCGCAATATGCCATTCGTCAAAGTAGCGCGTGCGTAGTTGCGTTCCTGCCGGAAGCTCGACCTGGTCCCAGACGTAACCACCTTCGCGAAATCCTGATTTTTCATCATGCTCGTCAGCGGTTCTTTCGAGAAATTCCTCGATCACGTCATCGATTGCAAACGGGTAATTTTCCTTGTAACGGTCGATCAGTCTCATCAACAAGTCATTCTTCAAAGGCACGTAGGTTGTGTTTTTCATCGTTACTCAAAAAAGTACTATAAAGTACTAAAAAGAGTATCAACTTCAGATGAAATCGTCAAGTACCTGGTAAGCTATTGAATTTAATATATTAATATCTACAAATAGATCAATTAAGTTTGCCATGGAGATTGATGCTCGCCGGATGATGCGAATATCCAGGAGTAATCGGGTTTACCTTCTGTCAGTTCTGCTGAATCCTGAGATGCAGCGTTGGGCCGATTTAGCCTGTGTTGCGGGGCGGGTCTGAATTTTCGACGCAATCTAGCGAAAACCAGTGCTATGATGCGCTTAAACGGTGCCCTTGGCCGAGCCCGGTATGCTTGATTCGCACGCCTGGCACAGGTCCAGGCCTGAACTTAAAATATTCTAATTAAAAACAGATAAGAGGGGAGTAATGAACAAGACTGCAGAGTATCTTGAACGTTTCATGAATGGGGTTGTAAAACGCAATCCAGGTGAACTCGAGTTTCACCAGGCCGTCTCCGAGGTAGCCGCGACGATTTTTCCCTACATTGCGGATAAGCCCATCTACCATAAAATGCAGATTCTGGAACGCATGGTTGAACCCGATCGCGTAGTCATGTTCCGCGTTCCCTGGACCGACGACAAGGGAAACATCCGTAATCAACGCGGTTACCGCGTGCAGTTTAACAACTCGATTGGCCCCTATAAGGGCGGCTTGCGTTTCCATCCCTCGGTCAACCTGAGCGTACTCAAGTTTCTCGGTTTCGAACAAACCTTCAAAAACAGCCTTACCGGGCTTCCCATGGGAGGTGGAAAAGGCGGGTCTGATTTTAATCCGAAAGGTAAAAGTGATAACGAAGTCATGCGCTTCTGCCAGTCTTTCATGATCGAATTACATCGCCATATCGGCGAGGATACCGATGTTCCGGCCGGTGATATCGGGGTTGGCTCACGTGAGATCGGTTATCTGTTCGGTCAGTACAAGCGCATCGAAAACAGGTTTGTCGGGGTGCTCACGGGCAAAGGTATGGAGTTCGGTGGCAGCAAGATTCGCACCGAGGCGACTGGCTATGGCACCGTGTATTTCATGGACAATATGCTGGCCAGAAATGGCAATGGTTTAGAAGGCAAGACGGTTTGTGTTTCCGGTTCCGGCAATGTCGCTACCTATGCCGTGCAGAAAGTGAATCACCTGGGAGGCAAGGTGGTCACCTTGTCGGATTCTTCGGGTTTCGTGCATGACCCCGACGGCATCGACGCCGAAAAACTCGCTTACCTGATCGATCTCAAGCAGGTGCGTCGAGGCCGCATCAGCGAGTACGCGGATGAATTCAATTCGGCCAGTTTCCACGAGGGCAGACCCTGGCATGTTCCCTGTGAAGTAGCGCTGCCCTGCGCGACGCAAAATGAAATCAATGAGGAAGAAGCCCGGGTATTGTTGAAAAATGGTTGTATCGGGGTTTCGGAAGGCGCCAATATGCCGACCGAGCTCGCCGGTATCGAGGCTTTCCAGCAAGCCGGCATATTATACGCACCGAGCAAGGCCGCTAACGCCGGGGGCGTGGCCGTGTCCGGACTGGAGATGAGTCAGAACAGCGCGCGTATCGCCTGGAGTGAAGACGACCTGGAAAAATTACTCAAAGACACGATGAGCAATATCCACGAAAGCTGTGTCGAATATGGCGAGCGTGATGGTCGTGTCGACTACCTCGCCGGTGCCAATATCGCCGGCTTCGTCAAGGTTGCCGATGCGATGCTCTCTTTTGGTCACACCTGAGCGGGCAGGGTGTAAAACTGACCGTAAAATGCTGTTATTCAACGCTGTTACCGAAAAGCGCCCCGGTTAGAGATGAGATCTACCGCCAGAAATCCCTTCAAGCGAATAGCCAGGGGTATTGCCGTCATGGGTTTAATTGGATTGACCGGCATTGCCCAGGGATTCGATCTACAGGGGCACAGGGGGGCACGTGGCCTGATGCCGGAGAATACCCTGCCCGGATTTGCCAAAGCGCTTTCCATTGGTGTCAGCACGCTTGAACTCGACCTCGCGGTAACCCGGGATTTTGCGGTCGTGGTCATACATAACCCGCGTTTCGAGCCTGAAATCGCGCGTGACGCTAACGGAGCCTGGCTAAGCAAAAGCAGTCCCACCATCCACTCGATGACGCTGGACATGGCCAAAGCCTATGATGTCGGGCGCTTGAACCCGACCACTAAATATGCGCAACGTTATCCTGATCAGCAGGCGGTGGACGGCAGCTCCGTGCCAACGCTGGGCGAGGTATTCGAACTCGTCACTAAATCGGGTAACCAGCAGGTGCGTTTCAATATAGAAATCAAGACCAATCCGGAGCGTCCCGACCTGACTCACTCACCCGGGAAATTCGCGCAGACGGTTGTCGACGTTATTCGCGCTTACCACATGGAAAGCAGGACCACGGTGCAATCCTTCGACTGGCGTGCGCTGCGGGCAGTTCAGGATATAGCCCCGGATATCGCCACCTCGTATCTGACCGCTGATCAGAAATGGCTTAGCAATTTACAGGCTGGCAGGCCCGGGGCTTCGCCCTGGCTGAACGGGTTTGACGTGGATGATTTCGATGGTAGCGCCGCGCGTGCGATCAAGGCTGCCGGTGGTGCGATCTGGTCTTCCTATCATCGCGAGGTCAGCGCCGATTCGATAAGACTGGCGCACGAACTGGGATTGTCGGTCAATGTCTGGACGGTGAACGAACCCGTACGTATGCGTGCGCTGATCGCGATGGATGTCGACGGTATTATTACCGATTATCCGGACCGCCTGCGCCAGGTTCTCAAACAGCTGGATATGCCTTTACCGCCGTCAACGCCGGTTGATTATTGATTCGTCTATCTTGCTACGCCGATAGCTGTTTCGCGAAATCTGACAGTACCAGCAAGAGTCCCAACACGACGAAGGCTGCACCGACCACTGCCAGGCGCGCAATCAGCCCGGAGTAGGCGAAGCGCGCGAGCAACGGATTTTCCAGCTGATCCTTTAACCAGAATAAGCCAATGATCAGCGCCAGCAGGACGATACCGCTCAGCAAGAAAAACATTTACGCAACCCGTTTTCCGGAGTTCTGGCTGGGTGAACGAAGATTAGAATTTACGATATTGATGGCAGGCGGCACAACTGCCCCTGAGTTTACCCAGGGCGAAATAATTGGGCGGGTCCGCCCGCACATTGTTCAGCGCCAGGTTGAGATCCGATCTGAACTGGCCGATATGATCATCGATAACGAGGTGGCTGGTACGAGCATCGCCGGAGGTTTCGAGCGAACTCACGGTGTCGCCCATTGAAACCAGAATTTCTTCGATTCGTGCCTGTTGATCGCTGTTGATAGTAGAATCTTCAAGCAGAATTTCATCGATCTTGATCATGTAGTAATTCAACAGGGCCATCTTGCTGGAAACCTGTTTTTTCTCCAGGTAGACATAATCCTGGGGGTAGGTCACCTTGCGGATTTGAGCGCAGCCAAACATTAACCCCGCACATAGCAGTGCGATGATTAACAGTTGAAGCTGTCCTCTGCCCGGTACAAAGCGACCCGCCGGGTCAGAAACTACTGTCTCAGTTAAGTGGTGTTTTGTCATATTGTTGTACCAGCAGTGTCCAGGGAGGTCAGGTGAAGTCGGTTGAATGGTATCCGTTTGCGCAAGCTTGTCCATACAATACAGTTAATCACTCAACCTGAAATCGATCATTGATTTATATCATTATTACTCGAATTTGGGGTTAACGCTCGAGGCAGTGTTCGCTAAGTTGACGCTAGCTGCTAACGATAGACTCGAAATCCTTCAGCCCTGCAGCCCCGAGCTTTGATTTAATTTCATCCAGTGCAGCTGCGGAATAGGGCAGTGCGGAATGTTTTCCCCAGACCGGTGCCGGCCAGGCAGGATCTGATTCATAGCGCACCACGTGGTGCAGGTGCAGCTGCGGTACCTGGTTTCCGAGGGCAGCAACATTGAGTTTGTCGCCATTGAATGCGTCCATCAGGAACTCGGACAGTAAACAGGACTCATCCAGCAGTTGCCTGCGTTCGGTCGCGTCAAGCTGGTATATCTCGCGAATATCGGTCGCGATCGGGCACGAGGATAAACCAGGGGTAGTTGCAGTCATTCATCAACAGCAGATGACAGAGGGGAAACCGACCCAGCAGTTTACAGTCGGCCGCCAGTTGAGCGTGTATTTTTGCCATATGAACTATTGGCCTTTGTCAGGCTGGTGATTCTCAGTCCAGGTCGGCCAGTAATGATGCCCTGGTGTCGCCCGCAACGAGCACGTCGTAAGTGTAGACCGCGTGTTGCACGCCGATCCGCAAGTCAGCGCCTGCTTTTAATTCCTGCGCCATTTCATCGGTCATTTCAAAGCGCATGAAATGTACCGCCGAGGTCTTGATGTCGTTGGAACGCTCCAGGTCTTCGTCGGCGATCGCCCAGATCTTGTCATGCTCACCAACCTGCATCCACACCAGGTCTTCAATGTTTACCATTTTTTCCAGTTGCGCGGCGCGCACAATTGCGTCGGCGTACTCGATCATGAAAGTCGCCTTGAAGTTGCGCCCGCTCGGGATCATAGGGTTGTAAGCTTCGAGTTCCTCGTTAATGCCGTCTGCTTCGAACACCTTTTCGATGCGCAGCATTTCCTGGATCTGGTACAGCAAGGTCAGGCGATCTTCGAAGTAAAGGGTGGCATTCGGGCCGAGTGCTACCTGGCGATGCTTCTTGTGTGCGAGTACCTTCTGGCGAAACTCGCCGCGTTGTTCGGCGTACTGCTCGAGGCTCATCAGGTCGTCACGGGTAATTTGCTGTGTCATGTTTAACTCCATAATTCAGACTCCGTAGGCCCGGCGTAGCAGGCTGATCGGATGTTGGGTACTGCTGCCGTCGGCGAGCCCTTCCGAGATATGGTGCCCGGCCATCGGGCAGTCGCTCGCATAGGCGTCGGGTTCGGCTTTTTTCACGCGATTGACGACCGGCTTGCAGATTTTCATCGAAATGTCGTGAAATTCCTTTTTGATCGCGTAGGTTCCATCATGTCCGGAACAGCGTTCGATGGCATCGATTTCAGTATCGGGAATCAGCGCCAGGATATCGCGGGTTTTCATACCGATGCGCTGCACGCGTTGATGGCAGGCGACGTGATAGGCGATCTTGCCGATGCTGTTGGCGAAAGCGGTACTCAATAGTCCCGCCTTGTGCCGCAGCGCGAGGTATTCAAAGGGGTCGAAGAAAGCCTGCTGCACCTTTGCCACCTCGGTCTCTTCGGGGAACATCAGCGGCAGTTCCTGTTTGAATTGCAAGGTACAGGAAGGCACCGGTGAAATAATGTCCCAGCCGTCATCTACCAGTTGGGCGAGCAGCGGAATATTGTGATTCTTCAATTTTTCTACCGAGTCAAGATCACCCAGCTCGAGCTTGGGCATGCCGCAACAGACCGTATTTTTGACAATCATGGTCGGGATTTTATTGTGCTCGAACACCGCGAGTAAATCTTCGCCGATCAACGGTTCGTTATATTCACCGTAGCAGGTGGCAAAAATTGCGACCTTGCCGGTTGTTTTATCGGTAGCCTGAACCTCGAAATCGCCGGGACTATGTCGGCGACTGCGCTTGCTCAGCGTATTAGCGTGATACTCGGGCAGGCGCGCATCTGCATCGATACCGAGTGACGATTCCAGCAGGGCGCGAGTATTTTCGTTGCGGTTAACCGCGTTGACGACGTTGACCACGATCGGAATACTGGCCAGCTTGCCGACTCGTGTCGGTTGAAGTAATCAGCTTGTCGCGAAATTTGGCGCGGCCCTGTTTGTAGCCAAGCGCCTTGGCACGCAGCATCAGGTGCGGAAAGTCCACGTTCCATTCATGGGGTGGTACGTAGGGACATTTGGTCAGGTAACACAGATCGCAGAGATAGCAGTGATCGACGACGTTCCAGTAATCCTTGCGTTCGACGCCGTCGACTTCCATCGTGGAGGATTCATCGACCAGGTCGAACAGGGTAGGAAAGGAATTACACAGGCTGACACAACGACGACAGCCGTGGCAGATATCGAAGACGCGTTCGAGTTCGTCGAAGATGGCGGTTTCGTCGTAAAAATCCGGATCATTCTGCCCGAGCGGATGGCGCGTGGGCGCATCGAGACTACCTTCACGGGATGCAGTAGACATGTGTGTTGCCTGTATAAAGATACCGGGCCCCGCAGGGCCCGGTATCTGAAGTGGATTAAGCGTCGAGGTTATCGAGTGCTTTCTGGAAACGATTTGCGTGTGAACGCTCGGCTTTTGCCAGAGTTTCAAACCAGTCGGCAATTTCGTCGAAACCTTCGTCACGAGCGGTCTTTGCCATGCCCGGATACATATCGGTGTACTCGTGGGTTTCGCCGGCAATCGATGCCTTGAGGTTATTTTCGGTGCTACCGATCGGCAGACCTGTTGCTGGATCACCTGTTTCTTCCAGGTACTCGAGATGACCGTGCGCATGACCGGTTTCGCCTTCGGCGGTCGAGCGAAATACTGCGGACACGTCGTTGAAGCCTTCGACGTCGGCCTTGGCGGCGAAATACAGGTAACGACGGTTGGCCTGTGATTCTCCGGCGAAAGCGTCTTTCAGATTTTGTTCGGTTTGTGATCCTTTAAGGGACATAATGCCTCCGGTTGTAATTGATTAGGGTTATGTTCATGGAGGACGTATATTAGCAAGCCGAATATATAAATGAAGTTAATTTTATTTATACAATCAATTGATTCAGGCTATGCCCTGAAACAAACAAAAGGCCACCGCTTGCGGTGGCCTGGTAAGTTCGAAACAGATTAGCTGTGCTGGTATTTTCTATAATGCTTCAGCCGATGCTCGGCTGGATTTTGCAGGTACAAATCGCGGTTTTGTTCGGACTCAAAGTAAATTACCAGACTGTCGTCGTTATCGTCTTCGATCACGAAAGGCATGTTGACTAACTGCGTCAGTGATTTGCCGGTAATCGGGTCGGTAGTTTCAATGCGATACATCTTCAATACCCCCGTTTTGAAATGTATACAGACTGTATATATAGTCGTTATTTGCGATTTTGAACAGGATAATGTGACAGTTTTCAGGGATTAAATTTATTTTCTACCTGTGAATCAAAAGATTATCCAACCAATGCTCATAATACGGTTAAAATGCCCCGATTAAGCTACTGATTGAAGGACAGTTATGAAGAAATTTGATGTATATGCGATCGGTAATGCACTGGTCGATATCGAGTATCACGCCACGCCGCATAAACTGGTCGAGCTGGATATCGACAAGGGAGTAATGACGCTGATCGACGAGCAACGCCAGAATAGCCTGGTGGCGCAACTCGGTGAATCGCACGAGAGCATGACCTGTGGCGGATCGGCGGCGAATACGATCATTGCGCTGGCGCAGATGGGCGCGAGGACACATCTCGACTGCCGCGTGGCGAGTGATATGACCGGGCAGATTTTTGCCCGTGATCTGCATGACTCGGGGGTACACTCGAATCTCGATATCAAGCCGTTACCGTCCGGGGTGACCGGCAAAGTGCCTGGTTTTTGTCACGCCTGATGCCGATCGCACGATGAACACCTTTCTCGGCGTCAGCGCCGAACTCGATAGCAGTGATATCGATGTCGAAGCGATCAAGCAATCTCGAATACATATATATCGAAGGATACCTGGCGAGTGCTGAAAATACACGTGATGCGGCGATAGAGGCGCGCAGGATTGCCGAAAACGCAAGATATCAAGACGTCGTTGACGCTATCCGATCCGAACATGGTCAAGTTTTTCCGCGAATCGATGGAAGCCATGATCGGTGACGGCGTGGACCTGCTATTCGCCAATGAAGACGAAGCGATGGAACTGGCCAATACCGATAATTTAGACGAGGCGGTGCAATTATTCAAAAAGCTAGCGCGCAATTTTGCCATTACCCGCGGCAGGGAAGGCGCGCTGTTATTCGATGGTGTTCATTGAAATCGAAATCAAACCCAACCAGGTCCAGGCCATCGATACGCTGGGTGCCGGTGACATGTTTGCCGGCGCGTTGTTCTATGGACTGTCACAGGGCATGAGTTTTCACCACGCCGGCGATCTCGCGTCGCTCGCGGCATCGCGAAGATTGTCACCCAGTATCGGCCCACGCCTCGCGCCGCGAACAGACGCGCGCATTGCTGGCCGCATTTAACTCTGGCAATTAATCCTCCGATAGTTAAGAATATCGGCTTTTTACAACGGCACACCCAGGCCGAACAGATTACGAAATGACTATGCAACAAACCAAAGACCTGCGCATTACGGGCACCAAGGAAATTCGCACGCCCGAAGCGCTGATGCAGGAATTGCCGCTGTCCGAGCAGGCCGCGAACACGGTTACCGAAACGCGCCAGCAAATTTACGACGTGCTCGACGGCAAGGACGATCGCCTGGTGGTGATTATCGGGCCCTGTTCGATTCACGATACCGAGGCCGCGCTGGAATACGCCGATCGCCTGAAAGCTGATGACGGATGAACTCAAGCAGGAACTGATTATCGTCATGCGCGTGTACTTCGAGAAACCGCGCACCACGGTTGGCTGGAAAGGCTTGATCAACGATCCGGACCTGGACGGCAGTTTCCACATCAACAAGGGCGTGCGCAAGGCGCGCGAACTGTTGCTTGAATCTTGCCGAAAAAGGCATTCCGGCCGGGCCACGAATACCTCGACCTGATCAGCCCGCAATACATTTCCGACCTGGTGTGCTGGGGTGCTATCGGCGCGCGCACCACCGAAAGCCAGGGACATCGCGAACTGGCTTCCGGACTTTCCTGTCCGGTCGGTTTCAAAAACGGTACCGATGGCGGCGTGCAGGTTGCGATCGATGCCATGGGCGCCGCGAAGGGTTCACATCATTTCATTTCAATTACCCTGCAGGGGCATTCGGCTATTTTCACCACCTGCGGGTAACGAATACACCCACGTTATTCTGCGCGGTGGCAGCGATCGCCCCAACTATGATCGTGTCAGTGTCGCGGCGGTGCACCGAGAAACTCGAGACAAGCGGCCTCAATCCGCGCCTGATGATCGATACCAGTCACGCCAATAGCCAGAAACAATTCCACAAGCAGGTCGAAGTTTGCCGCGATATCATCCACCAGATCAAAACCGGGCAGGACAATATCTTCGGCCTGATGATCGAATCACATCTGGTCGAAGGTCGCCAGGATTATCAAGCCCGGTGGCGAGACTGACTTACGGACAAAGCATTACCGATGCCTGCATCGGCTGGGAAGATTCGGAAACTTTATTGCGCGAACTCGCCTCGGCGGTCAAGGCAAAACGGAACCCCGGCTAGACACGGGGCGGAAGTAGCGCCGCGATGCCACGCAAAGCAAGCCGCAGCAAAAAGACTGCCGTCAGTCGCCCGCGCCGGAAAAAGGCTGCTACCAGCCCGTCGCGCCGGAAAAAGTCCACTACCAATCCCTCGCGCAGGAAAAAGTACCTTGTCGCCGCGGCCCTGCTACTGGCCGGGTTTGCGATTTACCTGGGTTATCTCAATTACCTGATCAATAGTCGATTCGAGGGTGGTGCCTGGGCTTTACCGTCACGCGTCTACGCGCGGGCACTGGAGCTATACCCCAACCTTGCTTTAACCCGCGAACAACTGGTTTACGAGCTTGATTTGTCGAGTTTCCTGCAGGTTCAACGCGAGCCTTTACCGGGGCAATATCGTCTACTCGGCGAGTCACTGGAGCTGCACAGCCGTCGGTTTGATTTCGGCGATCAATTACAGGATTCGCAGGCTGGTACAGGTATTTTTCGAGCGCGGGCGGATTTCGGCACTGACCGATTCCAGCAGCCTCAGTGATTTACAGCTGTTTCGTCTACCACCGGTGATCCTGGGCAGCTACTACCCGGATAACGACGAAGACCGTTTACTGCTTGCCGAAAACGAAGTGCCGCAACTTT
The DNA here is from genome assembly GCA_963793595.1 of uncultured Gammaproteobacteria bacterium. GTDB lineage: Bacteria > Pseudomonadota > Gammaproteobacteria. The sequence goes on along the minus strand of CAWCBX010000126.1, from coordinate 6,667 downwards.
TGATCGATACGCTGATCGCGGTAGAAGATCGCACATTCTTCGAGCATTCAGGAGTCAGCCCGATGGCGATCCTGCGTGCTCTGCTGGCCAATCTCAAAGCGGGAAAAACGGTGCAGGGTGGCAGTACACTGACCCAGCAACTGGCCAAGAACCTCTTCCTGACGCCGGAAAAGTCGTTGCTGCGCAAGATGAACGAAGCCTTCATGGCGATACTACTGGAACTGCGCTTCAGCAAGCAGACGATCATCACCGCGTACATCAACGAAGTGTTTCTGTTGCAGCAAAATCGCATTGCCATTCATGGCTTTGCGCGCGCCAGTCGCATGATGTTCCGGCGCAGCGTCGATAACCTCGAAGCGCAGCATCTGGCGCTGCTGGTGGGCATGGTTAAAGGTCCTTCGCGCTACAATCCGTTCAGCGCACCCGATACCGCGCTGGCGCGTCGCAACCTGGTGCTCAAGGTTATGCTCGAGCAGAAGTTACTCGATGCCAGGGAACACGCCAGAGCGGTCGCAGCCCCGATCGGAATCGTTAAACGCTTACCCGGCGTCAACCCGTTTCCGGCCTACCTCGATCTGGTCAAGCGACAACTGCAGTCAAGCTATTCCGGTGACGAGTTAGCGCGACGCGGGTTACGCGTTTTCACCGCTTTCGACCCGTTGCTGCAACGTAACCTGGAACTGGGGCTGGCGAAGGGTTTAAAGGGTTTCAGGCAGCCCGAACTGCAGGCGGCCGTGGTGATAATCGATTACCTGAACGGCGATATACAGGCCCTGGTTGGCGATCGGGTCACCGATTATCCCGGTTTTAATCGCGCCCTGATGGCGCAGCGTCCAATTGGTTCACTGATAAAGCCGTTGTTGCTCTACAGCCTGTTACATGACAGGTTAACCCTTGCCAGTAAGGTCAGCGACGAACCAATCCGTATTCAGCAATCGGATGGAAAGATCTGGGAACCGCGAAATTATGACCGCGAGTTGCATGGCGAAATGAGTCTTTACGAGGCTTTTGTGCGCTCTTACAACCTGCCATTCGTCCGTCTCGGGGTCGATGGTGGACTCGAGGCGCTGGCGCAGAACCTGGCCAAAATCAAGCTGTTGAAACACGACGTGGTTTACCCGTCGATGTTACTCGGTACCACGGCAATGTCAGCCTACGAAGTCTCACAAATGTTTCAGGTGATTGCCAACAACGGTTACTTTACCCCGTTGACCACTATTCGCAGCGTCGCCGACCAGGACAATCACATGCTCGCAAGGGTGCCGCTGGAATCACTCAAACTGTTTGACCAGGCGCGCATGATCCAGGTACAGCGGGCGATGATCGGCGTCAGCGAAAGCGGCACCGCCCAATACCTGGCCGAACGATTTGAAGGTAAGACCCTTGCCGGAAAAACCGGTACCACCAACGATGTGCGGGATTCCTGGTTTGTCGGTTTTTCACAGCGATATCTGGCGGTCGTCTGGCTGGGCCGTGACGACAACGGCCCGATAAACCTGACCGGTTCATCCGGGGCGCTGCGGGTCTGGTCGGAAATCATGCAGTTACAGGGTTTCGAGTCATTCAAGCTGAGCCGAGACGACAGCCTGGCCTGGCGCCATGTTAACCCGGCCGATGGTGGAATTACGCAAAAATCCTGTGCAACTAGTGTATTGTTACCGTTTCCCAAGGATCGGATTCCGAGCGCACGATCTCGATGTCAATAGCACTTCCTCTAAGCCGCATTTATCACCAGCTTCCGTCACGGCGAGCATCTCGGCGTCCGCAGCACGAGGCGGGTGAGAAGTGCGGGCTAGCCTCGTTATTTCGCCTGGCGACGCTGATTGCCATTATGATGAGCGCGTCCTGTAGCGTCCCGCAGCAACCCCCGCCTAACAGGTACCAGAGCGATGTCGATGTCATTCAGCAGGAAGCCCGGCCAGTCGCTGTACTGCATGAGCAGGCGCTTGCCGCAATCGACGATGAGCAATACCAGCAAGCCATCGATTACCTGCAAAGAGCTATCAAGATCCAGCCGCGCAATGCCTGGAGCTGGCATTACCTGGCGCGGACCTACTGGCACGAGGGTCAGCTCGAGCGTTGCGTGGCGATGATTGAACGTTCCAGCAGTTATGGCAGCTACGACGATGTTCTCGGTGGCGCCAATGACAGGCTCAGGGTGCAGTGCCAGTAATGGCAGAGCTTGCAAGCGAACTAAACGTCGCAGCGGTGCTGGGCGAGGATGGCATCATCGGTGAGCACATCACCGATTTCGAGTCGCGGGCGAGTCAGCTGGGCATGGCCGAGTTGATCAGCGAGGCAATCGCGCTCGGCGAGTCACGCGTTATCGAAGCCAGCACCGGCATTGGCAAATCCTTCGCCTACCTGGTGCCTGCTTTTCTGAGTGATGCGCGCGTGGTGATATCGACCGGAACACGCAACCTGCAGGATCAGCTGTTTCAAAAGGATATTCCGTTAATTCGCAAGGCTATCGTCAGCTCTAAAAAGGTTGCGTTGCTGAAAGGGCGCAGCAATTACTGCTGCCCGCATCGGTTGAACAAATATCGCCGCGAAGATCGTTTCAGGAGTCGTGACATGGCGGCAATATTCAGCGCCGTCGCTGCCTGGGCAGAACTTAGCGATAGTGGTGATATTGGTGAATTCGCCGAAATTCCCGAAAATGACAGCCTGTGGTATTACGCCACTTCGAACGCGGATAATTGCCTCGGTAGCGAGTGTCCGGAAATCGAAAACTGCTTCGTGCTCAAGGCACGTAAACGCGCGCTGGATGCGGACATCCTGGTGATCAACCATCACCTGTACTTTTCCGACCTGGCGTTGAAGGAAGACGGTTTTGGTGAACTCCTGCCTGACGCTGATGTGCTGATTTTCGACGAAGCCCACCAACTACCCGATATCGCCGGCAATTTTTATGGCCAGCAAATTACCCTGCGCCAGGTCGATACTTTATGCCGTGATATTGCCGAGGCCGAAGTCGCCGAGGCCGCCGAGTCGAAAGCGCTGCAGGAAGCGCAGCGATCATTTGCAAAAATGCGCCGCCGATTTTCGCCTCGCCTTGCGTTCCTTTGCGCAAAAGGGCGAGTGGGAGCGGATTCAGCACGCGCCGGCAGTACAGCAGGCGATGCAATCGTTACAGCAGTCTATCGATGCCCTCGATGACGAACTCGAGCCCATGGTCAGTCGTGGCAAGGAGCTGGCGATGTGTCATCGCCGCATGCAGGCGCTCAAGCTGGCGTTGGCGAGTTTTCTCGAGGCTGACGATAACCAGGTTAGCTGGTACGAATTGAACGAGCGCAGTTTTCGTCTCGTGCAATCGCCCCTGGAGGTGGCACAGGCGTTTCGCCAGCAACTCAAGGCGGCCGCGTTTGCGTCGGTCATTTTTACTTCGGCCACGCTCAGCTCACAGCAATCGTTCCGTTACTATTGCGATCGCCTCGGGCTCGATGGCATTGCTAGTGACAGCTTCGACAGTCCCTTCGATTACCAGAAACAGGCAATGCTATACCTGCCGTCACACCTGCCCGAGCCATCGGATGACCGTTATCCGCTGATATTCGGTGAACTGTGCCGTGAGCTCGTCGAGGCCTGCACGGGCCATTGTTTTATCCTGTTTACCAGTTACCGCATGTTGACCCTGACTGCGGAGTACCTGCGTTCCCGGACTGATTATCCATTACTGGTGCAAGGTGAGCTGCAACGCAACGAATTGCTGCAACAGTTCATTAAAATAGAAAACCCGGTGTTGCTCGGCACCAGCAGTTTCTGGGAGGGGGTTGATGTCAAGGGCGACCAGTTGCGCTGCGTGATCATCGATAAATTGCCCTTCAAGTCGCCGCAGGATCCGGTGTATCGCAAACGCATTCAGCAGGTCAATCAAAATGGCGGCAATGCTTTCTTCGAAGTACAGATACCGGAAGCGACCATCAGTCTGCGCCAGGGGGTAGGCCGGCTGATACGCGACATTGGCGATCGGGGCATCGTGGCCTTGTGCGATAACCGTCTCAACACGAAGTCCTACGGTAAAGGCATGCTCGACAGTTTGCCGCCGATGCGGCGCAGCTCCGACCTCGAGGAAATCAAGGCATTCGCCAGGCAAATCGCCGACCAGGCCGGAAAATGACGTTAACTGCGGTGAAAGCAGGCGTAAATTAATCAAATTGGGTGACTGAGGCTGCGTCTGGCCAAAAACCAGGGGTTTTTTTGACAGGCTTAATTTAGAATAACGCGCTCTGTTTATGCCCGCGCCACAGCGAATTTTAAATAAATGTTTGAACTGATTACCAATGCGAACGTTTTTGCACCCGAACCGATGGGTATCAGGCACGTACTGGTTTGCGCCGGAAAAATCGCCTATATCGGCGAACAGTTGCCGCAGCTGGATGATGCGCTCGATGTCAGGCTGACCGATCTCGATGGCGCCAGGCTGATTCCGGGTTTCATCGATGCGCACACGCACCTGACCGGCGGTGGTGGTGAAGCAGGACCCTCGACCCGTGTACCACCGCTCGCGCTCAGCCAGATTACGCACGCCGGGGTCACCAGTGTTATCGGCCTGCTCGGCACCGACGATTTGACGCGTACGCCACAAAACCTGGTTTCCCAGGTGATGGGGCTGCGTGAAGAAGGTTTATCTGCCTGGTGTTATACCGGTGGTTACCATGTGCCGGTCATCACCCTGACCGGATCGGTGCGCAGTGATATCGTCAACCTCGAGCCGGTGATCGGTGTGGGCGAGGTCGCAATCAGCGACCATCGTTCGAGTCAGCCCACCCTTGCTGAAATTTTACGTCTCGCCAGCGAGGCACATGTCGCCGGCCTGATGACCGGCAAAGCGGGTATCGTGCACTTTCATCTGGGTGATGGTGAACGCGGGCTGTCGATGATTCGTGATTGCCTTGAACAAAGCGAAATTCCGCCACGGGTTTTCAATCCGACTCATGTCAATCGTAATAAACCACTATTTGAGGAGGCCTGCGAGTTGAGCGGATTGGGTTGCAACGTCGATCTCACCGCGTTTCCAGCGGATTCGGACGAGCAGGGCTGGTCAGCTGAAGAAGCGGTCGAACGTTTCCTCGATAAGGGTTGCGATAGCACCAAATTGACCATCAGTTCGGATGGTGGCGGTTGTCTACCGAGCTTCGATGCGCAGGGAGAACTGCTGAAAATGGGATTTGCCAGCTGTTCGGCGATGGCGGAATGTTTCAAGAATTTGCTCGATAGCGGATTGCCTGAACAGACCGTGTTGCCGTTGATGACGAGTAATGTCGCCAGCCTGCTCAGGTTGCATAATCAGGACAAGCATGGCCGCCTGCAGGAAATGCTGGAGACCTTGCTGGCCGAAGGGGTGTTGTCACAAATGGATTACGAGACCGCAAAAACACGACTTTCTACTATTTGAAATACAAACCGACCGATTTCTATGCTGACCATGGCAGACATCATCGACTTGATGGAAAAACCACAGGGTAAAAAATTCCCGAATGCGCTTTATGCTTCAGTTCATGCCGCTTTGATCTTTCAGCCTCGCGAGGCCTGGGAGGAAATTCAGCGAATCTGGCGCACCAAATCAGACACCTGGCAGTACAATTTTACTTATTGTCTGGATATCCGACAGCATCCGCCGGTGGCGGAAGCGCTGCTGATCGAGATCTTACGAGAAGGCTCGGAGAGGGCCCGTGACCGGGCGGCGGAAACGCTGAGTGTCGGTGCGAAATACATCCCTACAACGGCTGATCGCAAGTATCTGAATAATCTCATCAACGAGATCACCTCTCTGCCATATTCGAATGCACGCAATTATCGTCGCTCCAATTACGAAGCTTTGCTGGACAAGACCCCCGTCGAAGTCCTCTCGGAACGAGTAAGCACAGTAAAAACAACCGTGATGCATTGGCAAAAAGCGATGCCGCAGGCTGCTACTATTGCCGACATCTTTTCTTGCCCTCGGATGTCACCGAATATACCGATGATGGCCAAACGGCGCTTTGCCCCGATTGTGGCATAGATGCCGTTTTAGGTTCGGCCAGTGGCTTTTCCATGGACCACAAGATGCTCAGGGCACTGTATGAATTTTCGTTTTTGAGCCGCTGGCGAAATTCCTGCTCAGAAAAAACTAAGGTTGGATGCGAATCAGGCGGAAGCCTTTGCCGGCCACCGCCAGTGCCACGGCCGAGCCATCCTCATCTTGTAGGCACAAGCGCGGGGCGATTAGCCCATAAGCGTCTTTTTCCTGCGGTCCTTGCAGCAGGACATCCTTTTGATCCCAATCCAGCAACCAGGTGGAAGCTTCCCAGGGCCGTACTTCCCGGCTCACATTCCCATAATCTGTCACAAGTGCCTGCCATGAACCCGCTCGTTTGAACGGCATCCAGGAAAATGTCTCCCGCAATTCTTCCCGTGTTCGGTTGCTGAAGCCGCGCGCTTTTTGGCCCAGAACTTTTAAATGTGGCCCCATTTCCCAGATGAGCAGGACATTGTTGTGTGTGGCACCAGGGCTGGGGACCGCGTGCTGGATTCCGCCGCGCAGGTGCATCACATATTGCATTCCTTCGCTGCCCGGCAGCAGCTCTGAGTGGTAAACCTGTCGCACCCGGCTCCGGTCTTTCCCGGTCTCGGTGACCATTTCAGAAAGCAATTCGGGCGAAAAAAGGGTGCAATTGCAGGTTTT